>JBAUYE010000242.1:0-57548 GCA_049584615.1 Candidatus Sulfotelmatobacter sp.
TTTTTCTTCCCCGAATCTCGTCGGAGAACGGTTGGGGCGGCCCGGTTCACGACTTGCGCGAGAAAACCATTGTGTTTTGCCGCGAATCGCCTACAATGCAGCGGTTGGGGTTCAGCCGATAAGCTCAGCCGATAATCCGCTGGGCCGGTCGCGCTGTGCACCGGGGGTTTTCTCCTCTGGGCCGCCAAACCGAGTAGGAGAGAATCCCCGAACCCCGCAAAAATCTGCGTTAAACCATGCCGCCAGCCTTACCTCTGTTCCGGCCGACCGCTTCTTCTACTACGGAGCCGTTTCACCAAAAGTTCCACATTTTCGATTACAGGTGTTTGGACGAGGAGTGCACACTTCCGGTAGCAAGAAAAAATGAAGTGAAGGAAAAGCTAAATGTGTTTTCTACAGGAATGGAACAGCTGCGGCGTGTTCTGTCTGGCTGGGCCGTCTTCGTATTCTCTGGTGTCAGTAGCTGACCGTGTTTTTAGGCGGCGTTTGTCGGCAAACAAACAGCACGTATGGCGCGGGCACTCATGCCCGCGAGCTTTTCTGCACGCTGCCGGCAAGCGGGCGAGATCGTCCGCACCGCAAGGCTTAATCGGCGTCGCCGTGCTGCCGTTCGACTGACCAGATGTTGGCTTGATCTTTTTCGAACGGGTAGACGTGCACCATCCAGTTGAAGACCACGGGAAAGAAAGTTCCACCCGCGGCATCGCAGGCTTCCTGCGTGGCGATCGATCCCTTTAAACCGAATTGCGGATGCGGCCCGAATCCTTCGCCGCGACGATCCCGAGGTGCGAGGCAGAAGTTCACGTGCTCGTGCCATTGCGCCACGCTGAGCGGAATGCGCTGGTCCAGTTCATCTTCGGTCAGGCGTTTGGGCGCGGTGTACATCACGCCAATCAGCTTGTAGTCGTCGCCATGCTTTTCATACAGCAGCGACGTCGGGTGTTTGGGGTTGAAATGGAAAGCCGCTTCCATAGCGTAGCGGTAGTTTGTGAAGTGATACATCTTCTGGGGAAATTCGGGATGGAAAATCTTGAAGCCCTCTGCCAGCGCAACGTGGTAGTCGATGTAATGCTCGGAGGCTTTGCGCGCTTCCTCCACCACTTCTTTGGCGCGCTCGGCATCGCCCGGCTTCGCCGGGCGCAGGGCCGTCATCTTCATGTGCGGGCCCATATCCATGTGCCCTTCCATGGAATCCATGGCGTGCGCGCTGGCGTCGTTATCGCCCATGGGCACGTCTTTCATCGGCATGTTCGACATGTCATGACCCGACATATCCATCCCCGGCATGCTTTGCTGCGCGCCCGCAGGGGCGCTGCTTGCGGCGGGCTGTTGCTGGCTCCAACTGGCGATGGAGAACAGGAAAAGCGAAGTGACAACGACGATTCGGTTGCGCATGAAAATCTCCCCAGCGTTCCAGACAAACGCTCAACTGTAGTAACACTGGCGCAGCGGAGTTGTTTCTGCAAGAGAACTGCGGTTACTGGGGATTACAGAGGTAATCGCCCGCCCGCCGGAGGAAGATCCTGGGTCAGGAAGTCGTGCTACGGCAAAGGTTCGGAGACGTGTTCGTGAACGATCAGCCACTTGCCGTCCTGATTCTCGAAGACCACGGTCCAGCGGAAGTTGCCCATCTCGACCTTGCCGGCTTTCGACGTCATCTCTTCCTTCACCGTTGCTGTAGCCCAGACCAGGTCTCCATGGGGATGGATCGCCACGTCATCATTCAGCGTGAACGCCGCGCTCTTGTACTCCGACACGAGAGCCTTCGAGCCCGCGGCATATTCGTCCCAGCTCCCGTACTTCAACGGAGCAATGTCAAAGAAGGTGTGCGGGCCGCCGGCATAGAACTTAGCCACGCTAGCCGGGTCGAGTGTGGCCCAGTTATCCCAGATTTTCTGCAGGTAAGCCTTGTCGGGAGCGGCCGGGATTGCGGCCTTCTTCGCCGCTGCTTTGGGCGACTGCGCGATGGCGGAAAGAGTGAGAGCAAACAGGCACAGCAGAAGCGAAAGGCGCTTCATGGTTGGGGTCCTCTCTGAATTGATCCGAAGATTTGGCGGCATTCTCGCACAGCGAGCAGTAATCCGCAAAGGCCACGGGCTGTCTTGAAAATTAAAAACAGCCCACTGCCCCCGTCCTCAACATTTACGCTTCGCGAGCGGAAAGTCGTAGAATGATGATGACTAGGAGCGCCGCCATGAAATACCGAGTTGCCATGTGGGCGAGTGCAGGCTTTCTAGTTGCGGGCTTCTGGGCGATTTTTGCCTTCGTAACCTTCCCGTCTACAAACGAACGAATGCGGGATGTCTGGACCCTCGTGTGTTTAACCTGCCCCGTGGCGATAGCCGGCAAGCATTACCCAATTAGCCTATATGAGGTTCTGGCGGCCAATGCCGTTACTTATGCGCTGATCGGTCTCGTCGTGGAAACCCTCCGGCACCAACTGCATCACGCGAAATAATCAAAACAGCTACTACCCTCCGCCAAGCTCACATTGACCGATTTCCACAGCGCACGCTAGAATAGTTGAGTTTGCCTGTACTCGCCGACCCGTTCTGGGGAGGCTCGCTCCGGCTTCAAGCGCCGCGGCGGAAAACACAGCAAGCAGAAGAAATTCAGCAAGATGTTCGGCGGGAAGTTTACCGCGAAGTTCTGCGGACCCCAGGAGTTGCGCCCGTGTGCGCATGGGTTCGGCGGAGGCTGACTTTCACGATATTTTGACGGAGGCAGACGTATGTACGCGGTTATCCGCGCCGGCGGCAAGCAGTACCGGGTGGCGCCCGGAGACGTGATTCGAGTGGAGAAGCTGGCTACGGGTACCGATGGCCAGGTGGAGTTTCCCGAAATACTGGCGGTGTCGGGCGGAGAAGGCCAGATCGGCAAGCCGCAAGCGGGAGCGCGAGTGGTCGGCGAACTCGTAGAAGAAGGACGCGGCGCGAAGATTCTGGTTTTCCATTACAAGCGCAAGAAGCAGTATAAGAAGCTGCGCGGGCACCGGCAGTCCTACACTGCCGTCCGCATTACTGAGATCGCGTTTGACGGGCAGAGCTTCAAGGCTCCTGCATTGGAGAAGAAACAGCCCAAGCCGAAGAAGGCCGCCGCAGCACATGAGGAAGAACACGAGACTGAAGTGAAGACCGCGAAGGGGCATGCCAAGAAGAAGGCTGCGCCGAAGAAGAGCGCTGCTAAGAAGACTGCATCGAAGAAGAAATAGGCTTCGAGGGCAAGATGCCCTCGCGACAGCCGGCGGGACGCCGGCGCTACTTTCCGAGGAACTATGGCACATAAAAAAGGACAGGGCACTTCACGAAACGGCCGCGACTCGAACGCGCAGCGGCTGGGATTCAAGGCATTCGGCGGGCAGATCGTGCCCGGCGGGACGATCATTGTGCGGCAGCGCGGCACTCGCGTGAAACCAGGGTTGAACGTCGGCCGTGGCAAAGACGATACTCTGTTTGCCAAGATCACTGGACGCATCAAGTTCCTGAACAAGGGCTCGATGGGCAAATTCGTCATGGTCGAGCCGATGGAAGTCGCGGAGTAGTTCGCGCACACCCCCGGCAGTCGCGGGCGGGGACGCCCGCGCCACACAGCCTCGCCTTCGGGACGAGGCTTTTTGTTTTGCAGGCTGTTCTGGACTAGGCTGTCATCCCGAGCGAAGCGAGGGATCCTGGTGTTTGCTCCCGGCGCCGACAGTGATGGCGCGAGCAGAAACCAAGGTCCCTCGCTACGCTCGGGATGACAAGCATATTCTTAGCGTAACCACGTCTATCTAGCCATGTTCATCGACGAAGCAAAAATTCGGGTCAAAGCCGGCGACGGCGGCAATGGCTGCATGGCCTTCCGTCGCGAGAAATATGTTCCGCGCGGCGGTCCTTCCGGCGGCGACGGCGGCAAAGGCGGAGACGTGATTATGGAATCCAGCGAGCGGCATAACACGCTGGTGCATTTCCGCTTCAATCCCGAATACAAAGCGGAGCGCGGACGCCACGGCGAAGGTTCGAACAAGAGCGGACGCGAAGGCGAAGACATTCTTCTCAAGGTTCCGGTCGGGACGATCGTCTACGACGAGGAAACCGGCGAGAAGGTTTTCGATTTTTCGGCTCCGGATCAGCGCGTAGTGATTGCCCGCGGCGGCCGCGGTGGGCGCGGCAACGCTCGCTTTGCAACTTCAGTGCACCAGGCGCCGCGCGAGCACGAGGATGGACGTCCCGGCGAAGAACATAACTACCGTCTCGAATTGAAGTTGCTGGCGGATGTTGGCCTGGTCGGCTACCCGAACGTCGGTAAATCCACGCTGATCTCCCGCATCTCGGCCGCGCGGCCGAAAATCGCAGACTATCCTTTTACTACCCTGCAACCCAATCTCGGCGTCGTTGCCGTGGGCGATCCTAAGAGCGAAATCAGTTTTGTGGTCGCCGACATTCCGGGATTGATCGAGGGCGCACACACAGGTTCTGGCCTGGGCACGCAGTTTCTGCGGCACATCGAGCGCACGCGCCTGCTGGTTCATCTGGTCGATGTGTCAGATGCGAGCGGTCGAACTGACGTTGTGAAAGATGTGGAAGTGATCCTCGGTGAGCTGGCCAGCTTCGGCGCTCATCTGGAAGACAAGCCGATGATCATGGTGGCGTCTAAGATTGATGTGGCCAACAAAGACAAAGTCGCGGCGCTGAAGCGTTACTGTAAGAAGCACAAGCTGAAGCTCTATGAGATTTCAGCCGTGACCGGCAAAGGAATTGAAGAACTGAAGTTCGCCATGGCAAAAGAAGTGGACGCTTTGCGGGGACGGGCGCTGCAGGAGGCTAAAGTTGGGGATCGCTAGTATCTAGTAAGCTTCATTCGCTAATGACGTGGTCGGCCCATTCCACTAGCGAAACGTAGATCGGAGGGGCGCCCCAGTGCGCGTTCCAAGTGCTCAAGTCCGCCTCTGTGATCCCACGGGCCCGGGAGCAGGCTCCACAAGAAAATATCGGGATGCCTTTGGCCACAACCTTCGCCATGGTCTCACTCAGGGGAGGCCATCCAATGGGTTTGACCGTATCAACCGTCGCCTTGCGCATGAGGTACGTTGCGTCGTGAGTGAGAAATATCTGCACGTCATGTCCGGCCTCGGCCAGTACGAGCCCGTGGTCAAAGACGAAGGACGCGCGGGTCGGCTCATCGGTTCCCCAGGAACTCCTCATCAAAATGTGCAGTTTCTTCTTCGGTGCCTGAGGTTGCTGAGTCTGCCCCTCGCTGGTGGAAGCCGTAATGGCCCCAGCGGCTAGTACGCCAGCAGCCAATCGTGTCGATTTTTCAAGAAAGTTTCGGCGGGTTGCCATACCCACCTCCCCAAACGGCAGGATTCTACACGAACCGGGGCTGATTACAAATTATTGTTGAGGTTTGCATAAAGTAGTGTCGAGAAAAGCGGTTTAACTCGGTACCGGGTACCAGGTACCGTACGCCTACGCTCGCGGCAACTGCGAACCGTGCTGGAAGTGATACTGAAGAATTTTCGCGGCCAGGGCAGGAGGCATTTTCTCGCCGTTCGACTCGACCGTACGCACGACTTCTCCCTTACAAATCACTTCGGTGGGCGAAAGTCCGGCAATCTCTGCCGGCAGCACCAGATTGATTTCGAGGATCACATTCGGCTGCAGGAGATCTTCCGCCTGAAACAGCAAACCGGACCGGCTGATGTTCTTGGTCTCGCCCTCGTGCCATTTTTCTTCGTTGAGGCGGCGGTACTTCAGCGGCAGGTGAAGTTGAAAACGTTGCGCGCGCGTCGCTGGCAATTGGTGTAGCGCTTGGACAGCCTTGGCGTGAGCGGTTGGAGCGGACATGGCAACCTCCTGGGGGATCGTGTCGAGCACTTCGCGAACTTTGTTTTTCAGATTGTGCAGGCTAAAGGGCTTCTGGAGCAGGCGTACGCCCGCGTCCAGCGTGCCGTTGCGCCCGATCACGTTTTCCGTGTAACCGGACATGTAGAGGATTTTCACGTTGGGACGAATTTCGGAAATGCGCTGCGCCAGTTCGCGGCCGTTCATGCCGGGCATGATCACGTCCGTCAGCAGCAGGTGAATGGTTCCTTCGTGCGCGACTGCGATCTGCATCGCGACCGCGCCATCGGCGGCTTCGATCACGCGGTAACCTTGCTTTTCGAGAAATTGCCGGGCCAGATAGCGCAGGTTGGCCTCGTCCTCAACCAGCAGGATGGTTTCCGTGCCGGGCTCGGTGGCTGCTGATTCCGCGGGAACGGCGACCTGCTCCGGACTTTCGGCGGCTTCCGCGACGCGGGGTAAATAGATCTTGAACGTCGTGCCCTTTCCCGCCTCGCTGTAGACCCAGATATAACCGCCACTCTGCTTCACGATTCCGTAAACCGTGGAGAGGCCCAGCCCCGTGCCTTTCGGCCCCTTGGTGGTAAAGAAAGGTTCGAAAATGTGAGATTGAGTTTCGGAATCCATACCCGCGCCAGTGTCGCTGATGGCGAGCATCACGTAATTTCCGGGCCGCAGCGGCGCGTGAAAACGGGCGTATTCCTCATCGAGCGATACGTTGGAAGTTTCGATGGTGAGCTTGCCTCCGGCCGGCATGGCGTCGCGCGCGTTCACGGCAAGATTCATGATGACTTGCTCGATCTGCCCGGAATCGGCGCGCACCGCGCCCAGCCCGGCTGCCGGAACCATTACCAGATCGATGTCCTCGCCGATTACGCGGGTGAGCATCTTCAGGTTTTCCGTGACCACGCCATTCAGGTCAAGAATTTTCGGTGCCAGCATTTGCTTGCGGCTGAAGGCGAGGAGCTGGCGGGTGAGCGACGTGGCGCGCCCCGCTGCGCCGGCAATCTCCTGGGCCGGGCCACGCACCGCGGGGTCCGGGCCGAGACGGTCGAGCAGAAATTCCGAATAGCCGGAGATCACCATCAGCAGGTTGTTGAAATCGTGCGCAATGCCGCCGGCGAGTCTTCCCACTGCTTCCATCTTCTGCGATTGCCGGAGCTGCTGCTCCAGGGCGCGGCGCTCGGTCACGTCTTCGGCAAATAGTTCGAAGGTTCGTCCCTTGCCACCGTCAGAGACGGCGCGGCCGGAGACGCGAACCACCGTGGCAGTGCCGTCTTTGCGCTTCCATTCGGCGATCAGTCCGTTGAAGGCAGCTGCGGAGCGCAAATAATCTGCCAGTTCGAACCACTGCAGTGTGTCGGCGTGGAGGGTTCCGAGATGTTTCCCGACCACTTCTTTCGGTGAGGAATATCCGAGCATCGCGAGCAGTGCAGGATTCGCATCCAGCAGGACGCCGGAAGAGTCGCAGCGACAGATTCCGTAAGGAGCATTGGTCACGAGCGATCGGAAATTAATTTCTGAGCGGCGCAGGCCTTCTTGAGAGGCACGCAGGGCTGCGTTGAACCAGCAGATCAGAGCCGCCAGCACAACGAACAGGGTCAGCCGGATCATGGTCGAGCGGTATTGCGCCGGCGTGTGTTCTCCGGAAAACGAGAAGTACGCGCTGACGGTGAGAGCGAACGAAGTGGCGACCAGCCCGGGTTTCCAGCCGCCATACCACGCGCTTACCATCACGGCGACGGCGAATACCGCCAACCGGCTTTCCGCAATGTTAGGAAGCAGGAGCACCGGAATCAGCGCCAGGGTGGTGCTGAACACGGCGACTCCGTAGCGCAGGATAGACGCACGGGCCGGCTGAATGCGGAGTAGGGGGAGGGTTACTCGCATGTAAACCATGCTAGTCCCAAGTTTGCTAACAGGCGAGATTACAAGAGTGCATTCCGGATTCCCGGAACCCATGTATTCATAGGGGATTAACTCTAGGTCCAAACAGACAAGGCAACGATGAACCATCGGACAATGCCCATGGAAACGCCCAGTACCCAGTACCTGGTACCGAGTAAAAAGCACTCTGGGGTTGACTGGGTACTGGGCACTGGGTACTAGGTACTGGCAATCGAAAGCCGCGCCTGCAAGACCATTCATGGACGGCTTGCCAAGCGGGCCTGCAAACGAAGACACTAGCGGCGCATGAATATTGGCCTTTTCGGTGGCACTTTCGATCCCATTCATCGCGGGCATCTGGCGCTGGCGCGGGCCGCGAGCGAACGCTGCAAACTTTCCCGCATCCTCTTCGTGCCTGCGAACGTTCCGCCGCACAAGCAGAGCCAGCCCTTGTCGGCGTTTTCGCATCGTTACGCCATGATTGCTTTGGCCACGGCTGAGGAGAAGGACTTCTCGCCTTCGTTGCTGGAGGCACCGGAAGACTTTGAGTCAGTCAGCCCGGGCAAGGCCAAGACTCGCCCCTCGAATCCGAACTACACCATCGAGACGGTCAAGCGCCTCAAGCAGTCGTTCAAGAAGGCGGACCGGCTGTTCCTGCTCATCGGCATCGATGCCTTCGAGGAAATCGCGAAGTGGCATCGGGCCGAGGCGCTGTTTCGGGAGTGCGAGTTTGTGGTGGCGAGCCGGCCCGGCTACTCGCTGGCCGATGTGGCGAACGCCCTGCCTGCGAGCCTGCGGCCGCGGCAGGAAGTAACGCGTCCGTTTCAAAAGCAGGCGGCTAGCGGGGATCTGGTGCTAAAGGGAGTGACGGTCCATTTGCTCGACCAGGTTTATCAGGCGATTTCTTCGACAGAGATTCGTCAGGCTGCGGCCGCCGGCAAGCCGCTTGGCCGCTTCGTAGAGCCTGCGGTCGCGGACTACATCAAGAAAGTAGGGCTGTACAAAGCACGCTAATCCGGCGGTGGAAAGCGCGGCCTGCGACTGTCGTTTACAATGACAACTCAGCCTACGCTGAGCCAACGAACTTGAGCCAACGAACCTCGATCCGACGAATCAGGACCAACCGACTCTCTGCATGAAAAAAAGTGAACTGAAGCTACAGGTGGCAGCGGCCATTCAGGCCTGCCTCGACAAAAAGGCCGAAGAAGTTTCCATCCTGGAAATGGAAAAGGGGTCGGGAGCGTTTACCGACTATTTCGTGCTGTGCAGCGGCACGAACCCGCGGCAGGTGCAGGCCATTGCCGACGAGGTGGAGCTGCGCCTGAAAGCCGCAGACGTGCGGCCGGCGCACGTCGAGGGCTATCGCCAGGGCGAGTGGATCCTGGTCGACTACGTCGA
Source organism: Candidatus Sulfotelmatobacter sp. (assembly GCA_049584615.1). GTDB lineage: Bacteria > Acidobacteriota > Terriglobia > Terriglobales > Acidobacteriaceae > Sulfotelmatobacter. The sequence continues at coordinate 9,108 of JBAUYE010000242.1, forward strand.
CTTTGTTGTGCACGTGTTCTCCGAGAAGGCGCGCAAGTTCTATGATCTGGAGCGGCTGTGGAAAACAGCCAGGCGGCTGGAGCCTTCGGAATTGAAGCCAAAGCCGAGGTCGAAAACGGCGCCCAAGGCGAAGACTGCAATGCGCAAGCGCACTGCCACGGCCGCTCCTCGCCGCAAGAGAGCGTAGTTTCGTTTTTCACTTATCTTCCGTGAAGATCAAAATCGCTTGGATGGGAAAGACGAAAGAGCCGGCGATTCAGTCGCTCACCGACGAGTATCTGAAGAGGATTTCGCGTTACCTGCCGGTGGACGGGTTGGCGCTGCGCGATGAAGCTGCGCTTCTGCAAATGTGCGGACGGGCTCAGCTGGGAAAGACGAGCAAAACAACGAACGCCGGGAAGTCGACGCTGGCGCTCATGGACTCGCGTGGGAAGCAGTTCACATCAGAAGAGTTCGCGCGGTTTCTGGGGGATTATCAGGACCGCAATCCGCTGCCCCTGGTTTTTGCCGTGGGGCCAGCCGACGGGTTCAGTGAAGCGGCGCGGGCCGCGGCGCAGCACGTGATCTCGCTCGGCACGATGACGCTGACCCACGAACTGGCTCGTGTGGTTTTGCTGGAGCAAATCTACCGGGCGTTCACCATTCTGAAGGGGCATCCTTATCATTCGGGGCATTGAAGCATTGCGCCCCTCCTCCCATCTCAGGGTTTCTTTTCCGAAGCTGAGAGAATGTTGAGGATCTCCCTCGCGAGCACCTCAGGGTCCTGGTCCTGCAAATTGGTGAGCACCACGACGCCCTCGCGTTGATCAGGGGCAATGACGAAGGCGGTGCTGGTGCCCTGCTGGCCGCCGGTGTGGCCCACGCCCTCGATGCCGTGTTCGTTGTGTTTGTCCCAACCCCAACCCAAGCCATACGTATCTTCCGAGCCGTTTGAAGGCTTGAGCGGAGTCCACATCAGGTCGCGGGTCGCGCGACGGATCAGCTTGTCATTCAGAATGGCGACTTCGAATTTGGCCATGTCTTCGGCGGAAGATAGCCAGCCGCCGCCAGGAATTTTGTAGCTGGAGTCAAGGAAATCGGCATTGAGCACTGCGCCCGAATCCTTTTTCTGGTAGAAGCGCGTTCGATACGGAATGATCGCAAAACGGTCATCCCCCTGAGTCTGTTCCATCTGTGCGGGGATGAGGACGTTCTGGCGCATGAAGTCGAGATACTTTGCGTCCGACGCGCCTTCGATTACGCAGCCGACGAGGGTGTATCCCTGAGTCGAATAGTGGAAGGACGTTCCGGGCTGGGCTACGAGGGGATCATCCTTGAAAAAATTCAGGCCGGCCTGGATGGTATCGTCGAAGTGCTTGGTGTTGCCGCCTTCGATGTCCTCCTGGTTCTCGCCGGCCTTATAGTGTCGAATTCCGCCGAGGTGTCCGAGCACCTGGCGAGTGGAGATGGGCCACGGTTTTTGAGGGAATGCAGGGCAATACTTTTGCACGGGGGCGTCGAGATCGAGCTTGCCGCGTTCCCAAAGTTGCAGGGCGGCGACGGCCGTTAGCGATTTGGAGATCGATCCCAGGCGGAAAAGAGTGTGCTCGCTGGCAGGGACGTTGTTTTCGAGATCGGCGAAACCGAATCCTTGTGCCCATTCGTACTCACCGTTCTCGACCACAGCGACCGAGAGGCCGGGGATATGGGTGGTAGCCATGAATCTGGAGACGGCAGCATCGATCTGGGCGCGCTTGCCGGAAGCAAGCTGTGGGTTCTGCGCGATGCAAGTCGCGGGAACGGCGGAACCGAGCGCAACCAGAATCGTGAGACGGATCCAACGGGAATAACGCAGGCCAGCGGATAGATTCCTACGCAGCGTCATAGCTCTCCTGAGACAATTGTCTATTGTAGACCGCGGCAAGGAGCGGCCCGTGGTGAAGCTGCGCGCGGGTTCACTGGGTGACGGTTGCCTGATAACTGACGGTTTGCCAGTGTCCGTTGCGGCGCACCCAGACGCGGGTGTAGCGATAGGGACCGCTGAAGTCTTCGCCCAGCTGGTGGCCTTTGACGTCCGCACGAGCGGTGACCACGGCGGTATCGCCATACACTCGCACCACCATATCTGTGACATTCATGGCTTCGTAACGTAGTTGGCCGCTTCGGCGGGCGGTAATGGTTTCCTGTTTGGTGGTGACCTGGCCGAGCGGGGTAATAGCGACGTAGTCTTCGGCGAGCGTGCGTACGGAGAAGTCGGCGTCGCGGCGGAGGCTCGCTTCCTTGGACTGGCGCTCCATGTCGACGATCTGGCGGATGATTTCCTGCTCGCCGGAATCAAAGCCTGGTCTTGGGTGAAGGGCGACGTGCTGCGCGGAAAATGCAGGTAAGGCCGCGAGCACGCAGAACAATAACACTAGACAACTGTTCGTCACAACGAGACCTCCGGAGTCTGCCAGCGGACAGAGATCTGCTTGCACCCGATACGCACAGTTGGATGCAGGAGTTCCGTGGGAAGATCGTAGTTTTGCAGACGTATCGTGAGTCGATTAACGGGAAGGAATGCCGCAAGGTTATGTGCGACGTATGGGCACGACGTAGAAGACTGATCTTTCCAGCACTCTGTTCGTGTTTTTTGAAGTTCTGACGTGATTTTGCCGGAACCTATTTCGCTAATCCCCGTACATAGAGGCTACGGGCGGAGGTGTGTATGAAAGGTATCGGTTTCTGGATTGTGCTGCTGGTTCCTGGGCTCCTACTTGGTCAGCAGGCTGCCAATACGCCGGAACAACATTCCGCTCAGCATCCCACGCAACAAAAGTTCGTTTCGGGCGGCTCGATTCGCTTGCACCTCGAAGCCGGGGGCTACACGATCGCTCCGGGCGACTCCGATAACATCGTTGTTACATGCCGCGCCAATTCGGAGGAACAACTCAAACGCGTCCACGTAGAGATCAAACGGACAGGCTCTAGCGCCGACGTTTACGTCTCCGAAACCCCGCACAACAATTTCGAGGCTACCATTCAGGTCCCGCGCAGCTCCAATCTTTGGGTCAGGTTGTCGGCGGGGGAAGTGGCCGTGAAAGATGTGGAAGGCGATAAGGATGTTCGAGTTTTTGCGGGCCAAATTCAGATCGACGTTCCCCACCCTGAGCTGTACGGTCACCGCGATGCTTCGGTAATGACCGGCAGCATCGACGCTTCGGCTTTCGGTGTCTCCAAGGATGGTCTGTTCCGGTCATTCGAGCAGCACGGTCCGGGGAAGTACCGGTTGCATGCTCATGTGATTACGGGCGAGATTGATCTGCGCGGGAGCAAGTCAACTGAGCATGGTTCAGCCTCGGGACATCTTTTGGCATTGCCTGGAGAGTCCTCCCCACAAACCCCGTCCTGTTGATCGGCAGAGCGACCCTCAGGGGCTGAAGCTCAATCCAAATCCGATACTTTCAACACAGGCCTGGAACGCCTGCTCCACCCGCTCGCCCAACCGAACCTGGGAGAAGGTTTCCAAGATCAAGTTCCCAGCCTTCTGTTGGGAAGGCTTTCTAGTAGAATCAGGCATCCTGCAACCATGACTGACGTGCGCCGCGGTCTCATTATCGTGAATACTGGGCCGGGCAAAGGCAAAACGACGGCCGCGATGGGAACGGCTTTGCGTGCGGTGGGCCAGGGCATGCGGGTGCTGATGCTGCAGTTTCTGAAGGGCTCCTGGCATTACGGGGAACTGGATGCGGTGAAAGCGTTCGGGGACAAGTTCGTGATGAAGCAGATGGGACGCGGATTTGTGAAGGTGGGCGCGGAGAAGCCTGATCCGGAAGACGTAAAGATGGTCGAGGAGGCGTGGGCGGAGGGCGAAAAGGCGATCCAGTCGGGAGAGTGGGATCTGGTCATACTGGATGAGATCAACTACGCGATCAGCTACGGCATGCTCGACCCGGCAAAAGTGGTGGAGAGCCTGAAGAAGAGACCAGAGATGGTGCACGTCATCTTGACGGGAAGGAACGCACACCCCACAATTGTCGAGGTTGCCGACACGGTGACCGAGATGCGGCAGGTGAAACACGCGTACGAGAAGGGTGTGATGGCGCAGCGGGGGATTGAGTACTGAAATTGAGTGATTTTGCGATCGGGCGATTGAGCCATTGTTCCAAGCTTGCAGATTCGGTTTTCAATCGCCAAATCACAAAATCACTCGATCGCTAAATTCTTATGGCTTGGTTCAAACGCGAATCCGGGGAACTGAATACTTCGGGCGAGAAGACTGTGCGCACCGAGGGGTTGTGGGTGAAGTGTGAGAGCTGCCGGCAGATTATCTGGAAGAAGGATCTGGAAGAGAATCTGAATGTGTGTCCGAAGTGCGAGAAGCACTTTCGCATCGATGCGCGGACGCGGCTGGGCCTGCTGCTGGATGACAACGAATATGAGACGTTTGACGAGAACCTGTCGTCGACCGATCCCCTGAAGTTTGTGGATTTGAAGCCTTATTCGTCACGCCTGCGGCAGGCGCAGCATGACACGGGATTGAGAGACGCCGTCATTAATGCGCGGGGCAAGCTGCTGGGGCGCCCGGTGGTCCTCAGTGTGATGGAGTATGCATTCATTGGTGGCAGCATGGGTGCCGTGGTGGGCGAGATGATTACGCGTGCGGTGGAGCGGGCGCTCGATTCGCACACGCCGCTGATTATTGTTTCGGCATCGGGTGGGGCGCGGATGATGGAGGGGGTGGTCAGCCTGATGCAGCTGGCGAAGATTTCGGCGGCGTTGGCGCGGCTGGATAAGGATAAGGTGCCATACATTTCTGTGCTGACCGATCCGACCACCGGAGGCGTGACCGCGTCGTTCGCCATGCTGGGAGATCTGAATATTGCTGAACCAGGCGCGTTGATCGGGTTTGCCGGGCCGCGGGTGATCGAGCAGACCATCCGGCAGAAACTCCCGCCGGGATTTCAGCGCAGCGAATTTCTGCTGGAGCACGGCATGCTGGATGCGGTGGTGCCTCGCAAGGAACTCAAGCCTTATATTGGGCGGGCTCTGGATTTCATGGCTGCGTGAGAACGGGCGTCAGCTCTCCGTGTTCGGCGCTCCTCGCGCCAATCCGATTTGTCATCCCGAGCGAAGCGAGGGATCTTGGTTCTTGCCTGCGCCACCGCCGTTGCCGCCGTGGGCAAACACCTGGATCCCTCGCTGCGCTCGGGATGACACTGTTTTTGTGGCGACGGCTGAGGGCTGCGAGCTGACGGCTGAAAGCTTCTTTATGTCCTACGAAACCGCGGTAGCACGCATGTTTGCGCTCGGCCACGAACTGGCGCAGACGCCTTCACACAAATTCGATCTGGCGCATATGCGGGTGCTATTGGATGCGCTCGATCATCCGGAGCGGCGGTTTCCCAGTGTCCTGATTGCCGGGACGAATGGCAAGGGTTCGACGGCGGCTACGCTGGCTTCGATCCTGCGGGCTTCGGGATTGAAGGCAGGCCTGTACACTTCGCCGCATCTGATAAAGATCAACGAGCGCATCCGGGTGAACGGTGAAGAGATCAGTGACGACGATTTTGCGGCTCTGCAGGGCGAGGTGGATCGGGTTGCGGAAAGGCTGGTCAAGCGTGGAGACCTGCCGTGGCATCCCAGTTTTTTTGAGATGATGACGGCCATCGCATTCGAGTATTTCGCGCGAGAGAAAGTGGACCTTGCTGTGCTCGAGGTCGGGATGGGCGGGCGGCTCGATGCTACGAATGTAGTGGATCCGCGAGTGAGCGTGATTACCGATATCTCGCTTGATCACCAGAAGTTTCTCGGGAACACGGTGGGGGAGATTGCGCGGGAGAAGGTGGGGATTATTCGTCCAGGCGGAGCGGTGGTGACGCTGCCGCAACAGCCTGAGGCGAATGACGTGATCGGCAATACGATCCTTGACCTGGGCGCGCGGGCGGTGAATGCGGTTCCTTATGTGCCGCCGGTTTCGCCCGCCAGTACCCAGTACCTGGTACCCAGTAGCGAGCGAGGCAAAACCGGATTCGTTTATCGCTATCCCCTGGCTGTTCTTGGCGAGGAGATTTTGGTTGAGACTCCTTTGGTGGGGCGGTATCAGTTGCGCAACGTGGCTTTGGCGGTTGCGGCCGCGGAGGAGTTGAATCGTCAGGGGTTCAGCGGAATCACGGCGAAGAGTATCGCGCGCGGCATTCGTGGGACGCGATGGCCGGGGCGGTTTCAAGTGATTGCGGCGCGGGCCGGTTGGCCTGAGATAGTGCTTGACGTGGCGCACAATCCCGCGGGCGCGTGGGCGCTGCGTTCAGCCCTTTCGGAGCGGTATGAGGACCGTCCGCTGATTTTCGTTTTCGGGGCGATGCGGGATAAGGCAATCTCGGAGATGACTGAGATTTTGTTTCCGCTGGCGGAACGCGTGATCGCGACCCGGCCGGAGAATCCAAGGGCGGCATTGCCGGAAGAGATTCAGCGGGCAGCGAGGCGGACGGGAGTTGACGTGGAGATTGTGGAAGACGTGAAGCTTGCTTTGGAGCGAGCTCGAGTGCTCGCGGGTACGAAAGCTACGGTCGTAATTACGGGATCGATTTATCTGGTGGGCGAAGTGATGCGAAGCATCGGGGCGGACGTTTAGCACAGCGCCTTGCGGTAGTTTCCCCTAGAATGGATGTGTGCAGGAAGTGAATTCAGCCTCATCGGTGGAAGTGGACCCGGGCGCAGATTCGGCCGCTGCGGCGCGACGAAATCCGCACGAGATTCCGGGGAAGAAGTACGGCTGGTTGAGCCGGTTGCGATCGTACTTCATTCTCGATCCGCTGGTCTGGGTGTACACGCTGGCCATGGGAGTGTTGGCGCTGCCCGGCGGTTTATTTGACCGCGATGGAAAGCGGCTGCACTGGTTTTCGCGGACCTGGTCGTGGCTGATCATGAAAACCATCTTGTCGCCGGTGAAGGTCACCGGTCTCGACAAGATCGATACGTCGAAGCCTCATGTTTATGCGGTGAATCACGCCTCGGCGCTGGATATCCCGGTCTTGTACGTTAATCTTCCGTTTCAATTCCGCATCGTCTTCAAGAAGGAATTGTTGGCGTATCCGATTGTGGGCTGGCAACTGAAGCGTTCGGGGCAGGTGTGTATCGATCAGCAGAAGCCGACCAATTCGATTGCGGCGATCCGGTCGGCCGTGAAAAGTTTGAAAGCTGGGATGCCGCTGGTGATTTATCCCGAAGGCGGGCGGACTCCTGATGGCGACATCAAGCCTTTTCTGCCGGGAGCTTTTTTTCTGGCGATCAAGGCGCAGGTGGATATTGTGCCGGTGGTGCTGGTGGGAACTTACGAACTGCTGCCGATGAATACTTACCACATCAAATGCCGTCCGCTGGAGATGCGCGTGGGCGAGCCGATCTCGACTGCGGGGATGACGATGCGGGATCTGGAAGCGGTTTCGGCGAGGGTGAAGAAGGCAATGGAGGATCTCTACTACGCGCCAGCCTAGTTCTTCGTTCGTGCCGAAATCCAGATTAAAAAAATTCCAGATCAACCGGCTAAATCTTTGGATTCAGGGAGGTTACAAGGCCGCGATCCGGTTGAGATCTACCTAAAATATTGAATCGAAGGATTTTACCCGCAAAATATTGCGGACAAAGGACTTAGATTGCCCAGTTGAATTTTCAAAGAACGGGTGCATATTTGGTTTGATGATGACGCAGATTGCGGGTGAGGCGCAAGGTTGGATGTCACATGCGGGCTGTGGATTTCTTGCGCACGAGGGTTGTGTTGATGGCTCGCCCACTTCTCGCAAAGGACGCGAGAAATGGGGCACCCGGCCTGCTCTCTCAAGGTTCGCCCTGAGGCATCGAAACTAGAACCTAACACTTACCTCCGTATCAACCTGTACCGGGTTCCCCATCAACAAATACGGCCGATAGCGCCATTGCTGCACAGCGTTGACGGCTGCAGGGGCAAGTTCCTTAGGACCCGAAATCAGCCTTAGGTCGGCGACTCGCCCTTCTTCGTCAATCAGAACTCTCAACAAAACCGTCCCCTTAACGTGCGCCTGCTTTGCCTCGGGAGAGTACACGGGTTTTACCTTATGCACGAGGAGTCCCGAAGAAACGCCTTCAGATACTCTGACCGGATCAGGTTGGCGCGCCGGACCTATCTCCGGCACGATGCCGTTCACACGCTGATTGTCGTCGCTGAGGGCGAATCTGAGTGAAGCCCCTGCGACGACTGCTATCGCCTTGCTGCCGCTAATTACCGGCTTGAATTTCCACCTCTTTGCTGCTTCCGCGACAGCCTGAGCCAGGAGCGGGTCACCCTTGAGGACTCGGACAATAATTACGTCACCAGCGCGGGAAATCCGCATGGACACCACGACCTCGCCCTCAATCTTTTCGTCGCGGGCCTGAGCTGGATAGACCACATTTGAGACTGCCGCGGGCTCAAGCTTGTATTCGAGCGGTTTGGAAGGCGTTATGTCCTGCCCATTTGAGGGCGTGACCGTTGATGATGGAGTGGCTTGTGCCGTGGTCGTGGTATGCGAATCGTTGCCCTGGACCGGGGCGGAGCCAGTCTGGGCCCAGGCCGCCGTGCACACCCAAAGTCCAAGAAGGGTTATTTTGCGCAAGATCCCGATCACGGCGGGAATTGTATCTCAAGGTTCCTGGTTGGTTAAATTGGCTACGGCTGCTTTGTTGATAAAGCCCCGTAACTTTTCTTCTTTCCTGCCGTTATCCCTGTGTAAGACTACTCCGCGCGGAGAATCTGTTTGAAGGCTCTGACGGCTCGGAATAAAGAACGCCAAGCGGACGAGCGGCTTCTGATCGAGGCGGCGCAGAAGGATCCTGCGCGCTTTGCGGAGCTTTATGAGAATAATTTCGAGCGGGTATACGCGTACGTAGTGCGGCGGGTGGGGAATCGCACGGAAACTGAGGATTTGACCTCTGAAGTATTTCATCATGCGCTGGCTAATTTGCAGCGGTTTGAGTGGCGGGGGATCCCGTTTGCGGCGTGGCTCTACCGGATTGCGGCGAATCTGATTTCGGATCGCTGGCAGCGCACGAATCGGGAACAAGTGGTGGACTATCCGGGACTGATCGAATCCGCGCCGGCCAGCAACGCGGAGTTCGAAGAAGTGGAACGGCGGGCTACTTTGTTTCGCATGGTCGATACGCTGCCTGCCGAGCAGCAGCGGGTGGTGGTGCTGCGGTTTGTGGAACAGAAAAGCATTAAGGAAGTGGCGCGGGAGATTCGCAGGACCGAAGGCGCGGTGAAGCAGTTGCAGTTCCGCGCGCTGACGAGTCTGCGGGCGCGCATGGAGGGTGCCGATGCCTAAGCGCTCTCTGAATCCGGGCGGCAGCGACGCGAAGAAGATCGATCAGCTGAACCGGGCTGTGGACGTGTTGCTGAATCGAGCGGACGGCAGGCCTGCAAAAGTGGATGCTGCTGTTCAGCCGCTGGCGCGCATGGCGGCGGACTTGCGTGATCTTCCGCGGCAAGAATTCAAGGTACGACTTAAATCTGACCTACTGGAAGGGAGAAAAATTATGAGCACTGTTGCTGAACCGGTTGCGGCCGTTCGTACGACTGCGACACCGAGAATAACTTTCAGGGATACGGCGAAGGCGATCGAGTTCTACAAGGAGGCCTTTGGCGCGAAGGAAAATATGCGCTTCGAAACCGGAGGATCAATCCCGCATGCCGATATCACGATCGGGGAGTCGCGGATCATCCTTTCCGACGAGTGGCCGGAGGGTGGAAGATTCAGCGCGGAAACGCTGGGGCATTCGCCGGTGCAGTTGAGCCTGCAGGTGGAAGATGTCGATTCCTTCGCGAAGCGGGCCGTGGCTGCTGGACTGAAAACGATTTTGCCAATCAAAGATCAGTTCTACGGCCGCCGCGAGGGGAGCTTTGTCGATCCCTTCGGCTATACCTGGAACATTTCCACTTTGAAAGAGGAGATGTCAGTGGAAGAAATGCACCGGCGCATGGAGGGGCTGACAACCGGGCCTGAGGGCGGAAAGATGTCCGCAAAAGACGAATCGAGAGTGGATCCGGTTCCGCGCGGGTTCCGCATGGTCACGCCTTATCTGGTGGCCGAGGACGGACCGGCGCTGATCGAGTTTGCCAAGGAGGCATTTGGTGCGGAAGAAGCGTTTCGCACGCTGACGCCAATGGGCGGAGTGCACGCGGAGGTCAGCATTGGCGATTCCAGGGTGATGATCGGCGGAGGCACTCCGGGGCACAAGTTCCCCGCGACGCTGCATCCTAACGCGCTGCATGTTTATGTGGAGGACACCGACGCAGTTTGCCAGAAGGCGGTGGCGGCGGGAGCGACCTTGATCGACGCACCACGGGACCAGGATTACGGCGAGCGTTCCGCCACCGTGAAAGATGCGGCGGGGAATGTCTGGTACATCGCCACACACCAGGGCGAGGGTTATATGCCCAAGGGCCTGCACAATGTGAATGCGTACCTGCACCCGCGGCGGGCTGAGCCTCTGATCGTCTTCCTTAAGCGTGCGTTTGGGGCGCAGGAACTATCGAAGTATGCGTCGCCCGATGGCGTGGTTCATCACGCCGAGATTCGCGTTGGCGACTCGGTGGTGGAGATGGGCGAGGCGCACGGCAAGTATGAGCCCATGCCGGCCATGTTCTACGTGTACGTGCCAGATTGCGACGCGGTTTACCGGAGAGCGCTGGCGGCGGGGGCGAAATCGCTTCACGAACTGACCGACCAGCCCTACGGCGACCGCAACTCCGCGGTGACCGATCCGTTCGGGAATATCTGGTATATCGCGACGCATATTAAGGATGTGTAGACGAGTAGTTCCGCTGGTTTGAAATGGAGGGTGGGTGCGTGGGCCCACCCCTCGGTTTTTCTGCATATTGCACTTGTGAAGTTTGACCCTCCCGAATCCCTCCAATAAACTGAAAGATTCAGTACACCTGCAGGTCTCAACTTTATGGCAGATAGCATTCATGTGAAGCTTCCGGATGGGAGCGTGAAGGATGTGCCCAAGGGGACGACTGCGCTTGATATTGCAAAGTCGATCAGCCCGCGGCTGGCAGATGCGGCTTTGGCGGCCAAGACTAACGGGGATCTTATCGACCTTACTCGTCCCCTCGAAAAAGATACCGACCTTCGATTGTTGACCGAAAAAGATCCGGAGGCGCTGGACGTTTATCGGCATTCGTCTGCCCACTTGCTTGCCGCGGCTGTGCTGGAACTTTTTCCGGAGACCAAGCTGGGGCATGGTCCGGCAACCGAGAGCGGATTTTTCTACGACTTTTACCGGCCTACCGCTTTTACTCCAGAGGATCTCGAGAAGATCGAGAAGAAGATGCAGGAACTGGTGCAGCAGAATATTCCTTATGCGCGCGAGTTTCTGCCTCGTGACCAGGGTTTGGCGGAGTTCAAGAAGGAAGGCGACTTCATGAAGTGCCATTTCATCGAGCAATTCACCAAGCCCGATGAAAAGATTTCGATTTACCGCACTGGGAAGTTTGTTGATTTCTGCCGCGGGCCGCACATTCCTTCGACTGGGAAGATCAAGGCGTTCAAGCTGCTCAATATTGCGGGCGCTTACTGGCTGGGGGATGAGAAGAATCCGCAACTGCAGCGGATTTACGGGACTTCGTTTTTCTCGAAGAAAGATCTCGACGCGCACTTGCAGCAGGTGGAAGAGGCGAAGAAGCGCGACCATCGCGTGCTGGGGCAGCAGCTCGATCTGTTTTCGATCCAGGAACTGGCGGGGCCAGGGCTAATTTTCTGGCACCCTAAGGGCGGGATCATTCGCAAACAGATGGAAGACTGGATGCGCGAGGAGTACCTGAAGCGCGGCTACTCGCTGGTTTACACGCCGCATGTGGCGCGGCGGCAGTTATTCTTTACTTCCGGGCACGAAGGCTACTACGCGCAGAACATGTTCGACGCCATGGAGCTCGACGACGCCGAATATCGGCTGAAGCCGATGAATTGTCCCGGGCACATTCTGATTTACAAAGACTCGTTGAAGTCGTATCGCGATTTGCCGGTGCGGCTGGGCGAGCTGGGTACGGTTTATCGCTATGAGCGTTCTGGAGTGATGCACGGGCTGTTGCGCGTGCGCGGGTTTACTCAAGATGACGCGCACATTTTCTGTACTCCGGAGCAGATAGAGGATGAGATTGCCAGCTGTTTGGACTTTGCTTTGGATGTGCTGAAGGATTTTGGCTTCGACCAGTTCCAGACTGAGCTTTCGACTTGGAATCCGGATGACCGGAAGAATTTCGTGGGCAGCGAAGGGCAATGGGTCCACGCCACGGAATCGCTCAAGAAGGTGCTGGAACGCCGGAAGATCGAGTACAAGACCATTCTGGGCGAGGCGGCGTTTTACGGACCGAAGATTGATATCAAGCTGGTGGATGCGATCGGGCGGTTGTGGCAGCTCTCGACGGTGCAGTTCGACTTCAACCTGCCGCAACGCTTTGGACTGGAGTACGTCGCCGAAGATGGTTCGCGCAAACAGCCGGTGATGGTGCATCGCGCGCTGTACGGGTCGGTCGAGCGCTTCTTCGGCGTGCTGATTGAGCACTACGCCGGGGCGTTTCCGGTGTGGCTGTCGCCAGTGCAGGTGGCGATGATCCCGATCAGCGAGCGGCATGTGGAGTATGCGAACAAGGTTGCGGATCAGCTCAAGGCCATCGGTGTGCGCGTGCAGGTGGATGCGCGCAATGAAAAGATGAATGCGAAGATTCGCGAGCATGCCATGCAGAAGGTGCCGTTCTTACTCGTCGTCGGGGACAAAGAGGCTGAGGCTGGGAAGGTGAATGTCCGCGCTCGCGGGAAGGAGAAGACTGAGGACATGCCGGCTGCGGAGTTCGTCGAGAAGATTCGGAAGTTGATCGCGGAGAAGAGCCCGGGGCTGTGAACGCTGACTGAGAGCAGCCGTCCGCAGGAAGTCCGCTTGACCTATTCTTCAATACTTTCGCGTGCTCCGGGCGTTCCATTCTTCGGCGGTGATTTCCCAGATTTCTGTGGGTAAACGTCCAGAGACGTATTCGTGTTCTTCCCAGGCAACCAGGCGCATGCCGCTTTTTTCCGAGATGCGGCGGGATGCAGTGTTGGCAACCGCCTTGGGAGCCCGCAACACCGGGAACTTAAGAGTGTTAAACCAGAAGTCGGTGACGGCTTCGCAGGCCTCGGTCATGAGGCCTTGTCTGTGCCAGGGCAATCCTAGCCAGAATCCACGATTAATGTTTTCTCCTTTCATCAGGGACACGCTGCCTATCAGCCGGTCTGGTTCGATCTTGAGCCGGAGGGTCCAATGCCACTGATCCCCACGATCCATTGCAGGAAGGGCGGCATCGCGATAGTAGGTGTAGGCGCCGTCCGGCGGATAGGGCCAGGGAACAGTTTTCGCAAGATAGCGAACGATCTCCCAATGCGGAAACAGAAGCTGCGTCTGCTCGGCATCTGCAAGCTGTAATGGTCGCAGCAGTAGGCGCGAGGTTCGAAGGTGGGGGATCAACGTTTGGAAATGATAACGCAGCCGTAGCCAACTTCGTCCTGCTGCGGTCCCTCCCTGCAAGTCTGCCGATGTACCATGTTGCCGTGCATGAACTGGCGGAGCGCGTGTTGGGACATATCCGGCGAGAGGATTTGCTGCGGGCTGGAGACCGGGTTGGGGTTGCGGTTTCGGGCGGGATTGATTCGGTGGCGCTGCTTCGGCTGCTGATTGAATTACGTCACGAACTCGGCGTTGTTCTTTCCGTTGTTCATTTCAATCACAAACTGCGTGCGGAGTCGGACTCGGACCAGGAGTTTGTTGGCGGACTGGCTCGGGAGCATCGGTTGGAGTCTTATGCCGCTGATGGCGATGTGGCTGAGCTTGCCGCTGAGGAACATTCTGGTTTAGAGGCTGCTGCTCGTGAGTTGCGATATAGATTCTTTCGACGGCTTCTGGGCGCAAACGAGGGCGACGATGTGGAGATCGAGCCCGAAATCCCTCAGGGGCTGAAGCCCGAGTCTCTCGGGAAGCATAACGGCACGGCTGAAGCCGTGCCCTTCCCGAACTTTTTCCAGCCATCTCTTCACGCACGGCCAACGATTTTGGACAAGATCGTTACCGGGCACACGCTCGATGACCAGGCTGAGACTGTGCTCATGCGGGTGATTCGCGGAACCGGGCTGCGGGGGTTGGGAGGGATTTATCCCCGCATTCTGGTCGAGCGGGAAGATGAAGATGGACAGGGGGAGATCGTTCGGCCACTGCTCAGGGTTCGGCGACGGGAGCTCGAGCAGTATCTGGCAGAGCTCAGACAGCCTTGGCGGGAAGACTCGACGAACGCCGATTCCAAGTTCACCCGCAATCGAGTGCGCCGGCTGGTGCTGCCGGTGCTCGAGCGGGACTTTAATCCTGCAGTGTTGGAGGGTCTTTCCGAGTTGGCGGAGATTGCTCGCGACGAGGAAGACTATTGGGAAAACGAAATCTCAGGCTGGTTGGGCACGGTAGTGCGGTGGTCGCAACCGCAGTGGACGCGCGGGCTGCCGGGTTTCGAAGGGTCGCAGGTGCTGGTGCAGATTCAGGCTTCCCAGCCTGCGCTGAGTGCTGAACTAATCGAGCGGCTTGAGCAGCCGGGCCCGGCGGTGATGAATGCTTCGGTGAGCCGGCCTTGGCTCTTGACGGAGCCGCGGGCGGTGCAGCGACGAGTGGTGAAAGCGGTTGGGGATGAGGCAGGGATTCCGCTGGAGTTTAAGCACATCGAAGAAATCCTGCGGTTCGCGGCCGAGGATGGTCCGCCGGGCAAGGAATTGTCACTGCCTCTGGGATGGAAGCTTCGCCGTGAGCCGGAAGCTGTGGTTTTTGTTACGCCTGACTTGCGGCGCCAGGAGCGGATTCCGGACTACGAATATTCGCTGGCCGTGCCGGGCCGTAGCCTGGTGGCAGAGCTGGGGGTAGTAATCGAGGCGCTGCTGGTTGCTCCGGACGCGCAGGATGCGGAGTATAATCCGCAGGAACTTCTTCGCGCAGAGTTGTTAACAGCGGGGCTGCTGGTGCGGAACTGGCGAGCGGGAGACCGGTTCTGGGCGGCCCACACGAAGTCGCCGAAGAAAGTCAAAGAACTGCTGCAGGAGCGGCATGTAGCACAGCCGGAACGCAGGCTTTGGCCGGTGGTCGTGAGCGGCGACGAGATTGTGTGGATGCGAGGCTTTCCGGTTCCCGGCAGGTTGCGCGCTGAAGCGGGGCAGGAAGCGGTGCTGATCCGGGAGGTGCCGTGGGCGGTTGAGGAGCAAGTTGTCTAGTGTCGGGTTCTAATTAATACGAGTCGTGCTAATACCGGGCATGGGTAGAGGATCTGGAGGCAGCGCCACTTCATGAACGCGTCGAAAGTCGCGCCGCTGCGACAGGTAATTGCGGCTGAGCAGATCCAGAAACGCGTGAAAGAGCTGGCGCGCCACATCTCCGATGATTACCAGGGGCAGACGATCCAGGCGCTGGCCGTGCTGGAGAATGCATTCATGTTCATGGCCGACCTGGTGCGGGCGCTGGATGTGCCCGTGGTGTGCCAGTTCATCAAGCCCAAATACAGCAAGCAGCCCGGCAGTCATACTAGTGAACAGGGCAATGAAGCGGCAGAAGTCGTGGAGATTTTTTTCAGCCACGAGCCGGACATTCGCGGCCAGCACATCCTGCTGGTTGAAGGCCTGGTGCATTCGGGCGTGACCAGCGAATTTCTGATGAACGATTTGCGGGCGCGCGGCGCGGCGTCGGTGAAGCTGGTGACGCTCCTGGACCGGCAGTCGGCGCGCCGCGTGGCTTTGCAGCCGGACTATTTCGGCTTCCTGGTGGACGATAGGTTTCTTGTAGGTTATGGGCTGGGCGCGGTGGAGCAGACGAACCGGAACATCCCTTACCTGGCTGCAACTCCTGTCCCACAGATGACTTAGGTCACGCAAAGTGCGACGCGCCTTTTTGCCCGGGAAAATGTAGAATAGTGGTCTTAGGGAATTTCCCTATCGAAATTGGCCGAACTGTATCTAATTTAAGGTAGGAGCCTCGCGGTCTTCGGGTAGGGAAGGATCCGGGTTTCTTCAGGAGCTTCTTGGTGAATTCGACAGTAAAAACCGTGCTGTTCTGGGTGGGAATCGGGGTGTCTGCCCTTGTGTTGTGGACCGTGATTCAGCAAGGACGCAACGGGCAGAAGGATGCGGACGTTAACTTCTCCCAATTCATGAGTGACGTGGATCAGGGCAAGGTGCGTGAAGTCACGGTCGACGGCCAGCAGGTGCGGGGGAAGTTCAACGACAACTCCGCCTTCCATACTGTGGCTCCGGCTGTGTATCCCGATATGATCAAGTCACTGCGCGACAAGAACGTCGCGGTGAACATCAAGGACATCAACGGCGGAAGCTGGCCGCTGCAGTTATTGGGAACCTGGGCTCCGTTGCTTCTGCTGGGAGCGTTGTGGTTCTTCATGATCCGGCAGATGCAGACGGGCGGCAACAAGGCGCTGTCGTTTGGTAAGAGCCGGGCGCGGCTGCTCTCGATGCAACAGAAAAAAGTCACGTTCAAAGACGTGGCGGGGGTGGAAGAAGCCAAGGAAGAGCTGCGCGAGATTATCGAATTCCTGCGCGAGGCGCAGAAATTCCAGAAACTTGGCGGCAGGATTCCCAAGGGAGTGCTGCTGGTTGGGCCTCCGGGAACCGGCAAAACTTTATTGGCACGGGCGGTTGCCGGCGAAGCGAACGTTCCTTTCTTTTCAATTTCCGGCTCGGATTTTGTAGAGATGTTTGTGGGCGTCGGCGCCAGCCGGGTGCGCGACCTGTTCGAGCAGGGCAAGAAGAACGCGCCCTGCATTATTTTTATCGACGAGATTGATGCTGTTGGACGTCATCGCGGCGCTGGCTTGGGTGGCGGTCACGACGAACGTGAGCAGACTTTGAACCAGTTGCTGGTCGAGATGGACGGTTTCGAGTCGAATGAGGGCGTGATTCTAATGGCGGCTACGAACCGGCCCGATGTGCTGGATCCGGCGCTGCTGCGGCCCGGACGCTTCGACCGGCGTGTGGTGGTGAGCCGTCCTGATGTGCGCGGACGAGAAGAAATTCTGCGTGTGCATACTCGTAAGATTCCTCTGGCTGAGGATGTCGATCTCTCCGTGCTGGCTCGCGGCACGCCCGGATTTTCCGGGGCGGACTTGGCCAACATGGTGAACGAGGCTGCACTGGCTGCGGCGCGGCAGAACCGCAAAGCCGTGCTGATGTTTGATTTCGAAGTGGCGAAAGATAAGGTGCTGATGGGCGTGGAGCGCAAGTCGCTCATCCTGTCGGACGAGGAAAAGAAAGTTACTGCCTACCACGAAGCCGGGCATGCTCTGGTGGCTGCGAAGCTGCCGGGATCGGACCCGGTGCACAAGGTCACGATTATTCCGCGGGGCATGGCGCTGGGCGTGACCATGCAGTTGCCGATCGACGACCGGCACAACTATACCCGGGAATATTTGAAGACTGACCTGGCAATTCTGATGGGCGGGCGGTTGGCGGAAGAACTGTTCCTCAACCAGATGAGCACGGGCGCCGGTAACGACATTGAGCGGGCCACGGAAATGGCGCGCAAGATGGTTTGC
Source organism: Candidatus Sulfotelmatobacter sp. (assembly GCA_049584615.1). Taxonomy (GTDB): domain Bacteria; phylum Acidobacteriota; class Terriglobia; order Terriglobales; family Acidobacteriaceae; genus Sulfotelmatobacter. The sequence goes on from JBAUYE010000242.1 coordinate 26,680, forward strand.
GAGTGGGGCATGAGTGACCTTGGCCCGCTGACTTTCGGCAAGAAGGAAGAGCAGATATTCCTGGGCCGAGAAATCAGCCAGCACCGTGACTACAGCGAAGACACCGCCATCAAGATTGATGGCGAAGTCCGCAAGCTGGTGAACCAGGGATACGAAACGGCGAAGAACATTCTGGAGGGCAATCGTGACACGCTCCAGAAAATTGCGGCTGCTTTGCTGGAACGCGAAGTCCTGGATGCTTCCGAGGTCATGCTACTGGTGGAGGGTAAGGATCTGCCTCCGGTGAAGTCACCCTCAAAGCCTGATGACGGCGTTCAGCAGGTGTTGAAGCCGGAGCCGGGACGCGGGATCGTGAAGGGCGGAGAGAGTCCGGCGCGGGCTTGAAGTCAGTTCTCAGTAGTCAGGTCTCGGTTGAGGGCGGCCTGGCGGCCGCCCTTGATTTTTGCGCTTGAGTTATCCGTTCACGATTTTCATCATGTGTTCGGGATAGCGATCTCCGGCGGCTGCGCCAGTAGGAAAGATTTCTTCGAGGCGGCGCAGGTCTTCCTTCGTCAACTTCACGTCGATTGCGGCTACATTCTCTTCCAGATATTTGCGGCGCTTGGTGCCGGGGATGGGGACGATGTTCTTGTCCTGCGCCAGCACCCACGCCAGCGCGAGCTGAGAAGGCTTGCAGCCTTTTTCTTTCGCGATTTGCTCGACTCGGCGTACGAGGTCGAGATTCCTCTGGAAGTTTTCGCCTTGAAAGCGCGGGGAGAATCTGCGGAAGTCGTCTGCGGGAAAATCCTCGAAACGCTTGAACTGGCCGGTGAGAAAGCCGCGTCCGAGCGGGCTGTAGGCGACGAAGCCGACACGCAGTTCGCGGCAGAGAGGCAGAAGTTCGTCTTCCGGTTCGCGACTCCAGAGCGAGTATTCGGTTTGCAGCGCAGTGATGGGATGGATTTTCACGGCGCGGCGTAGAGTTTGCGGGGAAGCTTCGGAGAGGCCGATGTGGCGGATTTTTCCTTCCCGCACAAGCTCCGCCATTGCACCCACAGTTTCCTCGATTGGAGTCGCGGGATCGACGCGATGCTGGTAGTAAAGGTCGATGGTCTCAACGCCCAAGCGGCGCAGGCTGGCCTCGCAGGAGCGGCGAACGTAGTCGGGTTTGCCGCTGACGCCGCGCGTGGCGGGGTTTGCCGGGTCGCGAACGATTCCGAACTTCGTGGCCAGCACGACCTGATCGCGCTTGCCTTTGATCGCGCGGCCCACCAACTCTTCATTGATATATGGCCCGTACACGTCGGCGGTGTCGAGGAAGTTGATGCCAAGTTCGAGCGCGCGATGAATGGTGGCGATGGATTCATCATCATCGCGTGGACCGTAAAACTCCGACATGCCCATACAGCCGAGGCCTTCTTCTGAAACCTTTAGGCCGCTATTTCCCAGTTCACGAAACTCCATGATGGCTCCTTATAGAAAAGGCGAAATTATCGGATACTGACTACCGTCTAACAGATGCGCCGACGCTGGCTTTCGATGACAGGAATTCGTGAGTCGTGTGGCATGGCCATGCATCTTTCATCTGTTGGAAATCATCCTTCTGATCGGCGGAATCCATGAGTCAGGTGCCAGTCTGGTTTGAACGAAAGTTCGAGTTCTCGTTTCCCGCGGAGTTGTGTCCGAATTTGCTGGCGCGTCTGCGCGGTACGCCGGCGCGGCTTGAGGAGGTGTTGCGTGGGCGTTCTCGGGAAACCTCCGTCAGCAAGCCACAGGGAAAATGGTCGGCTCAGGAACACGCTGGACATTTGCTGGACCTCGAACCGCTATGGCTGGCGCGGGTGGACGACTACGTTGCGGAAAGCGCGCAGCTTACCGTAACGGACTTGCAGAATCGGAAAACCGACGAGGCCAACCACAACGCTCGTCCGCTCGAAACGATTCTGGCTGGGTTCCGCAGCGCCAGAGTAAAGCTGCTGAACCGCGCCGGCGAACTAGATTCCTCGCTGTTTTCACGAGCCATTCCGCATCCGCGGCTGAAGACGCCGATGAGGTTGGTCGATCATTTGTATTTCGTCGCTGAACACGACGATCACCATCTGGCTAGAATCTGGGAACTGATTACCGGATCATGATTACTGAACAACGATTAATGGATCATGATCAGGGGTTTGGTGCGGGCCAGGACTTCACCAATTCTTGCCGCGGATACTCCAGCCGCGTTGAGCGACCGTCTTAGCTGCTCGGAATCTTCCTTTGCCACGGAAATCAGGAGGCCGCCCGCGGTTTGAGGATCAAAGAGAAGTGTTCGCACGTCTTGGGGAACTGCCTCATCGTAGCCCACCATACATTCGGCAAAATCGCGGTTGTTGTTGAGGCCGCCGGGAATGTAGCCGGCGCGAATGCATTCGAGTGCGCCCGGAAGTATCGGGATGCTGGCCGCCTGCAAGCTGAAAGATACGTCGGACGCCAGCGCCATCTCGCGGGCGTGGCCGATCAGACCGAAGCCAGTGACGTCGGTCATACTGCGGATGCGAAACTCCCCTCGCCGAATTACTTCTGCCGCTTGCTTGTTCAACGTGGTCATCGATGCGACGGCAGAATCGATCCAGGCTGGCTCAGCTTTGCCTTTTTTTATCGCCGTGGAAATCACGCCCGTGCCGAGCGCCTTTGTGAAAAGGAGAACGTCGCCCGGCTTGGCACCAGCGTTGGCTAGAACTTTCTTGGGATCGATGAGTCCGGTGACTGAGTATCCAAACTTGGTTTCTTCGTCGCGGATGCTGTGGCCGCCGATTACGGTGCATCCGGCTTCAATCATTTTCGATAAGCCGCCGGCGAGGATGCGTTCGAGGATTTCCAGGTCCGCTTTCTCGGGAAAACACACGAGTGCTAGCGAGGTGATGGGTTTTCCGCCCATCGCGTAAATGTCACTTAAAGCGTTGGTCGCGGCGATCTGGCCGAAGGTATACGGGTCGTCAACCACCGGCGTGAAAAAGTCGACTGTCTGTACGACCGCCTGATCGGGGGCGATTTGATACACTCCGGCGTCGTCGGCGCGGTCGAAGCCGACTAGAACGTTGGGGTCGTGTTGCCGGGCTAATTTCCCAAGCACCGTGTCCAGCGCCGCCGGACTCAGCTTGGACGCTCAACCCGCAGCTTTTACCGACTCCGTTAACCGAAATGGCTTGGTCTCTGGCACGAGCCCATTGTAGCGAACGGGCAAGAAAAAACGCGGTGGGCTGCTGATTTCCTTACGGTTGGGCCTTTGGGACTTGCGTGCGTTTCATGCATTCTGTCGGGAAAATTCTGGAGCAAATGCGAATGCTCGCTTCCGGCATTGCCTACGCATCGGATCAATGGTCGAGTTTCTTTTCAGCAGAAGTTAGTGCCGCGGCCGCGCTCACCGGACTGCTCTTCGTCGCCGTTTCAATCAACCTGGCCAAAATCATCTCCTTCGCTAATCTCCCGCCGAAGGCGGCTAGGGCATTAGTGACGCTTATCGGAATCCTGTTCGCGGCCAGTCTGTGCCTGGTTCCCGGCCAGCCGACGAGAATGCTGGGCTGGGAACTGACGATTCTCGGAACCATCTTCTGGGGAACAATCACCTTCCTGCAGCGGTCGCACTCGTACGAAAACCCTTATATGAATCGAATGCAGAAGCTGCTCGGTACGCTGCTGGCCCAAATTTCAGAACTGCCGATTATTGTTTGCGGAGTGTCCCTTTTATGTCGCCGGGGCGGCGGGCTCTACTGGATGGTTTCGGCTGTGATCGTCTCGTTTGCCTCCGCAGTTTTCGACACCTGGGTTTTGCTGGTGGAGATCTTGCGTTGAGAAGCAGGGCTAAACTCTCGATCAGAGATGCTACTTCACGCTCACATCCGTGATTTGGATCTCCGGATACTGATGGTTCCACTGCGCGGAGATGCTCTCAAACGTCAGTCGAAAAGTTTTGCTTTGACCGGGGCCTAGTGGGGAGACGCTGAAGTCGACCGCTTCGGGATAGGGACCGGTGGTTTTGAGCACCTGCATCGGGATGTCATCGCGCTGCGCGAGTTGTCCCAACTCGTCTTTGAATAGGACTTCGACCGTCACATGCGTGACGGTCTTGTCGCCTGCGTTGGTGATGGTTCCGTCGACGTAGCTGACGGTGGCGCCGACAAAATTCTCTGCGGCGCTCATTTTGAAATCGGAAAGTTTGAGGCTGGCGGCGTAGGGAGGCGGTCCGGAGGCAGTTTTGGGCTGGCTGCGAAGAAGAAATGCGAAGAGGACGGCGATCGCAATAACGACCGCGACAGCGATGGCGATAGTGCGCTTGCTCGAATCGCGCTCTTCTACCACTGGCGTTGGCTGGATCAGGCCACCCATGCAAGTCGATTGTACTCTGGAAATTAATTGCTGGTTTTGAAGAACGCGGCAACGAATAGTACGCCGAATAACAGGTCGACGCAGCCCAGCGCGAGATCTCCCGGAGTCAGGCGATGCTGCAGGTAGAGAGCGACGAAGGCAGCGCCTCCGCCAAATTTTTCGATTATCGAAGGGATCATCATCGCGCGGAAGCGTGCCGGATCTCTGGCAATCACGAGGAATACGACCTGGAAGGCCAGGCTCACACTGACGAAGCCATAGTAGAACGCGGGATGCGTGATGGCGGGAGGATCCTGGCGGCCGATCAGATCGAAGATAAAATACAGCGGCGATAGCGTCAGCACACCCCAGATGGTGGCGATCCAGAATACAATCCTGGCGAATTTCATGTTCTGCCTATACAAGTTAGTCGCGATTATTCGCCGCCCACTGTTAGGCCGTCAATGCGCAGCGTTGGAGATGCCACCGAGCCGCGGAACTCGAGATCGCTGGCGATCTCGGAGATGTTGAAGAACATTTCTTTCAGGTTTCCGGCGACGGTGATTTCTTCGACGGGATAAGCGAACTCTCCGCCGGAGATCCATAAACCGGACGCGCCGCGGGAATAGTCGCCGGTCACCAGGTTCGCGCCGTGGCCGAGGAACTCTGTGACGTAGAGACCTTCTTTGATTTCTGAAATCATTTGCTTCGGTGTTCTGGCTCCGGGCTGCAGGAAGTAGTTGCCTGGGCCGATGCCCGGTGTGCCGGCTAGTCCGCGGGAAGCGTTGCCGGTGGTCTGGAGTCCCAGCTTCTTCGCGGTGTACGTATTCAGAAGGTACGAGTTCAGCACGCCGTTTTCGACGACTACTGTGCGGCGCGTTGGAATGCCTTCGCCGTCGAAGGGGCTGGTGCCGAAACCGCCGGGGATAGTGCCGTCGTCGATGATGGTTACGTTCGAGCCGGCGATTTTCTGTCCCAGCTTCCCGGCTAGAAACGAAGCGCCGCGGTAGACCGAGTCACCGTTCACGCCTTCAAAAATGTGTTCGAGAATCGACGTGGCGACCATGGGGTCGAAGATGATCGGCACCTGGGCGGTCTTCGCCTTGCGGGCGCCTAAGCGTCGCAGCGTTCGCTCGGCTGCGACTTTGCCGACTCGCTCCGGGGATTCGAGTTTAGACAGCATGCGCGCGACTGAGTACCAATAGTCGCGCTGCATGGAGCCGTCTTCAGTTTGGGCGATGGGGACCGCTGACACGGAACAATACGACCGGCGGTATTCGCCGACGAAGCCGTGCGAGTTGGCCAGAACTTTGTGGCCCGTGGCGGCGTCGAACGATCCGCCTTCGGAATTCTTGATGCGCGGGTCGAAATCGAGCGCGGCTTTCTCGGCGCGGCGGGCGTAGTCGATGCGATCGGGTCCGGGGAGCGAGTAAACGTCTTCGTGATAGAGGTCGAGATCGCCGGTGAGCGAGCCTAGTTGCGAAGCCTCGGGGATGCCGCCGAACGGGTCTTCCGAGGTGATCTTTGAAAGCTCGAGCGCGGACTTCACCATGCGGTCGAGGCTTTCGCGCGAGAAATCGCTGGAGTAAGTGCTGGCGGCGCGCTGGCCATTGAAGACACGCACACCGATGGATCGCGATCCGGACTCTTTGAGGGTTTCAACCTGGCCCAGGCGGACCAGCGTGGAGAATTCATCGCCCTCGCGGACAACGCATTCGGCAGCGGTTGCGCCGCCATTCATGGCGCGGCGGACGATGTCCTGGGCGAGTTCTCGGAGGTCAGTTTCGAGTTTCGTGTTTCCGGTTTCTAGTTGAACAGGAGTTGTTGAATTCATAAAGGTCGTTTCAGAGGTATCGCGCGAGTGAGGCCTCATTCTTGCGGAAATTGGCTAATTTTCCATATATCCCGACGTGAGCTAATTCCTTTTCGTCGAAGATCATGGTTCAAAGCAACGTGTTCCACGATGAACCAGATGAACACGATAGGGAGCAGGAGCGCGAGATAAATTAAAAAGCCCCTGCCCCTTTGTCAGATCGTGGCGCACTTGATACCAAATGCCAAGAACAACGCCGGCGACTATCAGGAAAAATCGCATGACGTATGTTGCAATGGAGATTGCCGGCCAAGTTTTTGCCGCCCTCTTGAATCGGCGCCAGTTCTCGACGTGTGCGCGGATATCCGATGATAGCGTCCGCAGCGGATAGAATGGGTCCCAGTACGCCATACAACAGCTTCTCCACTGTGTCTCGACGTAAAAGACGCTTACTGCATAAATCCGCCGGGATCTTTCTTCGCGGTGCCGCCCACGGTCAGGCGATCGATCTTGATGGTCGGAATGCCTACGCCTACCGGGACGGCTTGTCCGTCTTTGCCGCAGGTGCCGACGCCTTCGTCTAGTTTCAGGTCGTTGCCTACCATCGAAACCCGCGTCAAGACATCCGGGCCGTTGCCGATGAGCGTCGCGCCTTTGATCGGCGCAGTGATCTGGCCGTCTTCGATCATGTAGGCTTCCGAGGCGCCGAAGACGAATTTGCCGTTGGTGATGTCGACCTGGCCTCCGCCGAAGTTGACGGCGTAGATGCCGCGCTTCACCGAGCGAATAATGTCTTCGGGATTGTCCTGGCCCGCGAGCATATAGGTGTTGGTCATGCGCGGCATGGGGATGTGTTCGTAGCTCTCGCGGCGTCCGTTGCCGGTGTCGGCGATGCCCATCAGGCGCGCGGAGAGCTTGTCGCTCAAGTAGCCCTTCAGGATTCCTTTTTCAATGAGCACGGTTTCTTGCGTGGGCTCGCCTTCGTCATCTACGTTCAAAGAGCCGCGGCACCAGGGCATCGTGCCGTTGTCAATGACCGTGCATCCCTCGCTGGCTACGCGTTTGCCGATCAGGCCGGCGAAGGCGGAAGTCTTTTTACGGTTGAAATCAGCTTCCAGACCATGACCGACAGCTTCGTGCAGCAGAACGCCCGGCCATCCAGGGCCGAGAACCACTTCCATTTCGCCCGCGGGAGCTTCGCGCGCGTCGAGCTGCAGGATCGCCTGACGAGCCGCTTCTTTGGCGAAGAATTCGGGATTCTTGTCGCCGAAGAAGAAGTCGAGGGCGACGCGTCCGCCGCCGCCGGAACCGCCTCGCGCCGAATTATTTTCAGTTTTAGCGATGCAAGACACGTTCATGCGGGCGAGCGGCTGGGAGTCCTCGGCGAAGGTTCCGTCGGAAGCGACGACCAGAATATTTCGCAACTCGTCGGCATAGCTGGCGCGGACTTCCTGGATGCGCGGATCGTAAGCACGCGCAGCTTTGTCCGCCCGCATCACGAGCTCAACCTTTGCGGTGATCTCGGCATCGACCGAGGGGAGTGTCACGGGATACAGGCTGCGGGCTGCGGTTTGCTGGAAGCCGGCTATCGGAGTCTTGGCCGGAGCGCTAGCAATCAATGCCGCTGTACGCGCCGCGTGCAGGATGCGGCTGGCGGAAAGATCGTCTGTATAGGCGTAGCCGGTGCGCTCGCCGGAAACCACGCGCACTCCGCAGCCGGCCGAAATGCCTTGCGAAGCCGACTTCACCATCGACTCATCGACCATCAGCGAGGTGGAAGAAAGATATTCAAAATAAAGGTCGGCATAGTCGCCGCCCGCGGAAAGCGCGGCCGCCAGGTAGTGTTCCAAGTCGTTTTCGGTGACTCCGTAGTGATCGAAGAAGAAGCGCTGCTTACCGGCGGGAGATGGTTTGATCAAGCTTTTATCCACTCGAATTAGATGCCGCCGGGCTGCAGGCAGACTCAGTTGGGCGGGACGTACCAGTCAACCCAGTCATTATCCCACATGGGGCGGAGGTGGGCGGGCGGAACATCCACAGGGGAGCTGTGACGATGGTCACATGTCACAGACGGGCGAGCTGCGCTGGTTAGAGAATAAAAATGTTCATGCCCATGCCCACGGTTACGCCACAAGCTCTGACTCGGACCGTGCAGGACTTTCTCAGCGAGGCCGCGGGCGCCGTTGTGCTGGAGAACGGTGCTGTCGCGTTTGATCTGGCGCAATCCAAGTACTCGATTTCGGGCGAGTATAACCGGTGCCTGCTGCATCTGTGGTCGGCGGAGCGTAATGCCGTGCGCCGCGTGCTGGAGGCCGAGGTGAAGAATGGCACGCTGCGGCTGGCGGTGCAGAGGTTGGGGCAGGCGCGGCCGTCGAGGCTGGAGATTTGCCGCGAACGCGACCGGCGGTCGCCTACGGCTCGGCGAGCGTGCCGGGCTGCGTATGAGCACAAACTGCGTCGCACTTTGGAACGGCATTTTCCTGAGTTCAAAGTCGTTCGGCTGACGACGGGCGCAGACCTGGAGAAATCCTTTGGACCGATCTATACGCGCGGGCTTCTGCGGCAAGGGCGGACTGCCTTTGCGCTGCTGGGAGTGAATGCGCAGGAGACGCAGTCTTCTATCGATGCGGCGCTCACCTTTGGAATTCTGTGGCTCGATGTTTGCCGGCGGGCGCAGACCGCGAATGTTCTGGTGGAAGGGTTGAAGATGTTCGTTCCGGGGGGAACGTCCGCGCTGGTGCGGGAACGGATGGCGAACCTGAACCGGGATGCCGCCAAGTGGCGACTATTTGAACTTGACGAGCGGCACGACGTGCTGAAGGAAATCGACTGCGCCGACCGAGGCAATGTGGCCACGCGGCTTGTGCACGCCGCTGACGACGCGGCGGCTCGCGAGCGGTTCAGAGATTCGATTGCACGGGTGCAGCAGGTTCTGCCGAATTGCGAAGTCAGCGTGCTGTCTGCCGCAGAAATTGCTTTCCGCTGGCGCGGACTGGAGTTTGCGCAAGCGCGGCTGGGCGGCATCCCCGGATCTTTTCACAGCACAGAAGAGGTTGTGTTCGGCGTGGGCGCTGAGGAGCGAATTCTCGAAGGAAGTAACGAAGCTGAGTTCACAGAGTTGGCGCACTGTTTGCGTGACACGCGGCATCCTTATGGACCACGTCAACATCCGTTGTGGCGGCTGCGTCCGGAGCGGTGGCTGGAATCGCTGGTAGTAGGGGATGTGAGCGTGGTGGACGGGCGACTGGAGCCGTCGTGCCGGTATTCGCAGGTTCCGGCATTTTCTGCCGCGGACCGGGCGATGATCGATGTGCTTACCACGACGCGAACGGGGCGGCTGGCGGTGGTGGAATTGAAAGCAGATGAGGATATCCACCTGCCGCTGCAGGGGCTGGATTACTGGTCGCGGGTGGAATGGCATCATGGCCGCGGCGAATTTCCCCGCTTCGGATATTTTGAGGGTCGCGAGTTGTCAACTGAGAAACCGCTGCTGTTTCTGGTGGCTCCAGCCTTGCATGTACACCCCGCTACGGATACCTTGCTGCGCTATCTTTCACCCGAGATCGAGTGGGAGTTCGTGGGCATTGACGAGCGCTGGCGGGAGGGAGTAAAAGTCGTGTTCCGCAAGCGGCCCCGAGCCAGAGACAGCCTCTATCCTGCCCTGACAGCCTGACCTTCCTTGATTCCCGACCCGGAATTCTATTTTCGTAACAGCCATTAAAAACTATAAACAAAACACTCGAGGTGCGTTAAGATGCCGCGACTATTGGTCTGCAGAAGGTGCATCACTCAGCCGAACCTTCGCAAGGCCCCAGACGAAAGAAGGAAGGGTAAAAACATGAAAAGAAGCACTCCCCTCATATCCAGACTGGCTGCGCTGGTTTGCGCGGCCGCGTTCATGTTGATCGCAATCCCGGGACAAGCCCAGCAGCGCCTACTGACGCGTCATGTGCGCGAAGAGGTTGCCAACGGCCGGGCGCAGTTGATCGGGCAACTCCCAGCAACCCAGACCCTGCGCTTCGACATGGTTTTGCCATTGCGCGATCGTGCGGGGTTGGAAAACTTCCTGCAGGAAGTGCAAGATCCTGCAAGCCTATCCCATCACCAGTTTCTTACGCCCCAGGAGTTTACCGCCAGGTTCGGCCCCAGCCAGCAAGATTGGGATGCCCTGGTTGCCTTCGCGAAAGCGAGCGGTTTTGACATCATTAGCGGAACCCTCGAAGGCAGGGATCTAAGGCTCACCGGCACGGTGGCGAACATTGAGAAGGCCTTCCACGTGACCATGGGGGTCTACCAGGACCTCACCGAAGACCGCACCTTCTTTGCTGTGGACCGCGAACCCACCGTGGACCTTCCCTTCCAGCTCTGGCACATCACCGGCTTGGACAATGATTCCAAGCCTCATCCCATGTATGTAAAGAAGAGCGACTACGCGAAGGCCCATGGGATCGACGCCGACAAGGTGGTGTCTCATGCCACCACCGGCTCCGGCCCTTCGGCTTCCTTTTTGGGCAGCGACATGCGGGCGGCCTACTACGGCGGAACGGCACTCACCGGCTCCGGCCAGAACATTGCCCTGTTTGAATTCGCGGGCACCGATTTGGCCGATCTGACCACGTATTACAAGAACGCTGGGCAAACGGAACCTTACACTCCCACGCTCATTTCCACGGGCGGGTACGCAACAAGCTGCGTCGATAGCGGCAGCAAAGCATGTGACGATACCGAGCAGACCCTCGACATGACGCAGGCGATGGGCATGGCTCCGGGCTCCACAATGCTCTACATGTATGTGTGCGGCGACGTCCTGGCCAGTGGATCAGGAAATATCAGCGATACGGCCTGCATCAGCGCGATGGTTACGGATACGGACGCTCCATTGTCGAAGCAGATCAGCTGCTCGTGGGGCTGGACGCCAGCGGACCCCAGCACTCTGGACCCCTACTTTGAGCAGATGGCATCGCAAGGGCAAAACTTCTTTGCCGCGTCAGGCGACAGTTCGGCTTGGTCAGCGTCGAACGAGGCCTGGCCGGCGGACGATGCGAATATCGTCTCAGTCGGCGGCACGGACCTGACAACTTCCAGCGCGGCCGGGCCCTGGAAATCGGAAACTGCGTGGGCCGACAGTGGCGGTGGCATCTCCCCAGATTCCATTCCCATCCCCTCATGGCAGCAGCTCTCGGGCGTGATTACCTCGTCCAACAAGGGCTCCACGACTCTGCGGAATGGGCCGGACGTGTCGGCCAACGCGAACTTTACCTTTTACGTCTGCGCCGACCAGACCACCTGTACGGCTAACGACTACGGCGGAACCAGCTTTGCGACGCCCATGTGGGCGGGTTACCTGGCTCTAGCCAACGAACAGGCAGCCACCAACGGTGACACGATCGGCTTTATCAATCCGATCCTTTATCCCGCGGCTCTGACCTCGAGCTATGGCACCTATTTCCACGACATCACCAGCGGCAGTTGCGGCACCTATTCAGGAATCACTGGCTACGATCTGTGCACCGGCTGGGGCAGTCCGAATACGACCGGGATCATCAACCTGTTGGCTGGATCTGCAACCCCGAGCTTCACGCTTTCGGCTTCGCCGAGCAGCCTGTCGGTTACCCAAGGCAGTAGCGGCACCAGCACCATCACCGTGACCGATGCGGGCGGATTCACCGGCAGCGTTACGCTGGCCGCGTCCGGCCTGCCGAGCGGTGTGACCGCGGCGTTCGGCACGAATCCCACAACCGGGACCAGCGTGCTGACACTGACGGCGAGCTCCACGGCGACTACTGGAACGTCAACGGTGACGATCACGGGGACCTCCGGCAGCCTGACTGCAACCACTACCGTTGCCCTCACGGTGAGTGCGACGGCGACGCCGAACTTCAGCATCGCTGCTTCACCTGCGTCCGTGACCGTAACTCAGGGCACTGGCGGAACGAGCACGATCACCATCACCAGCACGGGCGGTTTCAACTCTGCAACCACGTTGAGCGCTACCGGCTTGCCTACAGGCGTTACGGCGGCGTTCTCGACTAACCCGGTGACTCCGGCGGCGAACGGCAGTGCAACCTCGATCCTCACACTGACCGCTTCCTCAAGCGCAACGGTCGGCGCGGCTACGGTGACGATCACCGGAACATCCGGCTCGACCAGTCACAGCACCACGATTGCCCTAACGGTGAATGCTTCTTCGGGAACGAAGAACTTCACGTTGTCGCTGTCGCCTTCTTCTTTCACCATCGATGAAAGAGGGAGCGTGTCGACCACTCTCACGATCACCAGCGTGAATGGCTTCAATTCTGCTGTTGATTTGAGCGTAAACGAATTCCCCAGTGGCGTATCGGCGACGGCCTCGGCCAACCCCGTCACGCCTCCGGCAAATGGCAGCGTGAACGTGACCATCACGTGGAGCGCTTCTCGGCGCGCGCCAACCGGAACCACGGGCATCCAGCTGATTGGGACTTCCGGATCGCTCACGAACGAGACGCCCGTCACCATAACGGTAGCGCCTTGAACTGCTGATTATGAACTGCTGATTGGTTTGACGAAGCAATCGAGCCGGCCCAAAAAAGGCCGGCTCGGTTTTCGTAGCGCCGCGGCGCTACACTATCCCTTCCACGCCCCCAGCAGGCGGCGCAGATAGACCAACTGGCCGAGATGGTAGGCATTGTGATCGGCGAGTAGCAAAGCCTCCCGCAGAATAGTTTGGCCGTCGCCCCAGGGAACGCGGGCGTAGAGATCGGTCTTGGGATTCGCAACCAGATCCTGCATCGATTTCAGATCTTTGCGGAATTGCTGAACGCTTTTGTTCCATGCGGCCGCGCTCTGCGGAGCTTCCGTCTTCGGCCAGTAGCCCCTGGGCCATTCCGGAGATGTGTGTTTGGAGTTGCGGCTGAACTCGAGGATGTCCCACTGCGCCAGGCGAAGATGCGCAAGCAGCATCCAAGCTGTGTGCGGCAGCCCGTTGGGCTTGGTGCCGCGCAGTTCCTCCGGCCAGTTCTTCACCACGTCGTCAAAGCGGGCGTGGGCGCCGCCGCCGTTGAGCAGGTAGAGCAGGTGCTCGCGGAGTTGTTTGCTGTTTGGATCCTGGGTTGCCATTTTGTCCTCTCCGTCTCTGGTCGCTGCTGAGCAAATCTAGCTAAACCAAAGCATGCTTGTCATCCCGAGCGAAGCGAGGGATCTTGGTTCTTGCTTGCACCATCGGTACTACCGCAACCGGCAACACCAAGGTCCCTCGCTTTGCTCGGGATGACAGTCCTCGACGAGCTTGCGGTATGTCTCAAGGCACACCCCGATACGGATCGTCATTCCTCGGTTATCTGGAGGGATCCTGCTCCGGTCCCTCGCCTCTTAAGACGCGGCCGATGCCGCGCACGATTCGGCGCATGGGGAATATTCCTTTGTCATCGGCAAGGAATATTTCTCCGATGCGGTGGCCCCGATAGTACCAGCGCTTCAGAAGCGCGAGGTGCTCCATGGTTTCGAGCGCGGGCCGCGCTTTCGCAGGCGCGAACGAATCGAGGACCACCTGCACCCGCGACTCCATGGATTGTGACTTTGTGTGTTCGGTGGTTTGGATCGAGAAGACCGCCGGCCCTGAGATAGTGCCCGCGTCTACACGGAAAAAAATGACCGAGTCGGCCACGCGACAGGGCTGGACGATCAGTGCGGCAAGATGGTCGAGGCGGCGGACGATTTCAGGGAACTCGCTCCGCGTGGGCTTCAATTTTTCCAGGCGGACATGAATCGTGGCGGCCTCTTCAAATTGGAGATTGGCCGAGGCCGCGTCGCGCTGCAATGAGAACTCGCGGACGAGAGATTCTCCTCCGGAATCGAAATAGGCTTGCACGCGTTTTACTTCGGCGGAATATTCCAGGTCCGTGCAGCCTTTGAAGCAGGGTGCGAGGCACATCTTCATCTCGGAATAAATGCAGCCGGGGAATTTGGGGTCGGGATTCAGGTCGTCAACGCAGCGGCGCATCTTGAAGAAGTCGAGCGAGTCGTTCATGAACTTCTCCGCGGCGGGGCGGGACCGGAATGGTCCGTAGAAAAGATTACGGCTCCCAAGGCGCCCTAAACGCGTGGTTATCGACGCGCGGGGATATTGGTTTTCCAGATGCAGCTTGACCAGCGAAGCGAAGCGGAAGCGCATGCGGTTGGCGTAGGTCTTGGGGAAGGTTCCGCGCAAGACCTTGTAAAGCGTGAAAACGGATTCGAAGTCGGAACCCGTTGGCGCGTACTCGATGGAGCGGACGCGATCGCGCAGATTTAATCTCTTGGTACGCTCTTCAACTGCGCCCAGCAGGCGTTGCAGACGCCGGCGCAGATTTGCGGTCTTGCTGACGTAAGGCTCGGCTAGAACGTCTGCACCGCGCAGCAGGAATACGGCTGGCGCCGCAGGGACCGCCGCGAAGATTTCGGTGTCGCGTTCGGGGGCGAACTCCAGGCGCTCAGTCAGCACGAGTACATTGTAAGCAAGTCTTCACCACAGATCACTCAGAAGGAAGATCACAACCCGCCGTGGAGCTTTCCGAAATAGTGGGCACAGTTCAGCGACATAATCAGGATGCCCGCTCCGAGCGTGAGCACGTGCGCGGTCTTGCGCAGATCGAAGCTTCCGACACGACAGACGAGCAGGTAGCCGACGCCGAGATTGAAGAGGCCCCATGCAACGTTGACCGTCGAGGAGGACAAGCCTACGCCGGGTGGTGATGCGAAGGGGCTCTGGAAAGCATGACCGGAAATTCCATTGCCGAAATGGGGTAGAGCGTTCGCGAGGAATATGCCCCCGAAGAAGTACGCCACATAGTGGTACCAGCGCATGGTTGCTCCCTTCTGGCTGACTGTTCCCACCGAAGATCGTGTCGCAGCAGCTCCACGTTGGACTCAGCGGAAGCTGGCGTTGCGCAACTTCTGCCGGAAGTCTTCGCCTTCCATCCTGATGATGCGGCACATTTCGTGCAAGCGGGAGCGCATGCGTTCGCCGATGCGATCGCCGAGAGTTTCGGCGCGCATGGCGGCGCGCGCCGCAGAAACGGAGCCACTTGCGCCGGCTGCGGGTTGATCTTCAAAATTCGTCGTGATGATCGTGGTGCGATTGTCGTTGTAGCGCGTGTTCAGAATGAGGCTCACGGTGTCCCAGACCCATTCCGTCGGTTTGACCGCACCTAACTCGTCGAGAACGAGAACGTCGGCTTCAAAGACGGGACGAAGGACGTCCAGCTCCGAGGTCTGAACTGCCGCGTTGTATGAATTCTGGATCTCTTTCAGCAGTTCGCGATAGTCATAGAACAGGCAGGATATCCCTTTGTTGAGGATGAGTTCCTTGGTGATGCCAACTGCCAGATGAGTCTTGCCGGTGCCGATCTGGCCAATGATCAGCAGGCCTGTGCCGTCGCGCGGATCGTACTCCTGCGCGAACCTTGAGGTGGACAGGTGGGCGAATGCGAGCGAGGGGTGGGCGCCCGGAAAGTCCGTAGTGTAGCTGGCCAGCTCGCAGTGCTCGTATCGCTTGGGGATTCGCGCTGCGGCGAGTAGAGTCTGCGCTCGCGCCCGCAGCTGGCAATCGCAGCGCGTGACCCGCCGGTCGTTATTGCTATTACTCTCTTTCGGTGCGCCGGGGCTGGCCGAGAGCGTCTTCCAGCCCGTGCCCTGGCATAGCGGACAGACTTCTGCCTGGGTTCTCGCTAGCTTCAATCCTGATTCTTCAATGCTTCTCAAATCCACCTTCTCGATTCCGCTTTTCTTAAACTGTATCAGTTGACTCTGCACCCAGGTGCGAGCTTCCCGCAAGTGCGAAACCGCAGGTGCCTGTGTACAACCTGTGAAGGTGCGCCCGAGCCTGTGGAGGGCGGAGGAAAATCCGCTCCTGGCTTGTTTCCTGGTCGCCGGTGCCGACCGAAGTACAAGTTTTCCACCGCCGGCTCCGGCCCAGAACCCGCTCCCTTAGGCCCAATCCGGGACATGGGGGTGCGAAACAGGCTTCGGGCGCGGATTTTCACAGTTGACATTCTCCGTGGAGAGAGGAGAATACCAGCCGTCAGGTTTCCCAACTCAGCCACGAGCTTTTGTCCTCCCGGTATTGGCTGGGTATGCAAAATAAAGAGACCTGCGAGGAGAAACTATGAATAAAGCCGATCTGGTTGACAAGATCGCGGGCGCTTGCGAAATCAGCAAGGCGCAAGCTGCAACTGCCATTGATACCGCAGTGAGCAGCATTACTGGAGCATTGCGAAAAGGGGATCGAGTGGCTTTGATAGGCTTCGGCACTTTCTCGGTATCGCAGAGAAAGGCGCGGAATGGGCGCAATCCGCAAACCGGCGCCACTATCAAAATCGCTGCCCGCAAGGTCGCGAAGTTTACCCCTGGGGCTGAGCTGAAGAAAACCGTCAACAAGAAGTAGCGAAAACAGAAGTCGCGAAACGAAGACTCTTACATCCACGAAAACGGCAGGGGGTCGGCCCTGCCGTTTTCGCTGCCCGATCTTCAGTACCTAGTACCGAGTACGTAGCTCTGAGCATTGAGGTCAGGAGTGGCACGCGACTATTCTTCTGGGTGCTAGGTACTCGGTACTAGCTACTGACATGATTGCCCATCTGCGCGGAAAACTGCTGGCCAAGCATCCCAATCAAATCGTGGTCGAGACCGGCGGCGTCGGCTATGAAGTGAACATCAGCGTCCCAACCTTTTCTGAATTGCCGGCCAGCGGTTCCGAAGTCGCGCTGCACATTCACACTCACGTGCGCGAAGAGGTGATCGCGTTGTATGGGTTTCTCCGTCCCGCTGAGAAGCAGTTGTTCGAGAAGCTGATGACGGTGAGCGGCATTGGGGCGAAACTCGCCATTACCATCCTGAGCGGGATGGCGGCTGACGAAATGGCGGGCGCGATCCGCAGCAATGATGTAGCTCGCCTGACCAGGATCCCGGGCATCGGCAAAAAGACCGCAGAGCGCATGGTTTTAGAACTTCGAGACAAGCTGCCGGCGGCGGGAGCTTCAGCGCCGACTGTGCCCGCGCTGAATGCGACGGAGGAAGACGTCTTGTCTGCCCTGGTGAATCTAGGCTACCAGCGGGTCGCAGCCGAGAAGGCACTGGCGACTGCAGTCAAGAGCGGTGCGGTCAAGAGCGATAAGGCAGGATCATTTGATCCCTTGTTCCGGGAAGCGCTGGCCGGCCTCTCGAAATAGCGGTTGGATCTCCGGCTGGGCCACAAGATCTTATAGACGTTCCTGGCGGCGGCGCGCCCCCGCCCCGCTACAGAAAATCATATTATTATTCAACAAACCGGAGCTTTTCCCTGCGATAACCCGCGTAAATCGAACAAACATAACAGTTTTGAACTGATCCCTGTTTGGAACGACAGTTGCACTTGGCTGTGCGGGGCTCCTGCTGCGAGTTTCCGAGTCTCTCTTCAAGTTGGTTCTTACAGCCGTTTAAAAGATGTTGATCATCGGGGCGTGCTGGTTGACAGCAATTTTCGAAGTTCTCGCAAAGATTAAAGATAAAGAGCGGAACGGTCTCTGTGGTCTCCCGTCTTTTGTCTCTCGGTCAGTCGTGAACGTTCAATCTCTCGGTAGGAGGAACTAGAAATGTACACGCGCAGCGTAAAGTTGGTTCTCGTTGTCCTGTTGGTGGTTGGTTTGGGCGGTACTCTGCCCCTGTGGTCACAATCGGCCTCGTCCGGCACGGTTGCCGGCTCTGTGACTGACCAGTCGAATGCGGTCGTGCCAGCCGCCACGGTTACCCTGACCGATACCTCGACCAACATTGCGCGAACCACCTCCACCAACAAGGACGGTAGGTACATCTTTGTGGACGTGACCCCGGGCATCTACGACATCGCGGTCGCGAAGTCAGGCTTTGCTACCACCAAAACCGCCAAGCAGGAGGTAAAAGTCGGCGAGAGTCTCACCGTCAACTTGTCCCTGCAGGTGGGCGGCGCGAATGTGGTCGTCGAAGTACAAGCCACTGGCACCGAGTTGCAGACCATGAATGCCACAGTGGGCAACACGGTCACAGCCATCGCCATCGACAACTTGCCCAGTATCGGTCGCGATGTCAATACCTTCATCGAGTTGCAGCCAGGCGTGAGCACTGGCGGCGACGTTGCGGGCGCGGTGAACGACCAAAGCTACTTCTCACTGGATGGCGGCAACAACACCAACGACATGGACGGTAATGGGGAGGTTTACCTGCCGACCCAAACCGCACTCATTGTCGGCGACCCGACCGGTGGCGTTGCCTCCGGGAACGGTCAGTCAAACGCCCCTGCCTCGGGCGTGATGCCTACTCCCGCTGACAGCGTGGAGGAGTTCAAGGTTAATACCGCCGGCCAGACCGCCGATTTTAATAGTTCTGCGGGCGCAGAAATCAAGGTGGTGACCAAGCGTGGAACTGATGCCTTCCACGGCACCGCGTATGAATACTACAAAGATAACAACTGGTCCAGCAATTATTGGCAAAATAATGAACTGAACTTCATACCTGGGGACCATGTTGGGCTTCCCTCGTACCATTACAGCCGGTTTGGATTCGCCGTCGGAGGGCCGCTCATTCCGAAGGCGGTTCTAGGCGGCAAGACATACTTCTTTGTCAACTATGAGGGCTTCAGGTATCCGAACTCCGAGACCGTATACAGGAACGTCCCCTCGCCGGCGCTGCAGGCGGGCCTGTTATTGGACGACGGGCCGACCACCGCGTGCCCGAGCTGTGTGGCCGGGACGGTAGATTACAACCTGAACAATGCTCCGGTGACCTACAACGGCAATACATACCCAGCGAATTACGGCTGTACGGGCCTCTGTGATCCACAGGGCCTGGGCCTGAATCCTTTGGTTTCGCAGATATGGAGCACATACGAGCCCGCGTCGAACGCCTCCTGCAACTCGGGCAACGGCCTCTGCGACGGGCAAAACATTCTGGGGTACGCGGGTACTCTAAGCCTCCCAATTACCAGCAAATTCGGCGTTGGGCGCATCGACCACGATTTTTCCTCGAAACAGCATTTCGTGGTCAGCTATCGTTATTACAATATGAAGCTGGCTGGAGATCAAGAGGTCGATATTGGCGGCTTCTTCCCCGGCGACACGAAGGGCACGCCGGCCTCCGAAGCCAACGATCCGATCCAGGACTGGTACTTGGTTGCAGGACTGACCACGAACATTACCACCAACACTACCAACGACTTCCACTACAGTTGGCTGCGGAACTGGTGGGCCTGGTCGAGAGGCGGAGCTCCGCCACAGATCGCTGGATTGGGCGGCGCGCTGGAAATCATGGCCGGTCAAAGCCAGACGCAAGACCTCTCCCCGTTTAACTCGAACAATCAGGATATCCGGCGCCGCTTCTGGGATGGGCACGATCAGATGATCCGCGACGACGTTTCCAACCTGCACGGCAACCACCTGATCCAGTTTGGCGGCATGTATCAGCACAATTTCGACTACCATCAACGTAACGATAGCGGCGGCACCATTAACGCCTTTCCCGTCTATTCCCTGGGCGACGGAAGTCACGGGGGGTTAACTGCCGACAGCCTGCCTCCTTGCGCAGCGACTACTACCAACATCGAGAACTGCAACGGGATTGGCGCGGCGGCGCTGGGCGTCGTTTCCATCGCATCGCAGGTATTCACTCGTTCCGGGACAAGTCTGAGCCTGAACCCTCCCCTGTCGAACGCGTTCGACAAGAGCACCATTCCTTACTACAACATCTACGTCAGCGATACCTGGCACATGAAGCCGACGTTCACCCTTACCTACGGCTTGGGCTGGACGCTGGAGATGCCGCCCACAGAGGCGAATGGAAAACAGACGGTAGTCGTAGATTCCGCAGATGAGCCGGTGAAAACAGAGGACTATCTGGCTGCCCGCGCACGCGCGGCGCTACAGGGCAACGCCTACAACCCCGAGCTGGGTTTTGCGCTTGTGGGCAATGTCGCAAACGGAGAGAAGTACCCCTACAACCCGTTCTACGGCGAACTCAGCCCGCGCGTAGCTGTTGCGTGGAATCCGCGTTTCGACGGCGAGTCGTTCGCTGGCAGGGTGTTCGGCCATCAAGATACGGTCATGCGCTTCGGTTATGGCCGCCAATACGGCCGCTTAAACGGCGTGGGTCAGGTTCTATTGCCGCTGCTGGGCCTCGGCCTCGAACAGCCCATAGCTTGCCAGTCCAACCTTGCCAACGGCGGCAGCTGGGCCTGTGGCGCATCTGGTGCAGCGACCTTCGCGGGCGGAGCAAACCAAGCCTTTCGTGTTGGGTCCGCCACGTCTGCTACCGGCGGTCCTGTCATCCCCCTGATCTCGGAAGCGACTGCGACGCTGCCCCAACCGGTCTACCCTGGGTACAATAACCCCCCCTCCTCAGAGCCCTCTGCCCTGGATCCGAGTTGGCGTCCCAACGTGATTGATTCGTTCGACTTCACGATTCAGAGGCAGATGGGCCGCAGGATGACGATGGAACTGGGCTACATCGGGCGCAGAATCACCAAGGACTTCGTGCCCATCAACCTTAACTCGGTACCGCACATGATGACACTGGGCGGGCAACGGTTCGACCAGGCCTACGCCAACCTGGTGTTGCAATACTGCGGCGGCCTCTCCGGACTCGGTGGCGGCGGGTGCGGCGGCACGGCGGGACCGAATCTAGGCGCAGTTACGCCCCAAGCGTTCTTTGAGACGGCGCTTGGCCCTCACTCTGCCTACTGCACCACGGCCGTCGGGGGAGTCATTCCGGCAAACTGCACCCAGGCCGTGGCTCTGAATGAAGGCGCTAGCGGCACCACCAACCTCAACAATGCTCAAGTATGGGGCCTGTGGAGTGACCTGGACGGCCCGATGCAAGCCGTGAACGGGGGCGCCCTCTCCGGACCCACCATGCTGAACACTCCGATCGCCTCCACTTGCGCGGCACTGGGCGGAACTGGGAGCAACGGCTGTAGCGGCCAATACACCTCGGCGATCTATTCTGACACCAGCCAAGGCTGGGGAAACTACAACTCCGGCTTCGTTTCCGTCAAGATGGCTGATTGGAAGGGATTGACGATGCAGAATAACTTCACTTGGGCGAAGGCGCTGGGCACCGGAGCACAGGTGCAAGCCAGCAGCGAACTCAGTGCCCTCGATCCGTACAATATTGGCGAGATGTACGGTGTTCAGCCCTGGGACCGCAAATTCATCTTTAACACGTTCTTCGTCTACCAGCCGCCATTCTACAAAGGGCAGTCAGGTCTGATGGGGCGCGCGCTGGGCGGCTGGACGTTCGCCACTATATTTGCTGCGGGCTCCGGCCTTCCGATCCAGGTCGCTACGAGCTATGCCGATTACCAGTCCTTTGGTGCATGCGACGGCGTCAGTTGCGCTGACTACGACTCCGAGAACGCCGTACCGATTGGGCCAGTTTCACCGCACAGTCACGCCTACTATTGCGTTACTCCCGCCGACGGTCTCGCCTGCCCCGGTCAAGCACCGGGGAACGGGTACCCCATCAATGAGTTCAAGAACGGGGCGAACGAGGTCTCAAACTTCCGTAACCCGATTCTTGGGTTAGATACTCGGGATGGCGGCTATGGAATTATCCGTGGCCTGCCTTACTGGAATGTGGACTTCAGCATCAAGAAGGATATTCTGGTGGCGGAAGGCATTAAGCTGGAATTCCAGGGTGTCTTCTCTAACATCCTCAACCATGACCAGATGCTCGATGGGTATGCTTGTCTGTGCAACGCCACCGGTTTTGGTTCTATCGGAGGCGAAGCATTGCCGCGAAACATCGAACTCGGCCTTCGCGTTCGCTTCTAACCTCGTAGCGGTTCTTTACCTCCGGCCGCACCCTCGGGTGCGGCCGCTGTTTTTTCCGCGACTGTCGAGCCGTATCTGCGGAGCGTGGCGTTACTTTCCGATGCAGAACTTGCTGAAGATCAGGTTGAGGATGTCGTCGGTGGTGGTGGCGCCGGTGATGGCATCGAGCGGCCGGAGCGCGCTGTAGAGATCGAGCAGCAGCATTTCGTGCGGGACTTTCGCGGCTACGGCACTGCTGGCGGCGTTGAGTGCGGCGATTGATTCCTGTACGAGGTTCTGATGGCGGACGTTGGTGAGAAATCCGGCTTCGGCCTGGGCGCCGGTTTCGCCACCGATGTGGCGAAGGATTTCGGAGCGCAGTTCGGCGATGCCTTCGCCGGTGAGAGCCGAGGCGCGGACGCGTACAGACTGGCCACTGGCCGCTCGCCACTGGCCACGGTTCGCCAGGTCGCACTTGTTGCCGACTACGATCGCCGGGCGACCTCCAACAAGGCGCAGCAGTTCGCTATCCCCTGAGTTCTCCGGCTGGGATGCGTCGAGCACGACCAGCACCAGGTCGGCGTCGGCTAGCGCTTCCATGCTTTTGCGGATGCCGATGGATTCGGCTTCGTCGAGAACGTGCCGGATTCCGGCGGTGTCGACGAGTTGGATTGGAATGCCGCCAAGGGCTACCGTTTCGCTGACCAGATCACGCGTGGTGCCGGGAGTTGCGGTGACGATGGCGCGCTCGCGCTCGACCAGGCGATTGAACAAGCTGGACTTGCCCACGTTGGGGCGGCCGACGATGGCGAGGGTCAGTCCCTGGTGCACAATCTTGCCGTAGGCAAAGGTGGCGGCTAGCTGACTAAGCGGCTTGCGGACGGCCGCTACGCGTTCGAGAATGGTTGGGTCGGGCAGGACGGAGACGTCGTCTTCGGCGAAGTCGATGCCGGCTTCAAGCACTGCGATCAGCTCGACCAGCTTTTGTTTGACTGGCTGCAAACGCCGGGAGAGAGCGCCTTCGAGTTGCTGGGCGGCGATCCTGGCCTGGTAGAGCGTCTGGGAGTCAATGAGGTCGCGGACCGCCTCGGCCTGGGTAAGATCGATGCGGCCATTGAGGAAGGCGCGCATGGTGAACTCCCCGGGTTCGGCTAGGCGGGCTCCAGCGGCAACGCAGAGTTCGACGATGTGCCGCAGCACGACAGGGGAGCCGTGCGCGGTGATCTCGACGATGTGGTCGGTGGTGTAGGAATGAGGCTTCGCGAAGTAAGTGACAACGACTTCGTCGATGCGAGAGTTGAGAGCCGAGCTTTGCTCGGCCGGACACCCGAGGGCCTGCCCTGAGCCTGCCGAAGGGGCGGCTGTCCCCACATGTTCCTGGTGCGGTTCCACTAGCTCGCCAAAGACAGCCCGGCCCGGCTCCAGATCATGTTTGAGCCGTAGCATTGGTCTTGCGATTTCGCATGCCTGCGGCCCGGCGACGCGGACTACTCCAATGCCGCCGCGCCCCGGCGCCGTGGCAATGGCGACGATCGTATCGTCGAGGTTCACCGGGCGATTGTAGCGGGTGACGCCACGACTTTTTCAATCTCCGCTTTCAGCTCACCGTAGGGCAGCGCGCCGGGGTGATACATGGCAACCTTGCCGGTGCGGTCGAGCAGGACCAGCGTTGGCGTGGTCGAAGCTCCGTACACATCGAAGTTGTATTTGCTGATGGGGACGGGCATGTCGAGCAGTCCGGCGTAGAAGCGGTGGCGCACGGCGTCGATGTAGGCGAGTTCGTCGCTGGGCGCGGCGTGCTCGACTTGCGCGGTGTAGCCGTAGAGCCGCGTGGGGCCGAGGACGGTCAATCCCCGGGGCGCGAACTCGCTGCGCAATTGGGTGATGATAGGGGCTTCGGCTTTGCAGTCTCCACACCAATGCGCCCAGAAGAAAAGCAGCACAGGAGAACCTTTGAGCTGGGCGAGCGCCGGTGGTTTCGAGCCAAGGAACTGCGCCTCGCGAAGCGCGGGCGCGGTTTTTCCTTCGAAGGAGAGCAGGTTAAGGTTTTTCTGCAGGCGGGCGCGAATCGACGTGCTGCCATAGGTGCGCAGCGCGGCGTGTAGAAGGGCGATTGCCTGAGTACGCTGGCCGCGCGCCGCCAGCACTTGCGACTGCACTTCGATAGCCGCGCCCAGGGCGAGCGGCAGATGCGGTTCGGCATCGAGCGGGCGCCGCTTGAGTTGATCGAGTGCGAGGGCGTTAGTCTGCTTGGCATAGGCCGCTGCCTGATCGTAGTTATGAGCGTCGAGGGCAGCGCGCGCCATCCAGGAATAGGCCTCGACGTATTCGGGCGTGATGCCTTTGGCGGTTCGATAGGATGTGAGGTACGAATCGGCTGCGCTGAAATTATCCTGAGCGAGGGCGGTGCGGACATTTTCTACGATCCCCGCCCAGGCTGGAGTTACGAGTGCGATAAGAATAAGAAGCTTGCGGAAATGCATTTGCTAATCATCAACCCCCGATCATAATCCTACGTTGTGATCATGTATCTTTTGTGGCCCAGATGGCAAATGTCGCCGCCTTGGGTAACTCTGGGGATGCTCCGTAAGCTACTGATGCGGCATGGGTTTAGGTATCCGGCCGACGAAATATTCTAGCTTTTTCGCGGCGTCTCTTTTACAATTTAGTTGCGTTTGATCTTTAGATTTCTTTCGCAGTATCCAGTTTCTCCGCCAACCAGCGCGTGACCTGCCTGCAGAAGAAGCCTTCCAAAGTTTCAGCGCTACATCAAAGAAAAAGGAACAAAGCAACACCATGGAAACAGGAACAGTGAAGTGGTTTAACGACGCCAAGGGTTACGGTTTCATCAGCCGCCAGAACGGTGAGGATGTATTCGTACATTTCTCCGCCATTCAGGCCAGCGGCTTCCGCAGCCTTCAGGAAGGTCAGCAGGTGCAGTTTGACGTGGTTAAAGGCCCCAAGGGCTGGCAAGCCGAGAACGTGAAGGGTGCATAAACCACTTCGCTAACAATCCGGAAAGAGGGCGGCCTGAGATGGCCGCCTTTTTAGCTTGCGTAAGAATTCAGCTTACTGCCTTTGATTGCGAATCAGCACGACGTCAGAATCGTTGTGTCCGCGCACCACTGCCAGCCTGCTGCCATCGGACGACCAGTGGAAGTCGTAGATGTGTTCCGAGGTGAACGAAGTGAGCTGGGTTCCCGGGGAACCGTCCAGCGGTTGCTTCCACAAGTTGTCGATACCGTTCACACGGACTGCATAAACCAATGCCTTGCCGTCGTGCGAGAAATGGATCAGCCCCCCTATCTCCCGCTCGAACTTAATTAGCTTGCCGACCTTGCCCGTATCGGTTGCGACGAGCGCCAAGTTTACCTCGTGACCTTCGGCGTGGTTTATGGTGGGAAAGGCAACCGTGCTGCCATCCGGGGAAATGTCGAAGGAACCCGGAGTGGCCAGGTCGCTCACTTTTTGGGCGGCCCCCCCATCAATCGGCCCTCGCATTACATTTCCGATATTGCCATCCAGGTAATAGACCCATTGCCCGTCGGGAGAACAAACCGGGCTGTGGTCGAACTTCCCATTCGAAAGTTGCTTCAGATTTCCCCCGGCCGCGTCGGCGCGCCAAACGTTATAGCTGCCCTTGCCACCACGCCGGCTGTGATCAAAGACAAGGTAGCGGGCGGCGGAGCATTCGGAGGGGTCGCCGCTTGCCGAGTCGGGCTCGGTGGCGAAGACGCCCTTGGCTCCCGAGTCTGGGTTGACCCAATGCAGCGTGCCGTCCTTATCGTCGATCAAACGGCCGTCGTGCATCCAGGTGAAGTGGGTCGAGTCGGTCGCGGGCGCAATCTGCCGCGTGTCTCCGCCGCTAGACGTGGCCGACATGACCGAGAGATTCCAATGCCCTTCGCTGAGCACGGTGCCCAGCAACTGGCCGTTAGAGGCAACGCTCAGATCGGAATAGTTGTTGGTATCGCGGGTAACCGGATTCGACTTCCCTCCCGGGTAGGAGACGAAGACGATCTGGCCTCGCGAATAGTTGGAAGAGAGGTTGCTGTCCAGAACGAGCAGGCCGTGGCCATCCGGCATCCAGGCAATAAGAGTGAAGGAGTCGGCGGAACCCAGGAACAGTCGTTGCTGGCCGCTGCTGGAGTCGACCGCCATCAATCCGGAAAAGGCGTCGTTGGCGGGCTGAAGCACAGCACACATAATCGTCTTACCGTCAGGGGACCATGCGGGATTGTAGAGCGCCTGGCTGTCGGGGCCGCCCGTAAGCACGGTCTCGTCGCCGGTATCGACCGAACGCACAATCAGCTGGTATTTGTTGGGATCGGGATTGTCGTAGCGCATGAAGGCTAGCTTCCGGCCGTCCGGGGAAAATGTGACGTTCGAATCCACGTCAGCCGCTAAACGCTCCGGCGTGCCACCCAGCAGCGGCGTGCGATACAAGTACTTCAGGGGCGCGTTCCCCGGTTCGCTGTGCACAGAGTAAAGGTAGTTCCCGTCGGGCGAGAAGCGAAGGCCGTTGTACCAGACATCAGCCGGAGGCTGCACCTGCGTGACACTGTTGGTGGGAACATTGCGAAGCCAGAGGCTGGCCAGACCGTTGTCGCTCTTGGCCCTCACCAGGGTCAGGATGTACTTGCCGTCGGGCGAGAGCGCCGCCTCTACCGCATCGCTGGTTTCTGTCACCTTAGTGGCCGAGAAGTTCGCGAAGGGCTGGGTATGATTGCGCGCGAGCAGCGAGTAAACGCCGTAACCGGCGGCGAGCAGAACGATGAGCGCGAGGAAGGCGGCGACGACAGTCCCGAGCTTGTGCCGGCCGGCTGCGGCAACCGCTGCGGAAGCTTGACTGGAACTCTGCGAAGCAACGGCGGCGGGCAATCCCCCGGCAGTGATACCCAACCAGCTGTCACTGGCGGCTGCGGCAGTTGAGCCCGATCCCGAGGATGCAGCTTGCGCGGGCTTGCGTCCGGACTCCGTGTCGCGCTTCAGCCGCTTCAGGTCGCCGCGCAGATCGGCGGCTGACTGGTAGCGCAAGTCGCGGTCTTTCTCCAAGGACTTTTGAATAATCTCTTCGAGCTTAGGTGGCAGCGCGGGGTTCAGACGCAACGCCGGGGCCGGATCGAGTTCAAGGATGGCGTGGAAGACCACGGCCGAAGTCGCGCCGGAAAATGGCAAGCGTCCGGTCGCCATCTGGTAGATCACTGCCCCCAGCGAGAATAAGTCCGTGCGTGTGTCGAGTTCCAAGCCCCGCGCTTGTTCGGGAGACATGTAGGCAATGGTGCCGACCGTCGCGCCGGGGCTGGTCAGGTGCGCGGGCGCGGGATCGTCTTGTGTAGCTCCGATGGTCGACATCGCGATCTCTGGCCGCGTTAATTTGGCCAGGCCGAAATCGAGAACCTTCACCGGTCCGCGCTGGGTGACGAATATATTTGCCGGCTTGATGTCACGGTGAATAATCCCTTTGGCGTGAGCGGCGTCGAGCGCATCGGCCAGCTGAATGCTCCAGTCGAGCAGGCGATCGAGTGGCAAGCCGCCGCCGCCCAAGCGGCGATCCAGCGTGTCGCCTTCCAGCAATTCCATGGCGATGAATGCCTGCTCGTTCGCATTGGCGTCTTCTTTGCCGTCTTTGTCGTTCTCCGCCCGCACCCTTTCGACCGCGTAGATCGTGCAGATGTTCGGATGGTTAAGCGCCGAGGCAGTGCGCGCCTCAAGCAGAAAGCGGTCCAGCGCATTTTGATCGCGGGAAGTTTGTGGGGGCAGAAACTTCAATGCAACCCGGCGTCCCAGGTCGAGGTCTTGCGCTTCGTAAACAATTCCCATCCCACCGCTGCCGAGCTGGCCGGTGATGCGGTAATGCGAGATGGTCTGGCCGATCATATCTGGCGGATCGTCAACGAATGCTTGGGAAAACTCATCTTAGGAGGGATGGCAAACGCAGTCAAACGCCAGAACAGTGGCAAGTGTTCTTAGGACGCTTGTTCGGCTGCGCTCACGGAATCGAAGAAGCGAAAGAACTGCTCGACCCGGGTGACATTCAGCGCGTTGTGGATGCGATCGCACACCCCTACCAGCGCGAGACTTCGCCCGCCCTTCTGGCGCGTGACGTAGGCTCCCACCAGCGCACCGATTCCTGCCGAATCCACATAGGGGACGTTGCTGAAATCGATGATCAGCGCGCGCGAAGTGTCGGCCCGCACCGTGGCTTGGAACTCGAACATCGTGGTCATGACGAGCGCCCCACTCAAGCGAAGAATGCGCTGTTCGGGCTGCGTTCCGGGCTGGTCTTCAATGCGGAGAGACTCTGGCGGCATGGGCAAGATATTAACGTGCGCGTAACATTCAATTGTTAACGCAACGTTAATTTCACCCGAGGGATGGAAGAGCACCTAGATAGCCGCTGCCTGTTCGCGGCGTCTGGCCTGGATTTCGATGAAAACGTTGACCAGTGATACCGCAGCCGGGGTCACTCCCGGGATGCGCGAGGCCTGGGCCAGGGTGCGGGGCTGCACGTGGCTGAGCTTTTCCTGCATCTCGTGGGAAAGCCCGCTGACCGAGCGGTAGTCGAACCAGCCGGGAATGGAGCGCTGTTCCGACTTCTTCATGCGGTCCATGGCGCGCTGCTGTTGCAGCAGGTAGCCTTCGTACTTGATTTCGGTTTCTACCGACTTGAGTTCGTTGCGGATTTCGGAAGAAAGCGTGGCCACGGATTTGCGCGGATTCTCACGGACTTCTTCTGTCTCTCTTGCAAAGAACGCCGGATCCAGCTCGCGGAGAATGGGCGCCAACTTTTCGATGACAATCTCCGGGCGCTTCAGCAGTTGGGCGCAGGTCTGGCCGACGACGGAACTCCAGGCCAGGTCAGTTGCACTGCCGGCGACAGCGGATTCCTCGTCGCTTCGCTCCTCGGAATGACAAGGTGAAATCTTGTCCAACATTCCAGCGGTGAGCTTTGTGCGTTCCAGCAACTTCTTCATTGTCTCTAGACGCTCCTGCTTGTCTTGAAAATCGTTCCATGTTTCATCGGAAATCAGGCCCACGCGGCGACCGTGCGGAGTGAGCCGGCGGTCGGCGTTGTCGATGCGCAGGTGCAGACGGAATTCGGCCCGCGACGTAAACATTCTGTAAGGCTCGTTCGTGCCTTTGGAGATTAGGTCGTCGATCAGGATGGCGGTGTAAGCCTCGGTGCGGTCGAGGATCAGCGGCGGCTGTGCCTTCACCTGCAAAGCTGCGTTAATGCCGGCCATCAGGCCCTGGCAGGCGGCCTCCTCATAGCCGGACGTGCCGTTGATCTGGCCGGCAAGAAACAGCCGGCTGATTTTCTTGGTCTCAAGCGTGCGATGCAGTTCGGTGGGATCGATCGAGTCGTACTCAATGGCGTAACCGGGGCGCAGCATCTCGGCGGTCTCGAGGCCGGGGATCGACTTCAAAATCGCGAGCTGGACGTCCACCGGAAGTGAGGTGCTCATGCCGTTGACGTAGATCTCATGCGTGTTGAGGCCCTCGGGTTCGAGATAGAGCTGGTGCGTCTCCTTGTCAGGAAACTTAACGATTTTATCTTCGATCGACGGGCAATAACGCGGACCGATCGACTGGATCTGTCCGCTGTACATCGGCGAGCGATGAACATTTTCTCGGATAATGCGGTGAGTTTCGGGTGTGGTCGACGCGATGTAACAGGGCACCTGCGAATCGTGATGCGCTACGCGCTTGGTGCGGAAGCTGAAGGGAGTGGGGTCGGAATCGCCCGGCTGCTCGGCGAAGCGGGACCAGTCGATGGTGCGTCCATCAAGGCGCGGAGGCGTTCCGGTCTTGAGCCGGCAGCCGCGCAGGCCCAGCTTCTTGAGTGCTTCACCGAGCAGAACCGCGTTCGGTTCGCCGGAGCGCCCCGCGGGATACTGTTGTTCGCCGCAGTGAATCAGTCCGTTGAGAAAAGTTCCAGTCGTGATGATCACGGCTTGCGCGCCGACAGTGCGGCCGTCGCGGAGGGTGACTCCGAGAACGCGGGCTTCGGGCTTCGGCCATCGGGCTTCGGCAGAAGCACCTTCATTGCTGTCGTCGTGTACGGGAGGACTGGTCGAAGCCCGAAGCCCGGAGCCCGAAGCCTCTTCCAAAATCAGCTCCGCCACTTCCGCCTGCTTGATCTTGAGATTCGGCTCTGATTCGAGCACCTCGCGCATCTTGAGCCGGTAAGCCTGCTTGTCGCATTGCGCCCGCGGCGACCACACTGCCGGCCCGCGCGATGTGTTCAGCAGTCGGAACTGGATGCCCACTGCGTCCGTGATCTCACCCATGATCCCGCCGAGCGCGTCGACCTCGCGAACCAGGTGGCCCTTGGCGATGCCGCCCACCGCGGGGTTGCAGGACATCTGCGCGATCAGGTCGACGTTCAAAGTGTAGAGGGCGGTCTTCAGTCCCATGCGCGCCGCGGCCATCGCGGCCTCGCATCCGGCATGGCCGGCGCCGACCACGACTACCTCGAATTGTTCGGTGAACTGCATCATCGCAGAACCAGAAACCCGAACCTCGCTCAACTGCAGCGCGGCGCCTTTCGCCTCCATTCTAACAAGCCGGCGAAGCTCTCCCGTGACTTACTTCTTCCCGGGCCCGCTCGTATAGGATGACAGGATGGCGAAGGCAATTCCCATCGGCGCGCGCGGCGACGCGCAAGAGACGGTCGAGTTCAAACACACTCTTACCGCGCACCGTCCCGAGTTGCCGCCGGTTTATTCCACGCCCCACATGATTGGACTGATGGAGACCGCGGCGTTTCAGGCGCTTCAGCCTTACTGCGAGGGCGACGAGATCTCGGTGGGGACTTCGATCAACATTCAGCACCGTGCGGCAAGCGGCATTGGCGCGCACATCACAGCCGAGGCCGTGCTGGAGTCGTTTGAAGGCCGCTTCTACACTTTCCGGGTAAGCGCGCGCGACGATGTGCAGGAGATCGGTCGGGGCACCGT
>JBAUYE010000243.1:0-23006 GCA_049584615.1 Candidatus Sulfotelmatobacter sp.
CCTGAGTCGCGTTTTCAAACCATTTAATTGATTCCATGCGGTTGAGCCAAAGCCCGAAAGCCCGGCCTTTAACTGTGCGGAATCACTGGCGCACCATCCAGCAGAAACTGGGTTCCGGAAACAATTACTTTGTCGCCGGGCTTGATGCCGTCCTGCACTTCATAATCGTTCCCCACTGTCTGCCCAATCTTCAGTGCCCTCTGCCGCGCCACATACGAGCCGCCGTTCTGGGGCTCCGCTACGAAGGCAAAGTACTGGCCCGCCAGCCGCGATACGGCCAGGATGGGAACCTGTGGGCTCTGGTGCACTCCCCACACAATGCGCGCCCGAATAAATTGCGACTGCCGCAGCGCGTCGTTGCTGTTGGCGATGCGCGCCTTCACCAGCACGGTTTGGGTGGTGTTATCCACCTCGGGCGAGATGAAGCTGATGCGACTATCCGCGACCACCTTGCCATCGCCGTTCAGCACCTGCACCGGCAGGTTCATCTTGAGTTGCGAAGAATGTTCAATCGGAACGTATACGTAGACTTCGAGGCTCCCGGGCTTGTCCACGGTGGTGAGTTGCGTCGTCACCTGAACCCGGTCCCCCACGCGTACCGGAATATCCCCTACAATTCCGCCCCAGGGCGCCACCACTTTGTAGTAATGCAGCTGCACTTCCTGTTCGCGCACCTGAGCATCGAGCGAATCCATCTGAGCCTGTGCTGCATCCATCGCAGATTTCGCCTGATCGAGATCCTGCTTGCTCACCACGCCTGCCGAATACAGTCCCTGCGCGCGCTCATACTGCTGCCGGGTCCAGCTCAGGTTCGCCTGCTGTGCCGCTCGCGAGCTTTCCTGGCTCTTGACCGTGGCCTGCTGCTTGAGGGGATCGATCTCCATCAGCGGCGCACCGGCTTCGACCGCCTCGCCGGAATGTACGTAGATGCTTGTAACCTGGCCTTCGACCTGCGGCATAATAACCGCCGAATCGCGCGACTTGAGCGTGGCCACATACTCGGTCGCATCGCTGACCGGAGTAGCTTGCGCCTCTTGCACCTTCACGGGCATTCCAGCTGGCCCACTGGCGTGAGCATTTTGCGCCGCGTTGCCCGAGCAAGCCAGCGTCATTCCGCCAGCCACAAGGGCGATCAGCAGAGGACTTTTGGCCAGGTAACCACGAATTCTGTTGGACATGAGTTTCCCACTTCTTGTTGATACTTGATGAAGAATACTAGAACCCCAATTCGAAGTTCCAAGGGGCGTGGCAGCTCCCAATCCCTGATTAGACGCGGACCCAGCCCCGGTGTTAGGTGTTCATTAAAAGATTCGCCCGGGGCTCATCCGGACGCAAAATAATCTCGGCCTGCCGGTGAAGAAATAGGGAAGAACCAGCTTTGACAAGTTTAACGTCCTCAATATTAAGATCGTCTCACTCTGCTACATTGTAGCGCTATGGAGACCACCCTCACCCAGCCTGCCCGCAGCTTCGCCAGCGATAACAACGCTGGTGTCCATCCCGAGATTCTCGAAGCCATTGCCCGCGCCAACCAGGGCCACGTAGTCGCCTACGGAGCCGATCCTTACACCGGCTCGGCAATGAAAAGGTTTGAGGAACACTTCGGACCAGACATTGCAGTTTTCTTCACCTTCAATGGCACCGGAGCGAATGTTCTCAGTCTGCAGGCCCTGACCCAGTCCTTTCAGTCGATCCTGTGCAGCGACTATGCCCACATTTACTGCGACGAATGCGGTGCGCCGGAGAAGCACACCGGCTGCAAGCTGATTCCGCTGCCCCATCAGGACGGCAAGATCACGCTGGCGTCCGTCCACCACGCCTACCATGGCATCGGCGATCAACACCACTCGCAGCCCCGCGTCATCTCGATTACGCAATGCACTGAGATGGGAACGGTTTACCAACCAGAAGAGATACAAGCCCTGGCCCGCTTTGCCCACGAGCGCGATATGTTCCTGCACGTGGACGGCGCGCGCATTGCGAACGCCGCCGCATCGCTCAGCCAGACCCTGCGCGAGGCTACGCGCGATCTGGGTGTTGACGTGCTCTCTTTCGGCGGCACCAAGAATGGAATCCTCGGCGGCGAAGCGGTGGTTTTCTTCCATCCCGAACTCAGCCGCGACTTCCTCTATCTGCGCAAACAGGGCATGCAACTGGCCTCAAAGATGCGCTTTATAGCGGCGCAGTTCGAGGCTCTTCTGACCAACGATCTCTGGCGGCGCAGCGCCGAACATGCCAACCGCATGGCCCGCCTGCTCGAAAAGGCAGTCCGCCAAATCCCGGGCGTTAAGGTAGTGTGGAGGGTCGAGGCCAACGGCGTCTTCGTCCAGATTCCGCCTGAGGCGATCGAAAAGATCAAGCAGCATTACTTTTTTTATATGTGGATCGAGGAGGAGTCGATCGTGCGCTGGATGTGCTCCTTCGACACCACCGAGTACGATATTCGTAATTTCGCCAAGGTGGTTGCCGAGGCGGTGATGGGGTGACCGACGGTGCTCACTTGCTCGCATAACGATTGCTTTTTGAGACGTTTTTTAATAGATTGACCGCATTGCCGCGCTGCGTGAGCATTCGACCCGAGTCGCTTCACCTTAGGAGTAGTGGATGAACCGGAAGTGGTTCAGCATCATCGCCCTCATCGCCGTCGCGACATTCTTCTTGAGCCTTTCCAGTTGTGGCTTCAATCAGCATCTGGTGTCGATTCAGGTAGTTCCTCCGGGTGTGACCTTCAACTCCGTCGGGTCGAGCATCGTATTTCAAGCGATGGGTACGTATGAGCATCCGCCTGAGACTAAGAACATCACCAATCTCGTGACGTGGTCGGTCGATTCGCAAAACCTGGTCACGATTACGGATACGAGCCTTGTGACCGCGCTCAGCATCTGCGGCAGCGGGAACCTGTATGCGAATTATTACGACAGCCCAAACCAAGTCACCGGCAGTGCGTTTATTACTGGCGGAGGCGCCGGCACCGCGACCTGTAACCAAGCCGTCTTGACCGTCGACGTTGTGGGAGCGGGAAGCGTAACCGATTCCACCGGGGTCATCAACTGCGGCACAGCTGGCACAACCTGCTCTGCCGATTATGCTCTCGGTAGCACGATCGGGCTCACAGCTACTCCAGGTGCATCGTTTGTTAGTTGGCAGGGCTGCAGTACCATTAACGGCAATACGTGCACGGTCGTGCTGAATTTTGACACCACCGTGACCGCGACCTTCAATTAAGCTGCCGGCTGGGGTCTCAATCTACTCCGGTTCGCTCAGCAACCTCCCAAGCGTGGGTTTGTGCTTTTCCTGCTTCTTGTTTTTGTGGGGAACTATCTTCTCAGCAGGAGGCGCGCCCATGCGCTCCCGCGCCAGCTCCTTCACGGCCTGCACCGCGCGAAATCGCTTTACCTTTTTCTTGCGCGCCATTCTGCTGCGTAATCCCGGCCTTCATCTTGCCATAGCCTGTGCGCCGCGAACATGCAATAATTGTGTTTCATGGAAGAGCGCGATTTTTTTGACGAGAGCACTCAAAAGAAGATGGCAACTCTGAACTGTCCCCATTGCCATCAGCCCGCCGAATACGAAGTCACCTGGGTCGTGCGCACCAAGAAGCGCCAGCTTGCCGGACGCGCCGACGAACGCGACCGGGCCCGCTTCGCCAAAGCCCGTTCCTACATGCTGCGCAAAGACGACCTGATGGCCTGCAAGAACATGCGCTGCCGCAAACGCTTCGAGATCTCGGGAGTGCAGTCGGTGGTCTTCACGGAATAATACACAGGATCGCGAGGGTAAGGTCGTGCCTGATGTTTAGCTCCGACGCAAAGAGTCCCTTAGTTCGGATTATTGCTGCGCTGGCGGGCTTGGCTGTCCTCGGATGGGGCCTTGCTTCGATCCTGCAGCGGGGAGATTTCCACTATACGAACTGGTTCGGAGAACTGGTTTTCGCTCCGTTCGCGATTCTCTTCGGACTAGCAATGATCCTCAGCGCTCTGTTTAAGCCAGAAATACTGGGCAGACCAGCCGTCCGACGAAAGCACTAGCAGCCTCAAGAGTCTCGACGAATTTCTCGCATTTCCTGTCGCGCCATGCCCTCATTTATACTTACGAGTTTTCCCGAAGCTCTTGCAGCACAGGGACGAAGGAGTCCCGCTTGAAAATCCTGGTTTGCATGAAGCAGGTTCCGCAGAAAGACGCACCGCTCAAACTTAACGAAACTGCTGCGTGGATCCGCGACGACGTTTCCTATGAAGTGAACGAGCCCGACGCCTTCGCGCTCGAGGAGTCGCTGCGCCAGAAAGAAAAGCACGGCGGAGAAGTCGTGGTCATCACTTCCGGCCCGGCCCGTTCCCAGCAGGTGCTGCGCGAAGCCCTGGCCAAGGGCGCCGACCGCGCGATCCATCTCGAAGACAACGCCTTCGTCGGCCTCGACGCATTCAACACGGCAAAAGCATTCGCCGCGGCCATCAAAGACGAAAAGTTCGACATCATTTTCACCGGCCTGCAATCCGACGACTACGGCTACGCGCAAACCGGCGTAATCCTCGCTGAATTGCTGGGCTGGCCTCACGCCACCATCATCATGCAGATTGAGAAAACCGATGGCGGCATCCGGGTGAAGCGCGAACTCGAAGCTGGATTCTTTCAGTTCGTCGACATGCCGCTTCCCGCAGTGCTGACAATTCAATCCGGCATCAACAAGCTGCGCTACGCCACGCTGATCGGCATCAAGCAGGCGAAGAACAAGCCCATCCGCAAAGTGACACTTGCGGAAGTGCAGTCGGCAATTGGCGAGAACCTGCAGAAGATCGAACGCCTCTACGTGCCGCAAAAAACGAAAAAGACCGAGCACATAGAAGGCACGCCAGCCGAGATCGCGAAAAAGCTGGTAGACAAACTGCGCAACGAACTACGCGTGCTGTAGCGCCAGTGTAGCGCCGGCGTCCCGCCGGCTTTTTGGTTGGCTAGAAGCCAGGAGCTAGAAGCTGCTTTATGCCGGATACTATCTTAGTAGTCGTCGAACAACGCGAAGGCAAACTCAACCGCGTCTCCTGGGAAACGATCACCGCCGGCCAGGCCATAGCCGCAGCGACGGGCTGGACTCTCGAAGCCACCGTCGTGGGGGGCAAAGCGTCCGCCCTGGCTTCCGAAGTCGCCGCCAAGAAGGTTGCCAAAGTCTATGCCGTCGAATCACCGAAGTTAGAGCCCTACACACCCGACGCATTTGCCGCTGGGCTGAAGCAGTTCCTCGCGACCAGGCAGCCGAAACTCGTGCTGATGCCGCACACCTACCAGGTGCGCGACTTCATCCCCAAGTTAGCCACTGCCATGGGTCGCACCGTCATCAGCGACTGCATCGGCTTCAAGCACGAAAACGGGAAGCTCGTTTTCACCCGCCAGATGTTCCAGGGCAAGTTCACCGCCGACGTCAGCTTCAGCTCCGACGCTCCATGGTTCGTAACCTTCCAGAACGGAGCGTTCCGCGGAGACCAAGCGGAAGCCGGCGCAAGCGCGGCGCCGGTGGAAACCGTGAGTGTTGACATTGCCGACGGAGTCGTCCGCACAAAGCCGCAAGAAGTTTTCAAAGAAGTCAAACAGGCTGTCGACCTCACGCAAGCCGAAATCATCGTCTCGGTCGGCCGCGGCATCAAGGAACAGAAAAACATCGAAATGGCCAAGCAGCTTGCCGACGCCCTGGGCGGCGAAATCGCCGCTTCCCGCCCCATCTGCGATTCCGGATGGCTGCCCATGGATCGTCAGGTCGGCTCCTCGGGCCAGACGGTCGCGCCAAAACTTTACCTCGCGCTGGGCATCAGTGGCGCTATCCAGCACATCGTCGGCATGAAAGGCGCGCGCGCCATCATCGCCGTGAACAAAGATTCGGAAGCACCGATCTTCGAAATCGCCGACTACGCCGTAGTCGCGAACCTGTTCGACATCGTTCCGCCCTTGATTGAGGAAGTAAAGAAGGCAAAGGCAGGAAGCTAAACTTCGTCGCCACGGATTCACACCGATCAATGCGGATAAATTCGAGAGCCAGAGAATCGGAACGCTCAGAGAAAAAGATGAAGAAGTGATCCGCGTAAATCCGTGGCTAATCTCCCGCTGCCTTCTTCCCAATCGCCGCCGCCGCGATCTGTGCCACATCGAGCAACTCCGGAGGCGTGGCCGTGGCTGCCGCCAACCCATCACGCAGCATCGAGTTGCAGAACGGACACGCCGCCGCCACCACGCTTGCCCCCGTCGCGACCAACTCCTGCGCCCGCTCCAGATTGACGCGCTTGCCCGTCTCTTCGCCCAGGAACATCAATCCGCCGCCGCCGCCGCAGCAGAAGCCGCGTTCGCGCGCCCGCGGCGGATCCACGACTTGCCCATACCGAGCAATCACCTCGCGCGGTTCGTCATACACGCCGCGATATCTTCCCAGATAACACGCGTCGTGAAACACCATCTTCTTCTGCTCCTCGCCGCCCAGAGGCAGCTTGTCCTGAAAACGCGCGAGCAACTCGCTGTGGTGCTCGATCTCTACATCGCCGCCGTGTTCTTTCCAGTCCACGCCGATGGTGCGCACGCAATGCGGACAGATGGAAACCATTTTCTTTACCGAACCCTCGCGAATCTGCTCCAGATTTCCCTGCGCGAGCTCGCCGAACAGGTAGTCGTTCCCCAGCCGACGCACCGGATCGCCACTGCACTTTTCCTGGCGCAGAACGCCGAAGCTGATCCCCAGGTGATTCAGCACCTCGACCAGCGCCAGCAGAATTTTCCGCCCATTTGGATCGAACGACCCCAGGCAGCCCATCCACAGGCAGTATTCCTGCGAGCCGTCGAAATAGGGCAGGCCATTCTTCTCGATGAACTTCTCCCGGTCTGAAGGTGGAAATCCCAGCGCGTTCCCCTGCCGCTCCAGCGTGACAAACAATTCGCTGCCGTGGCTGTTCTCCCACTTGCCGGTATTCACCGCGCCCCGCCGAAGCCCCACGATGATGGGCAAATGCTGAATGCCCACGGGACACTGAAATTCACATGCCCCGCACGTGGTGCATTCGAAAACGGCTTCGGTCGAAAGATGTTTTCCCAGCAGCAACTCATCGCTCTTCGGCCCAAATTCGTTCAGATAATGCCGCGTGCCCAGAATGATTTCCTTGGGATTCAAAATCTTGCCGGTGTTGTTGGCCGGACAATGCTCGGTGCAGCGTCCGCACTCCACGCACGAGTAGGCCTGCAGCGCCGTGATCTGCGTGAGATCCTTGCCGGCAACCAGGCCGAAATCCTCATCGCCCACCAGCGGCGGAATCTGGCTGAACTCCGGACGCTCCAGAAAAATCGTGAGAGGACTCAGCACCAGGTGCATGTGCTTGGTAGTTGGAATCAGCGGCAGGAAAAACAAAATCACCAGGGTGTGCGCCCACCACAGCGCCCAGCCTGCAGCGTTACCCTCCGGCACCCAGAAGCTGGCCAGATACGTGGCCATCAGGGCGAAGATCAGGAACGCAATCAGCCCTGACTCCGGCGAAAGCGGTTCCAGCCATTTTGGACGGATTACGAACCGGCGAAACGCCAGCCCCGCAATCGAAATCGCCACTGCGATCGCAAACAACCCGGCAATGAAGAAATAAAGACTCCCCCAGAAACTGCTGGGCGAAAGAAACGGATGACCAAATCCCACCGCAAAGTGATTGAGCGTTACCAGGGCAAAGACGCAAAAACCCCAGAACACAAAAGCATGCGCCAGACCGGGCAGCGGCCTTTGCGCGATGACCAATCCCTGCGCGCCCACTTCCCAGAGCACTTTGCGGATGCGCGGTCCAATCGGCCGCAAGCGAAAATCGGGGTCACGCTTCGCCGCCAGGATGATGCGCAGCGCCCCCCCAAACTTCCGCGAGAACAGAAACACGGAAACAAAGATGGCGATGAGCAGGACGACTCGCCCCGACCAGTTCATATGAAGGATGTCTCCCGAGAACCTGACAGTCTAACAGTTCGCATGGCGCGGGCCTCAAGCCAGCGCTGCCGCAAATCTGATCGAACGCGTGGTAGCATTTCCGCCATGCGATGTCGCGAGATCAGTACCACTGTCGTAGCTTTCTTTGCTCTCGTCGCTCTCCCAGCGCAGGCCCAGCAGCCGACCATCCCCTCCACCGGCCAACCCGGCCTCGACCAATACCGCGCCTCCCGCGTCGCAATCTACACCGACGACTTCGGAGAACTCAAACGCTACCGCGAAGCCGACGCTGCCCTCAAGCCGCCCGCGCCCAGCGAGAATCGAGTCGTCTTCCTCGGCGACTCCATCACCGACTACTGGAAGCTGGAAGATTATTTTCCCGGCAAGCCATACATCAACCGCGGCATCGACGGGCAGACTACGCCCCAGATGCTGGTCCGCTTCCGCCAGGATGTGATTGATTTGCATCCCAAACTGCTGGTCGTGCTGGCCGGAACCAACGACGTTGCCGGCGTCACCGGGCCCACGCGCAACGAGGATATCGAGGCCAACTACGCCTCTATGGCCGAACTGGCGCACCTTCACCACATTCGCGTGGTCTTGGCCTCGCTGCTTCCAGTGAACAACTACACTGAGGATGCGAAGGAGTCCTTTGCCCTGCGTCCGCGCGAAAGAATTCTTGCACTGAACACCTGGCTCAAGGATTACTGCACGAAGAACGGATTCGTGTATCTCGACTACTTCTCGGCGATGGCCGATGATAGGGGGATGCTGAGGCGCGATCTGTCTGACGAGGGACTGCATCCGAATCCGGCAGGATACAAGATCATGGCGCCCCTTGCAGAGAAGGCGATCGCGCGCGCGATTGCCGGCAGACCGTGATGTTTTTTCGCGGTTGCTGTTACTTTAAGGACAACCACATGAAATTATTTCCCCACTTCCAGACGCTCGCGCTAGTTCTCTTGCTCTCCGTTTCAGCCCGAGCCCAGCAGCCGGCTCCAACCCTCACCCCGGACCAAGCCCTGCAGCGCTACCGCGACTCCAAGGCGGCCACGCTGCGCGACGATTTCGGCGAACTCGGCCGCTACCGTGCCGCCAACCTCGCTCTCAAGCCGCCTGCGCCGGGCGAGAATCGCGTAGTCTTCTTCGGCGACTCCATCACCGACATCTGGCATCTCGACCAATATTTTCCCGGCAAACCCTACCTGAACCGTGGCATCGGAGGCCAGACCACGCCGCAAATGCTCGTCCGCTTCCGCCAGGACGTGATCGATCTTCATCCCAAGGTGGTTGTCATTCTCGCCGGCACCAACGACATTGCCGGCAACACCGGCCCCATGCGTCTCGAAGATATCGAAGCGAACTACGCGTCCTTCGCCGACCTGGCTCGCGCCAACAATATCTTCGTCATCTTTTCTTCGGTGCTGCCGATACACAACTACACGCCGCAGTCTCAGAATCTTTTTGCCCAGCGCTCGCCGGAGAAAATCCTCGAGCTGAATCGCTGGCTGAAAAACTATGTTGCTACGCATTCCGGCTGCATGTACCTCGACTACTTCAGCGCCATGGTCGACGAAAGAGGATTGCTCAAACGCGACCTTGCCGATGACGGCCTGCACCCCAACGCCGCCGGATTCAAGATCATGGCCCCACTGGCGGAAGCGGCGATCGAAAAGGCGCTCTCGACTCACTAGACCGCAAGTCACTTCCGCGGCGCGGAGCCTATAATGTGACCAGCCGATCATGCCCCTCACTGACAAATTCGGCCGCCCCATCACCGACCTGCGGATCTCCATCACCGACCGCTGCAACTACAAGTGTGTCTATTGCCGCACCGGAAACGAAGGCGCGCTCTACGGAGATCTGCCTTTCGCAGATTACCTGCGCATGGCGCGCGTGCTGGTCGGGATGGGCGTCACCAAGGTTCGCCTCACCGGCGGCGAGCCGCTTCTGCGAAAAGGCGTCGTCGATTTCGTTCGCGACCTCGCGCAACTCCGCTCTCCCAACAACGGCCACAGAGGTCGAGACGGAGGTCGGGACGGGGGTCGGAACGGGGGTCGGAACGAAGACCCGCTCGACATTGCGCTTACCACCAACGGCCATCTGCTCGCCGATCTGGCACAGCCGCTCAAGAATGCCGGCCTCACCCGCGTCACGGTTTCCATGGACGCCGTCGATCCCGACCGCTTCACCCGCATTACGCGCGTTCCCAACGGATACGACCATGTGCTCGCCGGCATCCGCGCCGCGCGCCGCGCCGGACTGTGGCCGCTGAAAGTGAACTGCGTGCTGATGCGCGGCTTCAACGAAGATCAGATCATCCCCTTCGGCATGTTCGCGCGCGAAGAGGGCGTCACCGTGCGCTTCATCGAATTCATGCCACTCGAAGAAGACCGCAGCTGGACGCCTGCCACGGTGGTGACGCTCGACGAAATCCTGGCCCGTATGGCCGAGTACCGCTCGCTGGTCGAAATCCCGCACGCACGCTCGGAAACCGCGCGCCGCTACCGCTTCGACGATGGCGTAGGCGAAATCGGCATTATCGCCCCCGTCTCGCATCCCTTCTGCGGACACTGCAGCCGCATCCGCATCACCAGCGACGGCAAAATCCGCACCTGCCTGTTCTCGGTGTGGGACCACGACCTCCACGCCCAAATGCAACGCGGAGCGAGCGACGAAGAGTTGGCAGATTTCATCCGCGGTGTGATCCAGAAAAAAGAAGAACGCCACCACATCGGCGAACCAGATTTCGTGCCCGCGTCAAGGACCATGGTGCATATCGGGGGATAGACGGTCAGGTGGAAAAATCCCTTGGGAAAGAGATCGGGAAGGGCACGAGTTCCACTCGTGCCGCTTAGCCCGCTACGGGACGTCGGCTTCAGCCGCTGAGGTCCGCTTCGTCTAAGATCAGGATCATGAAATTCCGGTGGCTCGCGACCGCGGCATCAACTCTCGTCTGCGCGATGCTCTCAGCCCAGAATTCTTCTTACCTCGGCTTCGACCGCAACACCTACCCCGGCGACGCCAACCTCAAAGCCCTGCACGAAACTTTCTCCTACACCGGCTACTGGCTCAACAATCCTCCCGGCGAGCGCACCAACACCTGGACCGGCCACCGCGCCGCCGTCGAATCCGCCGGCTTTGGATTCCTCGTGCTCTTCAACGGACGCGTCTATGCCGAGCTGAAAACAGTTGTCCGCGCCA
The DNA here is from genome assembly GCA_049584615.1 of Candidatus Sulfotelmatobacter sp. Classification (GTDB taxonomy): domain Bacteria; phylum Acidobacteriota; class Terriglobia; order Terriglobales; family Acidobacteriaceae; genus Sulfotelmatobacter. The sequence goes on from JBAUYE010000243.1 coordinate 11,135, forward strand.
CGAAACTCGGCAACTCCGATGCGCAAGCCGCCGCCGCAGCCGCGCGCCGCGAAGGCTTCCCCGCGCACACCATCATCTTCCTCGACCAGGAGCAAGGCGGACGCATGCTCCCCGAGCAAAAGGCCTACATCTACGCCTGGGTCGACGCCGTCACCGCCGCCGGATTCCGCGCCGGCATCTATTGCTCCGGCATCCCGGCAAAAGACGACGACAACGTAGTCACCGCCCAAGATATTTGCGAAAACGCTGGCGGACGCCAGATCGTCTATTGGGCCATCAACGACGCCTGCCCGCCCGCGCCCGGCTGCAGCTTCTCCGTTCAACCGCCAAGCCCCGCCCAGAGCGGGGTCAGCTTCGCCGAAGTCTGGCAGTTCGCCCAGTCCCCGCAGCGCAAGGATGTCGCCGCGCAATGCTCGAACTACAGCCGCGACGGCAACTGCTATCCGCCCGGGATTCCTGCCGCGCAGCAACTACACGTAGACCTCAACGCAGCCACGTCGCCTGATCCCTCAAACGGCAGGACGCACTGATCCATACTTGCTTGGATCCGTGCTTGCATGCGTTAAAATAGCGGCTCCCGCGAATCCGCTTCAGGAGCTGCCGCATGTCTCGAACATTACTCGCACCGGCTCTCGCCATCACCTTACTGCTCGCTGTGTCCGCTGCCGCGCAGGATAAAGACACCTGGCAGCTTGATCCGCCGCACTCCTCAGCACAGTTTTCCGTGCGGCACCTCGGCGTCTCCACCGTTCGCGGCGCATTCACCAAGGTGAGCGGCACGGTGCACTACGACGCAGCCAATCCCGGCAAGGCTTCGATCCAGGCCACTATCGAGTCCGCATCCGTGGATACCCGCGTCGAAATGCGCGACAACGACTTGCGCAGCCCCCGCTTCCTCGACGCCCAGAAATATCCCACCATCACTTTCCAGTCGAAGAAGGTGGAAGCCGTCGGGGACGGTAAGCTGAAGGTCACCGGCGATCTAACCATTCACGGCATGACCAAAGAAGTTGTTCTCGACGTGGACGGCCCCACCCCGCCGATCAAGGATCCCATGGGTAAAGACCGGCTGCGCGCCGGCGCATCAGCGACCACAAAAATCGATCGCAACGATTTCGGGGTCAGCGGCCTTCCTGGGATTGTCGGCGACGACATTACCATCACGCTCGACGTTGAAATGCTCAAGCCGGTGAGCAACTAATGCCTGCAGCCGCGCGCGCGATTGCGTTAGAATAGAGCTATCCTTCATGTCTGACCGCACTTTCACTCTCGACGAAGCCCAGTCTCTGCTGCCCATACTCGAGTCTCTGCTGCGCGCCGCCATCGACGGCAAAAAGCTAATGGAAGAGGTCGAAGGCGAAATGCAGGCACTCAGTCACCGCATCTTCCTGAACGGTGGCACGCACGTCGACGTGGTAGCCGTGGCGCGGCGCAAGGCCGAGCGCGCCAAAGCTGAACAAAGGGCAAAAGACGCTTTCGCCGAAATCGATTCCATCGGCGTGCAGGTCAAAGATCTCGACATCGGCCTGCTCGATTTTCCCTGCGAGGTCGAGGGCCGCATCGTCCTGCTCTGCTGGAAGATGGGCGAACACTCCATCACGCATTGGCACGGCACCGAAGAGGGATTCGCCGGCCGCAAGCCCATCGACGAACGGATCGCCCGCTCCCGGAGAGCCAATTAAGCCTCAAGGAGGACGGCTCCACGGCACTCATTCCAAACAAGTTCTCGGCAGCAACATCTTCCTGTGCACCGTGTTTACACAGGAGGAACATGATCTGGCCAAAACACGGGTTTAGAAACTGGTTTCGGGAGAGAATGTCCGGAGCCAGAGCTTTTTGGGGCAGCATCTTCAATCAAGCGACACTTCGTCAATTTCGCCCGGCTTTCGCGCTGCAAGCTTTTCAGGCAAGCCCGCCGGGCCCAAGGATGACACGATGAGATTTCACCGTGCAGTTCGCTTTCTAGCTTTAGCACTCGTGCTGCTGGCTATTCCGGCAGCCCTGTCTTCTCCATCTTCCGCGCAGATCGGAATCGGGATCGGCATCTCGGTCCACATCGGTCCGCCCGCGCTGCCGGTTTACGACCAGCCCATCTGTCCCGGCGCCGGCTATCTGTGGACGCCCGGCTACTGGGCCTGGGACGATGACGGCGGCTACTACTGGGTGCCCGGCACCTGGGTCGTCGCACCCGTCGGCATGCTCTGGACTCCCGGTTACTGGGGCTGGAACAACGGTCTCTACGCCTGGAACGCTGGCTACTGGGGCCCGCACATCGGCTTCTACGGAGGCATTAACTACGGCTTCGGCTACGGCGGCGTCGGTTTCGGCGGCGGCGAATGGCGCGGCGGCGCTTTCTTCTACAACACCGCCGTCATGCATGTGGACACAGTCCATATCACCAACGTTTATGTGAACCGGACCGTCATCGTGAACAACGATTCTCACGTCGCGTTTAACGGTGGCGAAGGTGGTGTTGCGGCCCGGCCAACTCCACAAGAGGAAGCCTATAGTCGCGAACCGCACCAACCTCCGGTAGCGGCGCAGGTTCAGCAGGAACATGCCGCCAGCCAGAACAAGGCCTTGTTCGCGTCGAACAATCACGGTGCACCTGCGGTCGCCGCCACCGCTCGCCCCGGCGAATTCAGCGGGAAAGACGTGGTAGGCGCGAAGGCTGCTGGAGCGCCCTACCATGCCCCAGCCATGTCACCCAAGGAAGCGCGCGCTACCCCGGCCGAATCAGGGAACGCAATGAAGGGCGGCGCAATGCAGAACAACGCCATGAAGAGCGACTCTCATCCCTCGACTCCGCCTGCGCGCACCGATAACGCCCGGCCACAAGCCGAGTCGCATCCGGCAAACCCTCCGAAGGCGAAACCAACGAACCAGCCCAAGCCGCCCAAGAACAACAAGAAGCCGCCCGAGGACGAGAAGCCAAAATAAGGGTCGGTAACGACCGAACGTCAGGTGAATGGCCAGTGGCTGGGTTCCAGCCCTGGCCATTTCTTATGGAAGGAGCGTAGCTGAATCATGTGGGGACAGCCGTCTTCGGCTGTCCGCGGAGCGCCGCTCCGCCTCAGGCCCCGATGTCATAGCATTTTCCCTGCAAGGCCCAGCTCCCCATGCGTTCCTATCCGCAGAGCAGCGTTAGCCGCGCCGGCACGGAGGTACAACTCTGCGTCCGGCCCGGAATCTTCTGCTACAATTTTTTACAACCGCCGTTGGGTGGAAGTCGTATCATCGGATGTTCAGGAAGCTGGGAGAAGCGGGCTGGATGCGCCTTCCACGCCAGCACCGATGGTTTTGAGCAAGGCCAGGTTCAAGCAAGGCAAGGTTTAGAAGTCGCAAACACCTTATGTCATCTACGAAACACAAACTCCGCCTCGCCGGTGCGTTCGCAGCGCTCACAGCGCTGGCCCTGGCCGTAAGCTGTACGGGATTTTTCACTAACCCAACATATACCACGCTCAGCATCAGTCCTTCTGCTCCGACGGTTCAGGTTGGAGCCAACGTTACTCTGCAGGCTTATGGTATCGACAACACCGGTAACGGGAGCTATCTTACTACCGGGGTCTCGTGGTCAAGTGCCACACCGACAGTCGGCCAGATAAGCGGCTCGTGCGCGAGCGGCACATGTGGCGCCGTTACGATTCAGGGCGTTTCAGCCGGGACGTCCACCATCACTGCTGCAACCGAGGCCGTCACCGCTACAGCCACGCTCACTGTTCTTCTTGGCAGTGTTACCGACTTCGAAGTCTGTGAGGGCACGTTCGGCGACACCAGCTCCTGCTCGACCGCCGGTGGCACGCTAACTTCGTCAGTTCCAATCGGCCAGTCGGCAAGCTTTATCGCACAGGGAACTTCCAACGGAACTGTGTACGATCTCACTGTCGCCTCAACCTGGACGCCATCGTCCGCCGCTAGCAGCGTAATTGAGTGCTTAAACAACGGCGCTTCTCCGGAGACGTGTACTGTCGAGGAGGGTGCAGTGTCAGGTACTACTTACCCGGTCACTGTGACATATGGCAGCAATATCGTGGCAACCCTCAACATAACGGCGCAATAGGCCGCTGGTCCGGCTCTCGCGAGCGCATCTCGAAATCTGGGTGCCCCATTTCTCGCGTTCTTTGCGAGAAGTGGGGCTTTTGACCGTCCCTTCCAGCATTCCATGAGAGATTCGCGGCAACGGGGGGCTAGCCCACTTTTGACTTTCTAGTGCCAACGTCATCTCGACTGAGGCTGCCCCAGCTTTGCCGGTTCTGCAAAGCTGGGCGCCACGGACCTCGGCGGCTGTGACTTTTCCACAGCCAGGATGTGACATCCAACCTTGCCGGCACATTTGAAATCAGCGATCATGGTCGAGGCCGTGACGGTCTGCTGCACAGCCAGTCGCCACGCTCTAAGTCCTTTGTTTCACGGATTTTAGCACCTAAGTTCTTTGACATCCGGATTTTGCGGAGAATTTCTTGCTAACGTGATGATTCCACACAGGGAGGGGAGGAGGGGGGATACCCCGGATCGAACCATCACCGGCCCAATCTGAAGTCCTTCCTGCGATCGCGCGGAAGATTTATTTCGCGACAGAAATCCACCGACCGCAGACGGGCCAAGTCGCCAGACACCATACTCGATGCTGGTATCTTGTATGGTATAATGACCGCATGGCAACGGCTCGGAAAATCACCGTTGAAATCCCCGATGACCTTCTGCAGAAGGCGCAGCGGGCCAGCGGAACCGGCATCACCCAAACCATACGAGCCGGTCTGCAATTGCTGGCAGCGTCGCAAGCCTACGATCGTCTGCTGCAATTGCGTGGCAAGGTCCGATTCAGTCGCACCTCCGAGGAATTGAAAGAAGATCGTTAGTGAATCATCGTTAAATTAATCATCGTTGAATTAATCAATGATCAACTAACCAATGATCGCGGCCGACACCAGCACCTGGATCGCGTTTCTGGAAGGCGCTCCCGATCCAGATGCGCAACTGCTGGAGCAGGCGCTGACGGATCGACAGGTACTGATGATCCCAGTTGTGTTGACCGAGTTGTTAAGTGATCCGATGCTTTCTTCCGGAGTCGCGGAAACGCTTTCAGAGATTCCTATGATTGAGGTCGAGCCGGGCCATTGGCAGCGCGCCGGTCTGCTGCGGGCGAAGGTGTTGTCGATGCGCCACAAAGCTCGCCTCGGCGATGCCCTGATCGCTCAGACCTGTGTCGACCGTGGAATTCCCCTCCTCACGCGAGATAAGGATTTCCGCGCCTTCGCCGACGCCGCGCGCCTCAATCTTGTCCTGTGACCACGGCCCGAATATCCACGCCCACTGGTAATTTGCCATCCCTCGAAGTCTCAGTATTATCGAAGAGGGGCTGGCAAGTTCCCGCTAAATAACCAACGAGTAATCACGAACTCTCATGTCAGACATTCGCTGCATCGGCATCAATACCGGAGGCGGGGATGCGCCCGGCCTGAACGCCGTAATTCGCGCCGCCACCAAAGCCGCCATCATTAAGTACGGATGGAAGGTCATCGGCATTCCCGACGGCTTCGACGGTCTCATCTGTCCCGAGAAATCTTTTGAACTCACGCTCAAGGAAGTAAGCGGAATTCTGCCCCGCGGTGGCACCATCCTCGGCACCACCAACCGCGGCGATCCTTTCCATTACAAGACAGTCGAGAATGGCAAGGAAGTGTCGCGCGACATTTCCGGCCAGATCGTCGCCAACGCCGCCAAGCTCGGCATCGACGCCGTTATCACCATCGGCGGCGATGGATCGCAGAAGATCGGCTACGATCTTTTTCAAAAGGGACTGAAGATTGTCGGTGTGCCCAAGACCATCGACAACGATCTTTCAGCGACCGAGGTCACCTTTGGATTCGACACCGCGCTCCACACCGTTACCGACGCACTCGACAAGATTCACACCACCGCCGAGTCGCATCATCGCGTGATGGTGGTTGAAGTGATGGGCCGCGACTGCGGCTGGATCGCGCTCGAAGCGGGCATCGCCGGCGGCGCGCACATCATCCTCATCCCCGAAATCCCTTTCACCATCGAGCACGTCTGCCGCTACATCGCCGAACGCGAAAAAACCGGGAAGTATTTCACCATCGTGGTGTTGGCTGAAGGCGTGAAGTTGCCGCCGGAACTGAAAGAGAACCGCCGCGCCAGTCCCATCGGCACCCTGATCGGCAATGCCATCGCCCACGGCTCGAAAAAAGAAGTGCGCGTCAGCGTGCTGGGGCACATCCAGCGCGGCGGAACGCCTTCGCCCTTCGACCGCATTCTGGCGACGCGCTTCGGGGTGGCCGCCGTCGACCTGGTCGCTGCCGGAGGTTTCGGCATGATGGTCGCCCTGCGCGGCGAGTCAATCGTTTCCGTCGACGTAGCCAACGCCATCGGCCATCTCAAGTCGGTCGACCCCAAAGGCGAACTGGTGCGCGCCGCGCGCGCCATCGGCATTGGATTCGGCGACTGAGGGTAGCCGTCATTGAGCAGGAACTGGCGGCTGGCAACTGAGAACTGAGAACTAATCTTTCATCATGGCATCAATCAGAGCGTAGAGCTGGCTGGCGTCTTTCATCTCCACATAAGGTCTTTCCGGATGCCGGGTGCTGACCACGTACACCGTGGGCGTGTGTTCGAGCTTGATTGCCTTGCCCACATCGCGGTCGGCATTGACCTCGGCGGCGAACTTGCCTTGCGGATCGATTATGAAAGGTAATTCCACTTTGTGTTCGCTGGCAAACCTCTCGGCATAGCCGCGCAGGTTCTGTGGATTGATTTCGAGCTGGTTCGCGAAAATATAGTCGCGGAATTCGTTGCCCAGCTCCTTCGAATTTTCATCGAAGTAGCGCGCAATCACCGCTGCGTCGTAGGACCAGTTGTGCCCGGGCAGAGGGAAGTCATGGCGCACCAGGGGAATCTTGTACGTCTTTGAAGCCTGCTCGAGAATGGGCGAAACGCGCCGGCATTGCGGGCACTGCAGGTCTTCAAACACAACGATGGCCACCTGCGCACCCTTGGGCGGACGCAATGCCGGATTCACCGGCTCATTCGCCGCCGCGCACAAACCGGCAGCGAGCACTAACGCCACTAGCGAGAGAAGAAGGAAATAATTCTTGGACATGTTTTTCATCACGGCCTACTCTCATGTTAACCGAAGCGGCGGGGTGATGTCAGGATGCCGCCTTTGGGTCTTCATGAAGTAGGCGCGGATCTTTGGCTGCAGCAGGTAAATCAGCAACGCTCCGGCAATCGCGAAGCCAACGCCTCCTCGCAGGAAGTCCCCTCTGAGGCAATTGACCAGATCTCCCAAAACCTGAATCGCGATAATGGCCACACATAATTTCCATCCCCAGAGCTGGCGGCGAAACCAGCCCACTCCAGCCAGCGCCAGGACCGCACCCAGCGCCAGGAAGGAAATCCCGACCAGCGTCCCAAAGGTTGCAAGCTGCTGCAAGCCGCGTGGATTGAGGGCCCAGATTCGGTCAAGAACCGTGCCTCGCCAAATTAATGTGATTGCAGCGAGAGAAGCCATCACGGCGCCAAAGAATAGAAACACGCCGACCGCCGTGAATAACAGAGGCTTTCCCGGTATTCCCTCCCCGCTGAGAGAGCGCAGGCGATTCTCCATTTGCCGACTATAAAGCAGAACAACTTCGTTTAGGTTCGAACCCCCGCGCCACTCTTGTCGCGAACCTGCATTCCGGCAAACTTTCCTGCCACGAAACTGCTGCTCCACCGCGCTATAGTATGAAGATAAGCCGTGCTCAAGTCGGCTCGTCGCAGTTAACGTGGCAGAGTTACCGATTGATGTGAACCTCGCAAAGATGGTAAAGCCGTCCTCCCGATTGCATCTTTACCGACGCGCCCTGCTGTTGGCGCTGGCCACTGTCTTGTTGCTCGGAGTTTCCGCCTGCAGCCGCAGGGGCCGTCGCGTCCTGGAAATAAATTATGTATCGGTAACCGAGGCCACGCTGCGCGACCGTGTGGCTCCAGTCTATAACCACGTGGGTGCGGTCAAGAACGGTGAGCGGGTGGAGGTTCTCGAGCGCGAGAAGCGTTTTTCCCGCGTGCGCACCGCAAGCGGCGTTGAAGGCTGGATCGAGCAGCGCTACCTGGTAGATCAGCATACCTACGATGCCTTGCAGAAACTCACGCAAGAGAACCTGAACGATCCGGTGCAATCTCCAGGGGTGCTGCGGAACGAGACGAACTTGCACATCACCCCCGCTCGCGAGGCCGAGCATCTGTACCAGCTTCCATCGGGAGCGCGGGTCTCCGTGCTGAAACGCGCTACGGCGGAGAAGCAAGTGGGATCGGCAGGTGAGCCCGCCAGGATCGAAGGGAAGGTCGAGGGGAAGACTTCTGCGCACACTTCCGGTGGAAGAGCGTCCTCCGGCCCGGTGTTAGAGGATTGGTGGCTGGTGCGCGACGCTGACAACCGCGTGGGGTGGGTGCTGGCTCGCATGGTGGACCTCGACGTCCCGCTCGATATCGCGCAATATGCCGAAGGCCAGCGCATCGTCGCGTTCTTCGCGCTGAATCAGGTGCTGGATACTGGCAAAGAGGGCACGGGCAAGAACGTTTCACAGTACCTGTGCGTCCTCACCGAACCGCGCGACGGTCTCCCCTACGATTACGACCAGATTCGCGTTTTCACCTGGAACGTCAAAAAGCACCGCTACGAAACCGCCTACCGCGAACATGGCCTGAACGGCGTGCTTCCTGTAACTGTGACCACCGAGAACTTCGACAAGGAAGGCGTGCTGCCGGTTTTCATTCTGCGAGTGAAAGACGACAGCGGCAACGTCACCGAGCGCAAATACAAGTTGAACACGCCCATTGTGCGCAGAGTGTTGGCCCCGGGCGAGCAGAAGCAAGAACCGCGGCGCTCGAAGCATCGGAGTTAGGGGGCAAGCCGTCTAACCTTTGATTTTGGTCGAAGCCGCGCCCAGAATCTCTCGACCCTTTTTCTCCTGGACGACAACTGTCACGTGCAGATTCGCGAGATCCCAATGAGAGTCGAATTTCACAATGGGATCCCCCGTGAACGCCACTGTTACTCCGCTGGCGTCCGCCACCCCGATCTTCCGCAAGGAACGCAACGTCGCAACGTGATGCAGAACGTGCCCGGCGTTTTCTCCCAGGCTCACGGACGAATGCAGGCCGTCCTCGGTTACCGCCAACCAGACCTCGGCCACGTCGCCGGTCGCGTTTTGCGCAAGCTTGCCCACTGACACGGTGAAGCGCTGCGATCCCTTCGCTTCCGCGTTGCCGGGCGTGATCGCAATCTGCGTTTTCGGGCCGTGGGCCGCCTTTTCGATTTCGAATTCGGCTTTTCGCGCGTTGCTGCCGACGAACTGGCTGTGGCCGTTCACGATGAGTTCCGGCGTGTACGGATCGTTTTTGAATAGGGCCGCATAGTCTTGCTGCCGCTGCGTCCAGTCGGAAGAAGAAAAGGGATCGATCCAGCCGTCGTGATTCCAATAATCGACGTGCTCTTCGAAAGCGATGATCTCCGCTCCAGCTACCGGTTGTTGCTGCTGCAACTGCTGCAGCAGAGCATCTGCGGGCGGACAGCTGGAACACCCCTCGGAAGTGAACAGCTCAATCACCACCGGCTGGCGCCCGACTCCCGCAGCAGAGCTTTGTGCTTTCGCCTTGGCCATGAAGGGCGAACAGGCAATAAGGAACGCAAAACATACATTTACGGACGTGGCTGAATAATGTCTCATCGCTTCATTTCGCTCACTCATCAGAGTGGATGCCCGGCCCAACGGAAGGTTACACGAACAGCACGCAGCTAGCAGTAAAAGTCCGCAATGCTTTTTACCACCCAACGTTGTTCGTCGTCGGTGAGTTCGGGGAACATGGGCAGCGCCAGCACTTCTTTCGCCGCGCGTTCGGCCTGCGGGAAGTCGCCTTCGCGATAGCCGAGATAAACGAAACAAGGCTGTAGGTGCAGTGGAAGGGGATAGTAGATTTCTGTTCCGATCCGGCGCGCGCTAAGGAACTCACGGAGTTCGTCGCGGCGGAAGGCCCGGACCACGTACTGGTGAAACACATGGTGAGCCTGCGCAGAAGTCGGCGGGAGCTGAATGGGCGCGGCATCCCCAGGTTGTTCACTTGTTGATGTCAGGCCGGCTGCGGCAAAGAGCTGGTCGTATTTCATGGCCCGCTGGCGGCGGGCTTCGTTCCATTGTTCCACGTATTTCAGTTTCACGCGCAGGATGGCGGCCTGGAGGGCGTCGAGGCGGCTGTTCCATCCCAGCTCTTCGTGAATGTAGCGGCGCGAGCTGCCGTGATTTCGCAGGCGGCGCATGTGCGCCGCCATCTCGGGGCTGTTCGTGGTCACCAAGCCAGCGTCGCCGTAAGCGCTGAGATTCTTTGTGGGATAAAAGCTGAAGGCAGCGGATACGCCCATGGATCCAGCAGTCTGCCGGCCCCAGCGCGCGCCGATGGCCTGGGCCGCGTCTTCGATCAGGGGCAGATGGAACTCGTCCGCCAGAGACTGCAATGACTCCATGTCTGCGCATTGACCGTAAAGATGCACCGGGAGCAGCGCGCGCAGTTTGTCGCGCTTCCCGCCGCGCAGAAAAGATTCCACCTGAGCGGAATCGAGATTGAAGGTGCGCGGATCGATATCGGCAAACACCGGACGGGCGCCGATGCGCGCAATCGAGCTGGCCGACGCGAAAAAGCTGAAGGGCGTGGTGAGAACCAGATCTCCCGGCTGCACGCCTGCGGCGGCCAGAGCCAGCCACAACGCGTCAGTGCCGGAGGCGCAACCCACGGCATCAGAAGCCCCGCAAAATCCCGCCAATTCGCGCTCGAAAGCCTCGACCTCAGACCCCAGGATGTAATGTTGTGAGGCGCAGACGCGGCCCACTGCGGCCAGTACCTCGACACGCACTTGTTCGTACTGCCTCTGCAGATCTAGCATGGGCACGGAGTCGAGCGGCGTCGCGGCCGGCAAATCGCCGCGTCCCGGCCCTGGCTTGGACGCTTCGGACTTCGTGGAAGAGCTGGTCACGGAAAGGGAGATTGTAACAGGGGAAGCCGAATCATCGCGGTCTCAGAGCAATGGCGGCGGGCAGGATCATACCAATTTTCATATTCCACTTCCGTAAACCCGTTTTCTAGTTCTTGACAGTTAACATTGGTATGGCGTATGTCTATGTGCGTCAATGTGTTATCTAGGGTTCACTTTGGAATGCTAGATGCTTCAAGGCCTGCTAATACCAGCGCATTCGCCCCTGATCGTTCGCCTTGGCATTAGCTTAAAAGATGAAGAGACGTCGGTAGCTGTGGACTTTTTTCAGGGCCCGGCTTACTTTCAAGGAGACAGCCCAATGGAATCCGCTTTTCGCCCCGCTGTGACGCGAATTCTGCTCGCTTCGCTGGTATTGGCGTTGTTTTTCGCGGTGCCAACTTTTCTCGCCGCACAAGATGTGGCCTCCCTGACGGGCGTGGTGTCCGACCCCAGCGGCGCCGTGGTTCCCGATGTGACCGTGAAGTTGGTGGACACCAAGACCAACTCCAGCTACGAGGCTACGACGAACGCCGTGGGCGCTTACACGTTCCATGATCTGCCGGCGGGGCCGGGCTACCGGATAACCTTTACCAAGGAAGGTTTCGACACGGTGAGTGTGCCAAATCTTTATCTGGCCGTAAACACGGCACACACCCAGAACGCACAGCTGCAGATAGGTAAGAGTACGGTGACCGTCGAGGTAAAGGGCGAAAACAGCGCCGTGTCGCTGGACACGACGGACGCTGCCGTGGGCAACAGTTTCGACATGAACTTGGTGCACGAGTTGCCGGTGCAGTTCCGCGACAGTCCTGCGGCGCTTCTGCAGTATCAGCCAGGCGT
>JBAUYE010000244.1:0-3451 GCA_049584615.1 Candidatus Sulfotelmatobacter sp.
GCGTGACCCCGCTTGCGTTCGCGCGTTCACCCAGTGCCGCTGTATCCGGGCCCATGATGGCAATCCAGATGTTCTCCGAACCTTTCTCCTCCACCCCGTGCTCTTTCCACTCTTCTAGTCCGCTGCCTCGGCCGTGGTCGGTGGTGATGATGAAAGTCGTCTGGTCGCGGTATTCGGGCATCGCCTGCATTGTGTCCCAGAGTTGCCGCACGAATTCGTCGACTTGGTGCGCGCTCTCCAGCACCAAGTCGTAGCGCCCGGAATGAGCCCAATTGTCGGTTTCTCCGTAACCAACAAAAAGCAGGCGCGGATGGGTAGACTTTACATAGTCAAGCAGCGGCACTTGCAGAAAGGAATCCCAAACGTCTTCATCATCGAGGCGCGTGGTTGTCCGATACAAATCGTTCAGCAACTCTTGCCTGGGCGTGAGATCTCTCGTTTTGGGCAGATCCCATCCCGCCTGCATAACTAGCTGGCTGCGGGGTTCGTTGAAAATATTTGTGAAGGTATCCCAGGTAGCGTACACGGCAACTTGTCCGCGGAATTCGGGGAAGTGATTCATCCACTCAAAGACTGTCAGGTTCGGATTGAGTCCAAATTCGTTACTGTCGATGCGCGCATCGGGACGTCCAGTCAACATCTCGTTGTATCCCGGATAGGAGAATGCAAGCCCGTTCGTGACGCGTGCGATGCTGCCCTTGTTCTGGTTGCCGAATATCTGTCCTTGCCTGGCTACGACGCCCCAGAGAAACGGGAATAGCATCCTGCGGCGTTCTGCCGGATCGTCATTCCAAAACTCGTGTCGCAATTGCTCTGGGCTTGCCCAAATGCCGCCGTTTTTCTCGTTCAGCAAATCCGGATCAGCGCCGGTGAATACTTCCTGCCACCGCAGACCATCGCTCACGATGAGAACAACATTTCGAGTCTTACGCTGCGCCCAGCCCGATTGGGCCGTAAAAACAAAGGATAGAAGCGCGACCACAAGGAACCGCAGTTTACTCTTCAATCGTCCTCCGCGTCAGAAACTGTAGCGCAAGCCGAATTGCATCACGCGCGGCTTGGTCAGCGTTGCTGTGAAGTCTCCCAACGTCGTTCCATAAAGCAGATACTGGTTCAAGGTGCCTCCGTCGAAGCGGACTGCATTGGTTACATTGAAAACGTCCCAAGAGAAGCGCAATCCCTGGGAGTCGCTCAGCTTCCACACTTTCGCCAGGCTCATGTCCACACCAAAATAACCGGGGCCTCGCAGATTGTTGCGCTGGCCGGACTCTCCGGGATAAGCATAACGGAAGGCGCTGGCCGCAGCCGGTCCGGCGCTAAACACGTTGGGCACGCCGTCTGCAATCGATAATCCGTCTTCGGCGCGGCTCCAAGGAGCACAGCCCCGGCTTATGGGGAGTGATCGCAAGATTCAAGACCGCTCGTCGCCTCCGGCTTGTGAGTTCCGGAAGATCCTGCCGGCAAAGGAAAGGGGGGCCCGGAGGGACTGGTTTCATCAAAAACAATGGAGTCGCTTCCTGTCGGGCCGGTTGATTCCAGCCACTTCGGGAGGGCTGACTTTCGGGGCCACGACCCAAACCGCCGCCGACCACGAATGGCTTGCCGCTAGTTTGCGCCTGACGCCAGCGAGGCCGGGTAAAACACAAAACTACAGCCAGTGTCGGAACAGGAGAGCTTACCTCTTCGGACCAGACGTACCGTCGAGTTTGGGGGCAGCTTCTCGTTCAAGAAAGTTCTCTCGAGCCTCTTTCCCGCATGGCTGAGCGGTTCGGACCCCCGGACAAAATTAGCTTTTTCTACCTTTCCGGCAACGAGCAGTACATCGAAGTCTGCAGTCGCTGTCTCCTTGACGATCGCAGGAAGTTTGACGGTACGCATCCAGCTCAATTCTTCGGCAGCACTCATCTTGTTCGCGGGAAGCGAAACGTGGGCCAGATTACCCATGTGCGCCGCTGTCTCTTCCGACCGGGGATTCGCCTCAAGCGCGAGCATGTACATGTGAAGCGCTGCCGGCAATTTTTGCTCTTTTTCGTAGAGCTGGCCAAGATGGTCGCCGACGACTCCATCCTGTGCTAGCCGCCAAGATGAGTCCAGGTAACTTTCTGCGAGCGCCAGATCGCCCATCTTGAAGTAAATCCAACCCATTGTGTCCCAGTAGGCGGCGATGGTAAAAGGAAGCCGCAGATCCGATTTCTTTATGTTCTCAAGATCAAGCGTTTGTGATCGCTCCTCCACTTCTTTCAAGGACCGCTGCGAGTAAACGAGAGCTTCGCCGAGGTTGATGTCTGCCTCTGCCATTTCATATGCCACATCATTCAGCATCTCTGCGCCGGAGTCGATCTCCAATGCTTTATGCAAAGCCACAACTCCCTCATCCGTATTGCGAGAACGCAAGCGCACCATCCCCAGCCTCAACTGCGCATATGCGTCCGAGGGATTCCCCTTCACTGCCGCCTCAAACAGTGGCGTCGCCTCCGAATAACGCTTCTCGGCCATATAGAGGCCGCCTAGATTGCCTTCTATGTCGGGATCGTCGGGAGCGACACTTTTCACTCTCTGCCAAGTGGTGATCGCATTGTCCCGGTCCCCCAGGAACATGTAATTGAAGGCGAGGATCTTGTAGGGAAGGATCTGCTTTGGATCGGCTTCGGCTGCTTTTTGAAAAGCATTGAGGGCTGAACTTTTGTCTGCATTAGCGGAATACACCCAGCCCAATTCAATCCAGGCGCGGGAAAAACTAGAATCCAGCGAGACTGAATACTTCAGAGCCGTTATCGCGGACGTGTAGTCCTTCGTCTGTATCGATTTCCGGGCGTTCTGCTCTGCTCGAAGAGCCTCTGAGTTGGAGCTATCCGGAAGTTGCGCATAACTCTGGCGCAGTAGTTCTCCATAGCTTGCAGGCCGCCGCACGGTAGCCGCGGCGCGAACGCGTCCGGAAGGTTCGGCTGCATTTCCGACCGTGGCGTGCGCCCGGCGGTGAGATGTATACCACATCTGAAATCCGGCTAGCACCGCGACCAGTGCTAGAATCAGCACTACTCTTTTCCAGTGGTGAAACCCGCCTCCCTCAAAGGCCGTGGCAGATTCCATCTTCAACTCATCAGGAGCTGAAATTGTAGGGTTCACCTCCGCGATCACAATCCTCTCTGACCACTGTTCATCAATCGGCGCGTGAACCTCCGGTGCGTGAACCTCCACCACAGGTTGCGCCAAGGCAGGTGCTTCGTCGCCTTGTGATGCCTGTGCGGGCGATGCATCATTCAATGGCGGCGCGACAGGTCTGGGGTCAATCGGTAGCAGATTAGAGTTCTGCGCTGCCCACTTCGCGGCCAGTCCGTTCAACGGACTCTTCGTGTTGTATTCCTGATAGGAGATCATCCGGCCAATGCGCACGATCAATTGATCGAGTCCCTCGGATGCAGCCCAGAAGTCACCGATGCAAACCATCGAC
>JBAUYE010000245.1:0-4296 GCA_049584615.1 Candidatus Sulfotelmatobacter sp.
GGAGACCGTCTGCGAGTGCGCCCGGGAGAAAAAATCCCCGCAGACGGCGTGCTCCTCGAAGGCCGCAGCACCGTCGATGAGTCCATGATCACCGGTGAATCCATTCCCGTCGAAAAATCACCGGAGAGCAAACTCATCGGCGCCACCATCAACGGCACCGGCTCATTCGTCATGCGCGCCGAGCGCGTGGGCAGCGACACGTTGCTGGCGCGCATCGTACAACTCGTCGGACAGGCGCAGCGCAGCCGTGCTCCGATCCAGCGACTCGCCGATCGCGTAGCGAAATGGTTTGTCCCCATCGTGGTCGCAGTCGCGATAATCACTTTTCTCGCGTGGTCGCTGTTTGGTCCGCAGCCACGCCTCGCGCACGCACTCGTCAACGCGGTCGCCGTCCTCATCATCGCCTGCCCCTGCGCACTTGGGCTCGCCACCCCCATGGCAATCATGGTCGGCGTAGGCCGAGGCGCCCACGCCGGCGTCCTCATCAAAAATGCCGAAGCGCTGGAGATTCTCGAAAAAGTCGACACGCTGGTCGTCGACAAAACCGGAACGCTGACCGAAGGCAAGCCGCGAGTGCTGGGAAGTACTGCGACACCAGGGCTCGATCCGCGAGAGGTCCTGCGCATTGCCGCCAGCCTGGAACGAGCCAGCGAACATCCCTTGGGAGCGGCAATCGTGCGCGGCGCACAGGATCGCCAGTTAAAGCTTTCCGAGCCCGCGGAATTTGTTTACTCAGCAGGAAAGGGCATTCAAGGTACGGTGGATGGCAAGCCAGCAGCCGTCGGCAATCGCGCTCTCATGGTTGAGGTCGGGGCCCTCGGGCAAAACGGGACGGCGACCTTCCCAATCAACGCTCCAGGCGCCACGCAAATTTTTGTAGCGATTGATAGCAAGTATGCCGGAAACATCTCCATCGCCGACCCTGTCAAGCCCTCCACTCCTGATGCAATTCGCTCCCTTAAAGACCAGGGTATCCGGATCGTCATGCTCACCGGGGACAATCGCGCCGTAGCCGAGTCGATCGCGAAGGCTCTAGGCATCGATGAATTCGAAGCCGAAGTCCTGCCGGAAGGAAAACTGGAAATCATCCGCAAGCTACAAGGGCAGGGAAGAGTGGTCGCTATGGCCGGCGACGGTATCAACGACGCCCCCGCGCTCGCGCAGGCCGATGTGGGAATCGCGATGGGCACCGGCACCGACGTCGCTATGGAAAGTGGCGGCATCACGCTCGTAAAAGGCGATCTGACTGGAATCTTGCGCGCCCGCAAGCTAAGCCAGGCCACCATGCGCAACATCCGGCAAAATCTGTTTTTCGCCTTCGTCTACAACGCCATCGGCGTCCCCATCGCCGCAGGAGTTCTCTATCCACTCTTCGGCATCCTGCTCAGTCCCATCTTCGCGGCCGCAGCCATGAGCTTCAGCTCCGTCTCGGTAATCACCAATGCCCTACGCCTGCGCAACGTAAAACTGTGATTGAGCCAGCAAGTTGGAAAGAAGATAGAAAAGAAGCGGGCAGGGGTCGCTAAAGATTTCGGCGTGTCTCTGTGCCTCCGTGGTGATGAACTACAGCCTCCCCAGAAAATCTATAACCTCCGGGTCCGTCCAATCCACCGCGCCAATGAACTTCCGCCGCACGATGCCTTTGCGGTCGATCACATAGGTCTCGGGAAACTTAAAGGTTCCATACAATTCATTGCTCTTCTGGTCAGGATCGCGCACCGCGAGCAGATCCACATTGTGATCCCGCAGAAAACGTCGATAGCTATTCTCGTCAACGTCGACGCTCACCGCCAGCACGGTCACGCCCTTCGGCTTCAGCCGTTCCTGCATCTGCACCAGTGACGGCATTTCCTCGATGCAGGGCGGGCACCAGGTAGCCCAGAAATTCAATACCACCACTTGCCCCTTCAACTGGCTCAGTGTTACCGCGCGCTGAGAGTCGCGCACAGTAAAATCCGGAGCCGCCATCCCGATCCGCGACGGCCGCGACCCACTCCAGCAGCCCGACAGCGCCCCGGTCATGAGAAGGATCGCCAGCAGAATAATAATGAGGAGGGCCGGTGCCACAGTGCCGGCAAGCCGCGTAAAACAAAAGATGCATCGCACCCAGCTATAATAAAGGATTCGGCATATGCCTGCGACCCTTCCAGCCCCGGCTCGGCCCGCAGTATCGGTCATCATCCCGGCGCGCAACGAAGAAGCCAGCTTGGGCGCTTGTCTTCAATCGCTGATCGCGCAGAGCGGCGTGCCACTTGAAATCATCGTGGTCGACGACCACTCCACCGACCGCACCCGCGAGATTGCTCTCTCATTTTCAAACCAGCAAGTGCGAGTCATCGAAGCCGGCCCGCTCCCCGCAGGCTGGACCGGCAAGAATAACGCCGTCACTGCCGGATCCAAAGCTGCGACCGGCGAGTGGCTGCTCTTCACCGACGCCGATACCATCCACCTCCCAGGCTCGCTCGCCCGCAGCCTCGAAGAAGCGAAGCGCCACAATGCGTCTTTGCTCTCTTATTCGCCCGAACAAATCGTAGAAAGTTTCTGGGAAAAGGCCATCATGCCCGTGATCTTCGCCGAGCTAGCCGCCAGCTATCGCCCGTCCCAGGTAAGCGATCCCAAGTCGCCCGCAGCGGCCGCCAACGGCCAGTACATCCTGATCACCCGCGAGGCCTACGACGCCGTCGGCGGACACGCCGCCGTAGCCGCAAACCTGCTCGAAGACGTAGCTCTGGCCCGCGCCGTAAAACAATCCGGCAGAAAAATATTCTTCCGCTACGCCGCTGATGCCGTCCAAACCCGCATGTATCGCAACTTCGCCCAACTCCGCGAAGGCTGGACCAAGAACCTCGCGCTCTTATTCCCCGCGCCGGCAAGGCTAGCCGCGTTGCGAGCAATCGAGTTCGTCCTGATCGCAGCCAGCACGGCCATCGCCATCTCCGCTGCTCTGCGCGGAAGTTGGCAACCCGCGGTGGTAGCGGGAACCCTGGCCGTAATCATGTACGGTTTGTTTCTCAAGCGAATCCGCCGCGCGCATTTCGCCTGGGATACAGACTTCCTTGCCGTGTTCGGACTTCCTCTTTTCTCATATCTACTGCTGTGCTCAAAGAGCGCGCATAGCCAGGGCACGGTAGCCTGGAAGGGCCGCAAATATTCTGATGAAAGGCGTTTACTGGCAACTAGCCACTGACAACTGGCAACTGCTTTATGGTCTATCTAACGCGCAAAGCCGAATTTTCCGCGTCGCACTACTACCACAACCCGGATTTCTCTCCGGAAGAAAATCGCCGCGTCTTCGGCAAGTGCAATAACCTCAACGGCCACGGTCACAACTACACGCTCGAAGTCACTGTGAAAGGAGAAGTCGACCCGCGTTCCGGTTTCGTAGTCGACCTCAAACAGCTCAAAGAAGTCATGCACCGCGAAGTGCTCGACGCCATGGACCACCGTTTCCTGAACAAAGAAGTCCCCGAATTCGCGCATCAAATTCCGACCACGGAAAATATCGCCATAGCGATCTGGCAGCGCCTGGCCTCAAAGCTAGAACGCGCAAAACTGCACCGTGTAAGGCTCTACGAAACCCCAGATCTATTTGTAGATTTCTACGGCGAAGCATGAAATTGGCCAAATGTCAGAGCTAGAAGCTAGAAGCTGAATCATGAAAGCCCATCTCTCTCGCCGCTATCTCTTCTCCGCCTCGCATCGCCTGCACAGCGAAGCCATGTCGGAAGCTGAGAACCAGTCAACCTACGGCAAGTGCAACAACCCCTACGGCCACGGCCACAACTACACCGTCGAAATAACCGTGAGCGGCCCGGTCGACGAGAAAACCGGCATGGTCTGCAACCTCACCGATCTCGACGGTTTCATCGAGCGGGAAGTGCTCGCCCGCTACGGCCACGAGAACCTGAACACGATGAAAGAATTCAACAAAGAGGTCCCCACCACCGAGAATCTCTGCATCCAGATCTACGAAATAGTGCAGCGTGGCTTCCACCAAGCGCATCTGGAAAGAATACGGCTCGAAGAAACCATGATGAATTTCTTCGAATACGCCGGCCAATCAGAACTCCGGAGATAATTTCGCCCTTATATAAGGATTGGATCAACGCCAATGAAAACCACCGAACAGCCAACTCTAACCAGCGCCAGCTTCGAAGACCTGGTCCAGGAAATGCTCGTCCGCCTGGGTGAAGACCCGCAACGCGAAGGCCTTCAGCAGACTCCCCAGCGCGTTCGTAAATCGCTGCAGTTCCTGACTCGCGGCTACACGGAAGATCCCGAAGCCCTGCTCAAAGG
>JBAUYE010000246.1:0-9399 GCA_049584615.1 Candidatus Sulfotelmatobacter sp.
ACAATGGTGATCTCGCCGCTTTCTACGGCCTCGATTGCTTTTTGCGCCAGCGGCTGGATTTTGATGAACCATTGTTCGGACAAACGCGGCTCGACTACGGTTCCGCAGCGGTCGCATTTCCCGAGCGGAAGCGCGTAGTCTTTTTCCGCGACGAGAAACCCGCCGGCCTGCAGGTCGACGAGCACCATCTTGCGGGCTTCGTAACGGTCGAGCCCGGCATACCGGCCGGCGTTCTGGTTCATGTGTGCGTGCTCGTCCATCACGTCGATCTGGGGCAGGTTGTGGCGCTTGCCCGCCTGAAAATCGTTGGGATCGTGCGCCGGCGTCACTTTCACCGCGCCCGTGCCGAACTCGGGCTGCGCCAGATCATCGGTGATGATCGGGATCTCGCGATTCATCAGCGGCAGCAAAGCCTTCTTGCCGTGAAGATGCGTGTAGCGTTCGTCTCTTTCGTTCACTGCAATGGCTGCGTCGCCCAGCATGGTCTCTGGCCGCGTGGTTGCCACGGTGATGAATTCGTTCGATCCAGGCCTTGCTCCAACGATTGGATAGCGAATCTCCCACAACTTTCCGGCGACTTCTTCGTGCTTCACTTCGAGATCGGAGATCGCCGTCTCGCAGCGCGGACACCAATTCACGATGTACTTTCCGCGATAGATCAGGCCTTCCTCGTACAGCCGGACGAACACTTCGCGCACTGCGCGCGAAAGATTCTCGTCCATGGTGAAGTATTCGCGGTCCCAGTCGACGGAGGCGCCCAGGCGCTTCATCTGGTCGAGAATCGCGCCGCCATAGAGTTTTTTCCATTCCCAAACGCGCTCGATGAATTTTTCGCGGCCCAGGTCGCGGCGCTTCGTGCCTTCTTTGGCGAGTTGCCGCTCGACCATCATTTGTGTAGCGATGCCGGCGTGATCTGTGCCGGGTAGCCACAGTGTGATGAAGCCGCGCATGCGATGCCAGCGCACGATGATGTCCATCTGGGTCTGGTTGAGCATGTGGCCCATGTGCAGGCGGCCGGTCACATTCGGCGGGGGCAGCAGGAGCGTAAAGACCGGACGAGTCTCTCCTTCCGACTGCGGGCCCTCAGGCGGCGTGGGTACGGAGAAAAGTTTTTCTTTGATCCAGTACTCGGCCCAGCGCGTCTCAATCGCGCCCGGCTCGTAAGATTTGGGCAATTCGTGCGGCATGGGTGGGTTAGCGATCAGCCAATCAGCTGGCGGCTAAAACCTTAACCACAGGAGACACAGGGGTCACCGGGTAGATCTGCGCCTCCCCGGTGCACCGTTGGTCCTTTGTGGTTAGAACTTTTGATCTTACAGGCGCGAGAAAAGAAGGGTCAAACGCGTGCCGGGTGGATGCTTGACGTCCAGGGGCGAGAAAGCTGAAAGGCTAGTGGCGGATGAGCCGGATTCCTACTTCTTCTTCGACATTTTCCGGTTGATCTCTTCCATGAGCTTGGGGCGGAGATCGGCCAAGACGCTGTCGACGATGCTGGCGACGTTGCTCTGGTCGCCGTCTTGCGATGCGGCAGCAGCTTCCTGCAAAAGCTGTTCGGCGCCTGCGGCTACTGCCCGGGCCGCGGTGTCGGGCGAGGCTGACTGGGGCGGGTCAACTTCTTTTTCTTTGGCTTGGGTTTCTGCTACTTCGTTGCTCTGGGTGCTGTCGTGGACTTGACGCCAGGTCGCCCATGCCGCTGCCGTGTTCTTCACAGTTTCAGAGTCGAGTTTCGGTTCCGGCACGGTTTCGGCCGCTGGATTTCCAACTGTTTCTTCCCTGCGTGGGACTGCGACTGCCTCGGCTATCGCGGGCTCTGTCGGAGGCTTCAAATCCTGCGCCGGCTCTTGCCTCGACTGAGAGAATGCTACCGTTCCAGATGCCTCTGCGGACGCCTCGACCGGAGCATTCACGGCTGCGATCGGCGCTGCAGCAGCGGCCTCGAAAGAAGGAGCCACCGCGGCCGGCTCCGATTGCGTGGTCGGCACTGACGCCGTTTCCACCGAAGCAAAGTTTCTTGCAGGTGCAGGTTCCGGAACCGGCTCCGGTGCCGGATTCGAGATCGTCACGGAAGATTCTGCGATGGCACGCGCGGGCTCAGCCTGCGGAATAGCAGCAACACTGGCAGAACCGGCAGCGGCAACGGCGGCATAGGCTTTCTGCATTTCATGATCCAGCGAAATCGCGGACTCGCTGCCTTCCAGGGCTACCGAAACCGCCGTCCATCGCGATCCCACGCTCGCCGCGACCACAGATTCGGCCGTGGCGGCTATGGTTACGGGCACGTCCTGGGCTTCTTCTGTGCGAACTTCGGGCATGCAAACATCCGGCACGCGAACATCCGGACTAACATCGCCCTTCCGGCGACGGTATGTCTCAACCGCAGCAGGCTCGATCGGTGTGGTGTCGAGTTTGTTCTCTTCTTTTTTGCTTTCTGGTGGAGTTTCCAGCTTCGCTTCCGTTGCCACCGCAGGGGCGGGGTCACGCGAAACCTCAGTGGCGGACGCAGACGGAAGATTGCTTTCGGTTCGATCAGGAGCCCGCTCCAGGCTTGGCTGGCTGGCAATCGTAGCGCTCTGGGCGTCCGAATTGCTAGTGGCCGAAGCCGGATGATCTTGCCTGATCGCGGAGGCGACCATCTGCATCTGAGCGGCGGCGGCGGCGATGGCGGCAACTTCTTCGGGCGTTACATCCTCGGGCAGGCCGGCAGGGGCCAGTGCGGCTACATCCAAGCTTGCTTCAACTGGTTTTTCGTCATGCCGCGTTTCTTGATTCGTATTCTTATTCTTATTCTTATTCGGAGCCGTCTCCACGGGGCTCGACGTTGAAGCTTCGTCGGCGACCTTCTCTTCAGCCTCCGTCTTCTTCTTGGGGAAGCCGATGCGGCTTTTCCATCCATTGTCGGCGTCCGTAGGTTCGTCGCGGCCGCCGCGCCCGGATTCTTCCGCCGCCGCCATCGCCCGCGCGAAGCGCCCCGGCTTGGAGGATTCGGATCGAGGCACGACTTTGTCTTCCAGCTTCGACAAGGCACCCAACAACTCGCTGGCTTCAAAAGGCTTGACGATGAAGCCTTCGGCGCGCACGCGCTGCGCCTCTTCCGGCTTAAAAGGCTCAAGCTTGCCGACCGTCAGCAGCACCGGAATGCGCGCCGTTTCAGGCGATTCCTTAAGGCGCTGGCAAACCTCCAGCCCGCTGTAGCCTGGCATGTACACGTCAAGAATGACGAGGTCGGGTTTCAGTTCGCCGATTTTTTTCAGCGCGGCCGAGCCGTTGTTGACGGCAATTACCTCATACCCCGCATCGGCGAGGATCTTGCGGCCCATGTTTTGGGCGGTCACGCTGTCGTCGGCGAGCAGTATCTTCCGGGCCAAAGGAATTCCTCTGATGAGGGGAGATAACGCGAAGGTAACCTGACCTTTGACGTAAGTCAATGATCGGACGGCATGTTACCAGGTTACTAGTGGTCAGCGCCTACCGCGTGCGGGAGGCGGCCCGCGGGGGGGATCGAAAACGGAAAGTGAAGGCCGACAACCGCTTCAGAACGAGATGAGCTTCTTCAATCCCTTCTTTTTCTTCTTCTTGCTGGTTGAAATATCCTTGTCGCTGGCGAGCGTGGAACTGGAATTGGCGGCAGCCCCGCTACTGGAGGAAGTTGCTGACTGCTGGATTTCGTTGATCTGCGTTGGCGCAGGCGCAGGGACTTCGTTGGCCACTGCGCTTTGACTCTCCGACGGCTTCAATTCATTCGGATCCGGCTTCAACTCATTCGGATCGGCCGCCGCGGCTGGCTTGAGTTCGTTCGGATCGGCCGCAGTCGCGGTATTGAGACGGGCAAAAGGATCGGCGTTCGCGGCCGCAGGCGCATCGGAACGCGGAGCGGGCTCGTTCGCTCCCGGAGGTCCAGAAGACTTCACGATTTCGCTGCTCAGGCCGTGTTCGCCTGCTGGAAGACCCATCGCCTGCCGCATGACGCTGCCTGCCACCTGATTCGCCGCCACCGGAGTCGGGTCCACTAACGTCGGCTCGCCCACTTTCGACGCGGCCGTCACATCGGGCCCTTTCTTTACCACGGTCATTAGACGGTCCAGGGTGCTGGCCTCCTGCCGGCTCTCTTCTTCAGCCTTGTTCTGCGCTACTGCTGCCTTGGTCGGTCGTGGAATCGGCTGATGCAATGCCGCCAGCCGCTTCTTGGCTTCATCCTCGCGCTCCATCAACGGGTACCGGGTGATGATCTGCGAATACGCCGTCGATGCATCCTTGGTCAGCGCCGAAATGTAGCTGCCCTTCGCCGCTTCCCCAACGCAGCCCGGCGGAGTGTTGAATCCCTGGCAAGTTGGCCTGGTCCGCAACTGCGCGATCTGCCCTTCATAGTTCTGACCCAGCAGATAGAGCGCGTCGTCGGCTTTGCTGTACAGCGGATATTTATCCACCAGCGACTGCAGCCGCGCGATCGACGCGGGATAAGACCCTCGATCGTAGTAGAACTTTCCAATCTCAAACTCCCGATCGGCCAGCACTTCCTGCACTTCCAGCAGCCGCTCCTTGCCTTCTTTCACCAGTTTCGGGTTGTCCGGATACTGCATGATCAGGTTGCGGTACTCTTCCTCCGCGCGCTTGGCATGCGTATAGTCGCGGTCAGACTTCTCCATCTGCTGGTACTGGATGTTGGCGATCTTCAACTGCGCCTCGGCCGCTTCCGGCATGTTCGGAAAGAAGGTCTCGAAATCGCGGTATTCCTGTTCGGCTTGCTCCAGAGATGCTGTCCCGCCCTCGGCGTACCAGGAATCGCCGACGGCCAGCTTTGCCCGGGCAATATATTCCGAGTCGGGATAGGTAATGATCAAGGTCTGCAGTGTCATGCGCGCCACGTCGAAGCGGTTATGCTTCATCGCGTCCATGGCCTTGTCGAACAGCACCTTATCGGGCTGCTTCGTCCCCACATTGGCCAGCGGATTGACGCTTTTCTTATTGGTGCAGCCGACAGTAAGCGCCAGCAAAATGGCGAGCGCCGCAATCATTGAGAATCGACGTGACATAAGACCTCGAATAGAATTGCCGATTGAAGATTACTAGACTTTCAACATCGCCGCTTCCGTTGCCGCCTTGAGCAGCCCCTCAGCATTCTTCTTTGGATCACCACTACCGAACACCGCGTTGCCCGCCACCAGGATTTCTCCGCCCGCGCGAACCACATCGCCCACCGTGTCATGCCCCACGCCGCCATCCACTTCGATGCGGTAAGTTAGCCGGCGTTGGCTGCGAATCTCAGCTAATTGCCGCATTTTGTGCAGCGTAGAGGGAATGAACTTCTGTCCCCCAAACCCCGGATTCACCGACATCACCAGCACGTACTCCACAATATCGAGCACTTCAGTCAGTGTGTCGACCGGGGTAGCCGGATTAATCACCACCCCCGCTATGCAATCGTGGGTCTTGATCAGATGCAGAGTGCGGTTCAGGTGCCGGCAAGCTTCCTGATGCACCGAAATCCAATCCGCGCCCGCCTCGGCAAACACCGGAATAAACTCATCCGGATTCTCGATCATCAGATGGCAGTCGAGGGGCAGGTCGGTCACCCGTCGCAGCGACTTTACCACCGGCGGCCCAAGAGTGAGGTTGGGGACAAAATGCCCATCCATAATATCCACGTGGATGACCCTTGCGCCACCTTCCTCGGCAGCACGCACTTGTTCGCCCAGACGGGCAAAGTCCGCGGAAAGAATCGAAGGTGCCAGCTCGATCAAACGTGGTCTCTTGGGACGTTGTGTCTTAGAACGTTGTTTCTTAGAACGTTGTTTCTTAGAACCTGGGCTCGCGGTCGGAAAGCTGCTAGAAGTTTACCATCCAAAGCGGCCGGTTAGACAGGGATTTTAGCTCCCGCCCGCCTCGCCCCTCAGCGGATTCGGGCCCATGTTACCCTCGTCGGACATGTCTGCCGCGCCCCAATTCACCACCGCCGCTTACGGCATGGCCGCAGTCCTGGCCTGGGGCACCAGCGACTTCCTCGGCGGCTACGCCACCCGCCGCGCCAACGCCTTCCTGTTCACCGTCGTCGTGAACCTGGGCGGCCTGCTCGTGGTAGGCACGCTGGCTGCCAGCACTCATGCTCCGTTCCCTCCCGCACACAGCGTAGCCTGGGTTTTGGCCGGGGGCATCTCCGGAGGCGCGGCGCTGGCCATCTTCTATCGCGCACTCTCTTCGGGAAGAATGGGCCTGACCGCGCCGGTCGCCGCTGTCCTCAGTGCCGCGATCCCAGCGGTCTTTTCCATGTTCACCGAGGGCGTGCCGGGCAGGATTCCTCTCTTCGGCTTCGTCATCGCTGCAGTTGGCCTCTGGCTCATCACGCGCACCGAAGATGGCAGCAAGCCGGAAGGCATTGGGCTCGCGGTCCTCGCCGGCATCGGCTTCGCCAGCTTCTATTTGTCCGTCCGCGAGGCCGGCGACGTTTCGGCCTTTTGGATCGCAACGCTGACCCGAACCGGGGGCTTGATCGTCACCTCCCTGATCGTCCTGATGCTAAGGAACTTTCGCGACATCACCGCGGCTGGCCTGCGCTGGGGCATCATCACCGGCTGCATCGACTCCCTCGGCACCATACTCTTCGTCCACGCCAGCCAGAGCGGACGCCTCGACGAAGCAGTCGTCATCTCGTCGCTCTATCCCGCCGTAACTGTGCTGCTGGCACGGGTGTTCCTGAAAGAACATTTCACCCGCTGGAGATTGGTCGGGCTGGTGGCTGCGCTGGCTGCCGTGCCTATGATCGCGTCAGGTTAGAGTCTATTCCATATTCCGGAATATGGAATATATTGATGGCATTAGCCTTGCCTTAACATTTTCCGTTGCATTCCATATTCCGGAATATAGAATAGAGAATGTGAAGACTCTACGGCCCCAAGACGTCATCGTGATTTTGAAACTGGTAGCGAATAACAACCAGGCGAATTGGACCTATTCAGAACTGAGCAAAGCTCTCTCCATGAGCACCTCGCAGGTATTCCGCTCTGTAGCCAGAGCCGAAGCCGCTCACCTGCTTACTGTGCCCCCCCTACCCATAGGGAAAGTCGAGGGCATTTCGCTTTTTGCAAGGCCGAACCTGGGCAACTTGACGGAATTTTTGGTGCATGGAGTGAAATACTGCTTTCCCGTGGAACGTGGCGCAATAACTCGCGGGGTTCCAACGGCCCACGCCGCATCACCGCTCAATCAGCACATTGTTCAATCTTCTGAGTTGCCGCCGGTTTGGCCTTTCGCAGATGGCAGGGTGCGCGGTAATGCTCTCTTACCCCTGTATAAGAACGCGCCCGAGGCTGCCCTGCGCGATCCGCGGCTCTACGAGTTGCTCGCTCTCGTAGACGCAATCCGCGATGGAAGGGCAAGGGAACGCGAAATTGCGGTTCAGGAATTGAGTCGGAGAATTAAAGCTAAATGAGTCCTGCTCCGGAAAATCCAAATGAGGAACTGCTCCTGTCGGCGGTGAAGAAGTTGGCGCCGCTGCTGAATCGCATTGCCTTCGTTGGCGGCTGTGCAACAGGCTTGCTCGTTACCGATCCTGGGGCCGCTCCAGTTCGCACAACTTTTGATGTCGATGTAATCGTGGAACTTGCGTCGACTGTTGGCTTTGCCCTCGCCGATGGGTATCTGCGGCAGGAGGAGGTACAACCCAGTGCCGCTCCGATTCGAGCCACCGGCGATGTGGATGCAATCGTCGGAGCCGCATCCTATGGCGAACTCATCAAGCTCGAAGAGGCCATGCGCGGGCTCGGTTTTCGAGAATGCGTGGAAGAAGGCGCACCGAGGTGTCGCTGGGTCAGCGGTGATCTAATTCTCGATCTCATGCCGACTGATCCTGCAATCCTTGGTTTCAGCAACCGTTGGTATCGCCCCGCCTTGGAGAATGCGCAGAAGACGAGAATCGGTGGCTACGAAATCCGCGTCATTACCGCACCTTATTTTCTCGCCACGAAGCTAGAGGCCTTTCACGGACGCGGCAAGAATGATTTCAGCAGTCACGATCTGGAAGATATCATAACCGTCGTTGACGGCCGGCCCGAACTCGTGGACGAAGTTCGTCTCGCCCCAGCGGACCTGCAGAAATATCTGAGCGACGAGTGTGGAACTCTATTATCGAACCGCGAGTTCCTGGACGCACTGCCCGGCCATCTATTGTTTGATGCGGCCAGTCAACAGAGGGCCGATCTTGTGCTCGGACGGATGAACCAATTGGTTCTAAAAGGGTAGCCAATGGCACTTGTCGAAATCCGCAAACTTACTAAGATTTACCCACGAAATGAGTCTGCGTTTGGCGGAAGTTCACGACGGGGAAGCGAAGTCCGCGCCGTCGACGATGTCTCGCTCGACATTCACGCCGGTGAGACTCTCGGCCTGGTCGGCGAATCGGGCTCAGGCAAGAGCACGCTCGGACGCCTGCTCCTTCGCCTTGTTGAGCCTACATCTGGCAGCATCTGCTTCGAAGGCCGCAACCTGCTCGCAGCTAGCTCGAGCGAAATGCGCCGCCTGCGCCGCGATATGCAGGTCATCTTTCAGGACCCCTTCGCCTCGCTCGATCCCCGCTTCCGCATCGAAGACATCATTGCCGAGCCGCTTCTTATCCACGAGAACAGAGGTTCGAAAGCCGGCATTCGGTCCCGCGTTGTCGAACTTCTGCGCGCCGTCGGCCTCGACGAATCTATTCTGCAGCGTTTCCCCCACGAATTCAGCGGAGGACAGCGCCAGCGCATCGGCATCGCCCGCGCCCTCGCGCTGCGCCCGAAGTTCATCATGGCCGACGAACCGGTCTCCGCGCTCGATGTCAGCGTCGGGGCGCAGATCGTGAACCTGCTCGCGCAACTGCAGCGCGACTTCGGCCTGACTTATCTTTTCATCTCGCACTCCATGCCGGTCGTGCGCTACCTCTCAACGCGCATCGCCGTAATGTATCGCGGCAAGATCGTGGAAGTCGGCGAGACCGCGCAGATCACCGAGCGCCCGCAGCATCCCTACACCCGCAGCCTGCTCGAAGCCACACCAGAGGTGGCAGTTTAGCGTGCGCATGTGGGGAGGGCCGCCACGGCCGTCCCGCCGAGCGCCGCGAGGCGGGCCGCACCTCGAACCTGTGCCATACTTCTTTGATGTCCGCTCCCAGCCGCTCCCGTGATCTCACCGAGCTGATCCTCGGCTATGGAATGGTTGTTGGCATCATCTGGACCCCGGAACACCTGCAGCGCTTCCTCTCGCCGGTCGCTCTGGTGTTCACTTTGTCGGTAGTGCTTGCACGCCGCCAAAGTCGTGATGAACTCGGACTGGGACGCCGCGGCCTCATCCCGTCACTCTGGATCCTGCCCGCCGCTATCGCACTTGCCGCCCTGAGTACGTCCGTCGCCGCCAGAGTCGGCACGCTCCATCCGC
>JBAUYE010000247.1:0-21640 GCA_049584615.1 Candidatus Sulfotelmatobacter sp.
CCATAGCCTGACCCACAAAAGGGAAGGTTTGATGACGGTCGAGTCCGCGCAGCTTGATGACCTTGCCGTTCAGCTCGAAACCGTGTTCGGTAAACCGGGCTTCACGAAAACCGATGGTGCGGGAATCCTCATCCACGGGACGCGATCCATCCAGCAAACGAACCCGGACTGTATAGAGTTTGGGCCGCGTCAGATCCCAGAGCACAATAGGCCCAAGTCTTTCCAGCCGCACGCTGTGCGCGACGGAATCACCCGAAGCCTCGGCCGGCTCAACCCGTCGCGTACCCGCAGCAAGGACGCGTTTGCCGTCTTGCAGCGTGACCTCAAGCGACAGGGTTTCACTCGAGGGCCCCGAGTGCTGCAGGAAGCACTCCACCGCAACGCTTGGATTTGGACTGAGTACATCTTGCGGTTTGGCAGAAATGTTTTCAATGAAAGTTGCGGGAACCACACGCAGCGCCACTTCGCGATAAATCCCCCCGAAAGTGAGATAGTCGATCTGATGACCGAAAGGCGGAATGTCATTCCGTTCGGTCGAATCAACCTCGACCGCGAGCACGTTGTCAGAATCGAACTCGAGATGCGCTGTGAGTTCAAAAGAGAAGGGCGTGTAGCCTCCCTTATACTCGCCGAGCCGAACCCCATTCAGCCAGACGGTTGAAGCCGTAATCACTCCTTCGAAATCTACGAAAACGCGCCGATCACGCACTTCCCGGGGAAGTTTGAAATGCCGCCGATAGACCGACACAAATTCGTAGTCTTTGTCGTCAAAGCTGTGCCACGGCAGGCGAATGTTCGTGTGAGGAACCACCACCCGCTCAAAATTGGAATCGTCGAAGTCCTTGCCGCGTGCCTCTGCGACGGCAACTCGGCTAAAGCGCCAATTCCGGTTCATCGGAAGGATGAGCCGTTCAATCGCCGCAGGCTCCGGAGACGGACCAGAGGCCTTCGCGAACGCCCGCTGCGCCAGCGTTCCGGCTATCAACGTGCTGCTTCTCTTTATGAAATCTCGTCTTTGCATGATGGAAACAATTTGGAAGTCTGAACCGCGCGTCAGTTTCCTCTAACCGTGTTCAACTCTTTTACCACGTTGCAGAGACACCGATGTCGGGCATTTAGTCAAAGCTCGCGATTGTAAGCCACGACATCGAACCTCCGCCTCCCCCATTAGTAGGAGCGTTCCGCTTTTCTAAGATCGGCCTCCGCGCGCACGCGATTTGTGGTAGCTTCGCTGAGTCAAAGCGAGCACCAGAGCGTGGATCGACGAACTTTCGTTGAAACCGTTGCGGGAACCGTAGTGGGGGCGTGCGGACTGGCTCAGGGCTCCGGCCTGCTCAGGGAAGCGCGAACGTCGGCGACGAACAACGGCGAAGCAACAGCAGTGCCCTTCAAGCTCTCGGTCATGCTGTGGACCGTCTTCACCGACCTCCCGTTCGAGCAGCGTCTGGAAAAAGTGGCGCAAGCTGGATATAAGAATGTGGAGTTGGTAGGTGAATACGACACCTGGACGGAAGCCGATTTCGTCCGAGCCAACGCCAAGCGCAAAGAACTCGGCATCAACTTCGACTGTACGGCCGGGCTGAAGCACGGCGTAAGCGTGCCCGACCACCGGCAGTTCCTGCTCGACGAACTCCGGCACGCGCTGCCGATCATGGAGAAAATCGATTGCCCCAACATGATTTTGCTTTCCGGCAACCGCGTGCCTGGACTATCTCGTGACGCCCAGCATCGCTGTTGTATTGACACGCTGAAAGCCGCCGCCGATCTCATCCAGGGCAAGTCGATCAACGGCCAGCCGGTGCGATTGCTGCTGGAAACTATCGATCCCGAAGAAAACCCGCAATATTTCTTGACCCAGATCGCCGAAGCCCTCGAGGTTGTTCAAGAGACGGCTCACCCGCAGGTACGCTTGCTCTACGACTTCTATCATGAGCAGATCGCCGCCGGAAATCTCATCGAAAAACTCGAGAAAAGCCTCCCCTATCTTGGGCTCGTCCACATTGCGGATGTTCCAGGCCGTCATGAGCCGGGAACGGGCGAGATCAACTACCAGAACATTTTCCGCAAACTGGCGGAACTAAACTACACCGGAATGGCTGCCATGGAGTTTCATCCCAGCGGAGACCCGGTCTCACAGTTGCGTGCTGCGCGCGACATGGCCCTGCAGGCCGGAGTTAGGCGTTGAGGAGCACTTGGCACATTATCCTTCTCCTACTTCTTGCCGCCTCCGCTTTTGCCCAGAACGCGCCGGTCTTACTCTGGCCAAACGGCGCGCCGGGTTCAGAAGGCAAGACCGCCGACGAAACCGTGCGAGTCACTGAAAATGGCGAGCACATTGTATCTTCAGTTCATCGTCCCTCCATCACGCCGTTTCTCCCTTCAAAAGAAAACGCCACCGGAGCCGCAGTCATCATCGCCCCGGGCGGCGGGCACCGTGAACTATGGATGGACCACGAAGGCTACAACGTCGCTCGTTGGCTCAGCCAGCATGGTGTAGCCGCTTTCGTATTGAAATATCGCCTGGCGCGTGAGAACGGCTCGACCTACACGATCGAAGAAACCGCATTGGCCGACATCCAGCGGGCCATTCGTCTGGTAAGGAGCCGGGCATCGGAATGGGGCGTTAATCCGAAGCACATTGGCGTGATGGGCTTTTCAGCTGGCGGCGAGCTCGCCGCGATGGCTGGCACTCGCTACGAACCAGGTGTCACGGGCGCTGCAGACCCGATCGAACGCGAGAGTTCGAAGCCAGCCTTTCAGGCACTCCTCTATCCGGCCATTCCACATAATATGAGCCTGTCGAAACAGACTCCGCCGGCTTTTCTTGTCTGTGGGGAAGACGATCGGCCCGATATAGCGGTGGGCCTCCCGCAGCTATATCTTTCCCTCAAGCAGGCCGGTGTGTCGACAGAGCTACACGTATTTGCACGTACTGGACATGGGTTCGGAGTACGGCCAGGCAACCGCCCTCCGGTTTCCGACTGGCCTCAGCTCTTCCTTGAGTGGTTGGATGTCCAGGGAATGCTAGAGCACAAACCGCAGTCCCCCTGCGCCCCCATCCCCTTGACAAACATAACCATCGAAGACTAGAAGGTTTAAAAGCGCCTCGACTCTCGGACCAACGCGGAGATCATTTCAATGCCCCAGTCGCGCAGAGATTTTTTCAAATCAGCAACGGTCGGCGCCGTCGGCGCTACCATCTTTGGGTTCGACCTTCAGCCCGCCTACGCACAACTCAAGGAATTAAAGATTGCACGCGCTGCCGAAACGCGCTCGACGTGCCCCTATTGCGCGGTCGGCTGCGGCGTCCTCATCTACACCATCGGCGATCGGGCAAAAAACGTCACGCCGCAGGTGATCCACGTCGAAGGCGATCCCGATCATCCCACCAACCGCGGAACGCTGTGCCCCAAGGGCTCTTCGCTCGAGCAGGACATGCTCAACCCGCGGCGGCTCACCAAGCCGCAAGTCCGGCGTCCAGGCGCCACCGAGTGGCAGGACATTTCCTGGGACGACGCCCTGAATGAGATTGCGCGGTGGACCAAGAAAACGCGCGATAGCTCCTTCGTCGAGAAAGATGCACAGGGCCGCACCGTGAATCGGTGCGAAGGCATCTCGTTCATCGGCGGCTGCACCGACACCAATGAATTCAATTTTTTGGCCGTCAAGGCCATGAGGGGGTTGGGCTTGGTTTATTTAGAAAACCAAGCCCGTGTTTGACACGGCCCCACGGTCTCAAGTTTGGGACCAACATTCGGACGCGGGGCCATGACCAATGGCTGGATCGACATCAAGAACACTGACATGATGTTGATCATGGGCGGCAATCCCGCCGAAAACCATCCCTGCGGCTTCAAGTGGGCGATGGAGGCGAAGCGCAACCGCAACGCCAAGCTGATTTCCGTTGACCCTCGCTTCACCCGCACTTCTTCCACCGCCGACCTGTTCGTACAAATTCGCGCCGGCACCGACATTGCATTCCTCGGTGGCCTGATCCGCTATGCCATCGAGAACAACCGCATCGCCAAAGAGTATCTAGTCAACTACACCAACGCAGCCTTCATTGTGAAGGAGGGTTTCAAACTTCCCGAAGACGGCTTGTACTCCGGATTTAATGCGGCCACGAGCAGCTACGACAAGACCACGTGGAATTACGAAGAGGGCGGAGACTTTAGCGGTAAAACGGATACCTCCACTTCTGCGCACGCAGCTCCCTCGCCTTCGAACCCGGCGACGCCCGCGCCTCCGCCGACGTTACCTCCGAACGTCGCCTACGACCTCACGCTTCAGCATCCGCGCTGTGTCTTTCAGTTGATGAAGCAGCAGTATTCCCGTTACACACCCGAAGCTGTCGAGCGCATCACCGGCATCCCCAAGGACCAGTACCTGAAGGCTGTCGATCTATTCACTTCGGTGCGAAAAGACGGCGACATGAAGAAAGTCGCAACCATCATCTACGCCGTCGGCTGGACGCAGCATACCTTCGGAACGCAAATCATCCGCACTGCCGCCATGATTCAACTCTTGCTCGGTAACGTCGGCAGAGCGGGCGGTGGCGTGAACGCCCTTCGTGGTCATTCAAATATCCAGGGCGCGACTGATATGGCAGGCCTCTACGATTCAGTCCCAGGCTACCTGAAAGCGCCGGTTCCCGACGACAAGGATTTGGCCACTTTTCTGAAACGCACCACGCCAACGGCGTCTAAACCCTCGCCTTGGAATTCGATGAACTACTACGCGAACACACCGAAATTCATGGTGTCGCTGCTCAAGGCGTTCTACGCAGATGCTGCCACAAAGGAAAACGATTTTGCCTTCGATTATCTGCCAAAATTCGGACAGGATTGCTCGTGGACACATATCTGGGACGACATGTACAACGGCAAGGTAAAAGGCATGTTGGCCTTTGGAATGAATGGAGTGATGATTGGCCCGGACACGAACAAGAACATCAATGCTCTGAAGAAGGCCGACTGGTTGGTGGTGGGCGAAATTTATCCAGACGAAACCAGCGAATTCTGGAAAGCGCCGGGTATCACAGCCGAAGAACAGAATAAGATCAACACCACGGTTTACCGCCTGCCCTGCGCGGGTTTTGCCGAAAAAGACGGCAGCATGACCAACTCTGCACGTTGGGTCACCTGGAAATATGCCGCGGTTCCACCTCCGGGACAAGCGCGGCTCGACCAGGATATCGTCGCGCAGATTTTCTTGCGGGTTCGCGACCTGTACAAGAAAGAGGGTGGCAAATTTCCTGACCCCATTCTGAACCTGAGTTGGGCATATGCCGACGCGGCCCATCCTCCACTTTCTCAAGTGGCGATGGAAGTGAACGGTAAAGCTCTCGCCGACCTGAAAGACGACGCAACCGGACAGGTGATCAAAGCCGGTCAGCAGTTACCCGGGTTTGCCTGGTTGAAAGACGACGGCACAACTATGTGCGGCAATTGGATTTATTCCGGTTCCTGGACGGAGGCTGGATCGCAAATCCAGCGGCGAGGCACGGAAGATCCATCCGGAATGGGCGTTTTTTCCAACTGGTCATGGTCATGGCCGGCCAACCGGCGCGTGCTTTACAACCGCGCTTCCTGCGATGCGGATGGCAAGCCGTGGGATCCCACTCGCAAGCAGGTCTGGTGGAATGAAGCCGCGGGAAAGTGGGTTGGTAACGACGTGCCGGACTTCAAGCCCGACTCCCACCCCAAAGATCACATGGGGCCCTTCATTATGAATCCGGAAGGCATCGGGCGTTTGTTCGCTCCGATTGGTGTGCTTGCGGATGGGCCGTTCCCTGAGCACTACGAACCGATCGAAAGTCCGATCAAGAACCCGTTTCACCCCGAGCAGTCGAATAATCCGCTGGTCAAGAAGTTCAAGACGCCTTTCGATCTGTTCGGATCGCCCGAGGAGTACAGCATCGTCTGCACGACTTACCGGCTGACCGAGCAATATCATTACTGGACGAAAAATAATCCAATGAACGTCCAGCTGATCCCGGAACCGTTCGTGGAAATTCCGGTGGAACTGGCGGACGAAAAAGGAATTCGTGGAACGGACAAGATCAAGGTCATCAGCGCCCGCGGAACCTACATCGCGAAAGCCTTCGTCACTCGCCGTCTCAAACCGATGATGATTGACGGCAAAAAGGTCTATCAGATCGGATTGCCCATTCACCAGGGCTTCCGCGGCATCGATGAGGATGAAGGAAGAAACGCGCGGACGCCGGCGAATTTGCTGACGCCCACTGTCAGCGATCCGAATGCTCACACCCCTGAATCCAAGGGCTTCTTAGTTAAAGTTGAGAAGGCATAGGGAACGACAACGACAACGACATAGGGAACGACAATGAGCCAGGCCGTAACAGAGCTGATCCGAATCTCCGGTCACGCTGGGGTTGTCCCAGGCAAAGGTCTGAACCGCGAGTTCACGGTATGCAAGCTGGTCGACACCACCACGTGCATCGGCTGCAAAGCCTGCGAAGTTGCTTGTCTCGAATGGAACGGTTACACCTTCAGCGAAACCACCTTTGATAACACCTACCAGACGATGCCCGAGACGGCATGGAATTACTGGAACCTGATCAAGTTCAACGAGCATGAACGCGCCGACGGCACCATGATGCTGCTCATGCGCAAAGACCAATGCATGCACTGCGCCGATCCGGGCTGCCTCGCGGCCTGCCCGGCCGATGCCGCCATCGTCCAGTATGCCAACGGCATCGTCGATTTCCAGGAGGCCAATTGCATCGGTTGCGGCTATTGCATGACCGGCTGCCCCTTCAACATTCCGAAATTCGATCCGCCCTCGCGCAAAGTTTTCAAATGCACGCTGTGCAACGACCGCGTGTCGGTCGGACTGGAGCCAGCCTGCATCAAGGCCTGCCCCACGGGCTGCCTGCATTTTGGAACGAAGCCGGAAATGAAGGAACTGGCCGAGACTCGTGCAGCGCAGCTGCGCGACAATTCCGGATTTGCCGATGCGGGTGTCTACGACCCGGCCGGAGTCGGCGGAACGCACGTGATTTACGTCCTGCACGATGCCAAGCATCCGGAGTTGTACGGCGGACTTCCCAAGGATCCGCACATCCCCTGGTCAGTGCGGCTGTGGAAAGGCCCGCTGAAATGGATCGGGAATCTGGCGATGGTCGGCGGCATCGTAGGCATGGCCCTGCATTACATGCGATTTGGCCCCAAAAAAGAAGAACCTATTCCGCCGAAAGCTAATGCTGATGCCGGGAGGCGGGTATGACAACCGGAGCGGTGTCGCGTCCGAGCGCCACGGACCAAAGCGCCGAGACAATCGTCCGCTACACGTTTGGCGAGCGTGTAAATCACTGGATCGGGGCGCTCTCCTACATCTATCTGTTGATGACTGGCCTCGCCTTCTGGTCGCCCTATCTGTACTGGCTGGCCGCGGTTGTAGGAGGCGGTCCCGCTGCGAGATTCTGGCATCCCTGGTTTGGATTGATTTTTGCTGCAACCCAGTTTTGGACGTTCAAAGCGTGGCGCGGCGACATGGAAATCGACGAAGCCGATCGCGCCTGGGGGAAGGCGATCCCTGACTACATCGAGAACGAGGACGAAAAACTCCCGCCCGTCGGCCGCTTCAACTTCGGACAAAAAATCTTCTTCTGGGGAATTTTCTACAGCGTAATTCTCTTGCTCCTTTCCGGCGTCGCCCTGTGGTACACGGAAACGCTCCCATGGAGTCTCCGCTTCCTTCGCTACACTGCGATTCTGATTCACGCGAGCGTCGCGCTCATCACCATTGGATTATTTCTGATTCACGTGTACATGAGCGCAATCCTTGAAGAGGGCAGCTTCGGCTCCATGATTCACGGCTACGTCACACGAGCCTGGGCGTGGACCTTCCATCGCACCTGGTACTACGACGTCATTGGCAAACCCCGGCCTTGACCATGGCCTTAACAATTGCCTCAACAATGAACGACGCGAAGTGGGATCGCCGCATTCGCCGCGCCAACGAATTAGCCTCGTCTTACCCGTTCTCCGCTGAAGGCCTGCATTACTACGCCCGCGTTGCAACCTTTCAGAAAGGTGTTTACGGCGAACTCGAGAAAGCCCTCGCGGATTCGCCGAAGATTTCCTCCGATCGCCCGCTGCGCGATGAATTGGATTTTTTCCTCCTCCTGCCAAAGTTTCCTGGATTTCTATCAATGATTCAGCAGATTGCCCCAACGCCCCTCGCCCAGGCCGCCGTTACTCTAGCGAGGAAGGGATCGGCAGCATGGCAGCGCGCAATTGAAGACTTCTGGTACGGAGATGCGGATTTATCCGCGGGCGGGAACGGCGCTGAGTCGAATCACCCTGGCGCTCCAGGTGCCGATCGAGTGCTAGCCTGGATTTTTCTTCAGCCCTACGCCGAATATCTGGCGGATCATCGCGAAGTCGAGATTCTCGACGGGACTCCGTCGACGTGCCCGCTTTGCGGCGGCAAGCCTGCTGTCGGCGTATTGCGCAGCGAAGGCGACGGTGCAAAAAAGTCGCTGATTTGTATGCTCTGCGCGCATGAATGGCAATTTCGACGAATCTATTGTCCGGCCTGCGGAGAAGAACGGGAACCACAGATGGCCTATTATTCCGCGCCCGAGATCGCGCACGTCCGCGTCGACGTCTGCGACACATGCCATACCTATCTCAAAAGCATCGACCTGACGAAAACAGGACTCGCAGTCGCCGTGGTAGATGAGCTGGCGACCATACCTCTGGACCTATGGGCACGCGAACATGGCTACGCGAAACTGCAAATCAACCTGTTAGGAACCTGACCGGAGAGAAGTCATTCGGCAACGCCCACCGTATAACCCAAATCGCCTTCAGCACCATGGTGCGCACTTCTAAAGCCAGCGGCTCTAAGGTCGGCTTCCACTTCGTCGCTCGTGAACGAACGGACAAATCGCGCATAGCTGATGCGATCCCCCACCTCCAACGGTTCCTTCCTCCCGCGCAAAAGAAAACGCCAAAGTCTTGCCGTCCGGTGGACGAGAACGTCATCGCTCGCACGACTCTGCCTCGCAAAGTACGAAACCAGCAGGGGAGAGCCCGCCAGAGCGCGCTCGCTCAGAGCCTGAAGGAAGGCAACCCTGCGCGCCTTGGTCGGAACGTGCGTGTATACGGTCCAGCCCACAACCAGCCCGTCGTAAATCCGTGGGCCTTGCGGAACCCGATCCGGCTGGCAAAAAGTCACGTACTCCGATTCGCCCTGCCGGTCGAAAATCTGTTCGCTGGCACGCACCAGCGGCACACTACATTCGAATCCTTCCGCCTCGAACCCCGCCTTGCGCAGAGCCAGAACCTCCCGGCCCCCGCCCGCGCCCGCAACCAGGATGCGAGACCCTCGCTGAAAGAACCGGTCCAGAACAGACTTTTCCCAACCGAAAAACCCGCTCAAATTATGCTCAGTCGATGCGTAGTATTGTGATTGATCAAAGTGCTCCGCCGTGACCGCATTGAGTTCGTCAGCACTCAGGCAACCCAGCCAAAAACCCTCGTGCATTGCACTGGCAAATCGGACGACGCGATTCAGCCAGCGATCGGCCAGATCGAAGCCCTTCACTCTCCATCTTCGCACCGGCTGAATGTTCCCTTCGATCACGCCGTTCTTTTCTGCCGCTGAAACTCCCTCGTTAGAGCTTTCCATCGGAAAGTATCGGTATTACAGAAGCCATCAGTATAGGAGGATAATATCGGCATTTGTTCCTTAACTGTCGAGAACGGTGGCCAGAGCCGATCTCCTCGTCGCGACCCCCTCGCAATTCGTTGACCGGGATAGCGATGGGCAAAGTGAGAATTCCACAGCCCCACCCTCACTCCGCAAGGGCGAATTGTGGCAATATGTGCTCATCAAAAGGTGATCCCCATGTTCCCTGTCCGCGTAATCCTCTGGACGGCAGCTATGGCGTATACCGGATTCATTCTGACCAACCAGGGGTTGCGAACATTCAACAGCCTATCAATGACGGAAGCATTCCTTGGAGCTTTAGAAGGATTTTTCCTCGCTGTCATGTTCACTCTCCGAGAGAGGCGGCGGCCAAGGCCAGCCTTCACCGCGCAGTCCATCGCGCAAATCTTCCCGGACTGGGGGACATCCCCCGAAAACCGCGACTCACGTCCCAACCGAAAGCGCTGATCCCAACAGGCAGGCCGAGCCCCCATTTCACTCATTGAGGGACAATGAGTGCTAACGCCTGATTTCAACAAACCGGAATCTCGAACGAATTACTTCTTTACGCCATTTTCCTCTTTGTCGCCTTCGAACTGTTTCACAATGGTGAACTCGCCGTAATCGTTTTTCGAGAACTCGAACCGAGTGGGCCACGGCTTAGAGAAGAACTTCGTCTCCGACTCAGGAAAAACTGGAAGCGTACCGCCATCGTCAAACTCCACTAACAGATGATTGCCTTCGGGCACCATCTTCAGGCTGTAATCCGGAAATTGGTACGTCCCTGCATACCGTGACAGAACTTCCTTGGGCAGATGGATTTCTTTGTGTACGGACGGCGTCGGAGGTGTTTCTCCGAGTGCGACTGCTGCAAGTGCCTTATTCACCTCGCCTGTGACGGTGCCATT
Organism: Candidatus Sulfotelmatobacter sp.; assembly: GCA_049584615.1. GTDB lineage: Bacteria > Acidobacteriota > Terriglobia > Terriglobales > Acidobacteriaceae > Sulfotelmatobacter. The sequence continues at coordinate 10,590 of JBAUYE010000247.1, forward strand.
CAGATTTGCCAAAACGATGACCGCCAATTCGCCTTCCGGATAGTAAGCCACCTGCGCGTTGTAACCGATGTTGTTGCCGTCATAGTCGATCAAGAGGCGACCTCCGACATGACGCACGTATAGACCGCAGGCATAATCGTGCTTGAATGGAGTGGTCATCTTGCGCAGCGAGGCGGGTGTAAGCAACTTGCCGCCGAAAAGCCCGCTCTCCCACCGGAGCATGTCTTCGGTTGTGGAAAAGATACCTCCCGATGCCAAGCTCGCTCCGCTAAAGTTCGGTCGCTCTGCATTCTCCATCCCGTCCGATCCGGGCCAATACCCGGACGCGCGGTGCGGAATGATAGCTACAACGGAGTTCACTCCCGAATCGTTCATACCGAGCGGCTTGAAGACGTTTTCGGTAAGAAAATCCGGATAGGATTGCCCACTGATCTTCTCCACCAGATACCCGAGCACCATATAGCTTTCGTTGGTGTAATCCCAATTGTCGCCGGGTTGAAAGGCCAGTGGCTCGTCGCGAAAGACCAGTCGATCTGGAGGTCCCGGCTCATATTTCGCCGCGTCTCCCGCGATGCCGGATGTCATCGTCAGCAGGTTATAGATTGTGATTTTGTCCCATGCTGCTGGCGCATCTGGCAGATATTTTTTGACGGGGTCTGACGTCTTCAGCTTTCCCCGCTCTTCCAAAACCAAAATCGAAGCTGCGGTGAATTGTTTCGTCACTGAAGCGATATTGAATCTGCTCGTGGACGAGTTTGGTATGTTCCACTCTGCGTCCGCCCAGCCGTAGCTTTTGCTAAATAGCACCTTGCCGTGCTGCGCCACCAGTACGCTGCCCATGAACATCTGCGCGTCGATATACGGCTGCACAAGCTTGTCCATCCGCTCTACAGCCGTTTGCGCGCTGCACGTGCCCACTAAGAGTGCGAGCAGAAGCGGCCAAAATCCCGCTCGAAAATTGCTATCGAGTGGTCCACTAAATGCGCTGTATCGGGAATCCATCGGATGAAATATACACCTATCAGCCCTCGCAATTCGTTGACTGCATCGACCCGCGTCCGTAAGATGAAGCGACCCAAAAACCAGGCAGCTCCCACGATCGACTAAAGAATGCTCGACTAAAAGTAAGCTCGACCGAACAATGATCGACCGAAAATGATCGGCCAAACCATCTCGCACTACCGCATCATCGAAAAGCTCGGCGGCGGCGGCATGGGCGTCGTCTACAAAGCGGAAGACACGCGCCTTCATCGCTTCGTCGCCTTGAAGTTTCTTCCCGATTCCGTAGCCCGCGATCCGCAAGCCCTCGCCCGTTTTCAGCGCGAAGCCCAGGCCGCGTCCGCACTGAACCACCCCAACATCTGCACCATTCACGATATTGGCGAAGAAGACGGCCAAGCCTTCATTGCCATGGAGTTTCTCGACGGCCAAACCCTGAAGCACCTAATCGGCGTTCGACCCCTCGAGTTGGACACCTTGCTTTCCCTCGCCATCCAGATAGCCGACGCCCTCGATGCCGCTCACGCTAAAGGCATCGTGCACCGTGACATCAAGCCCGCCAACATCTTCGTAACCGAGCGCGGCAACGCCAAAGTCCTCGATTTCGGCCTGGCCAAGGTCGCGGCATCGCCCGCCACCGGAGAAAATGAAGCCACGCGAACTCAGGCGGTCGAAGAACACTTAACCAGTCCCGGCACGGCGATAGGCACCGCCGCGTACATGTCGCCAGAGCAAGCCCGCGGCCGCGAGCTCGATATCCGTACTGACTTGTTCTCCTTCGGTGCGGTCCTCTATGAGATGGCCACCGGCCAGTTGCCATTCCGCGGCGCCACCACCACCGACTTGTTCGATTCCATCCTCCACAAAGCGCCCGCACCCGCCGCGCGCCTGAATCCCGATCTCCCACCCAAACTCGAAGAGATCATCACCAAGGCTTTGGAAAAAGATCGCGAACTCCGCTATCAGGTTGCCGCGGAAATGCGCGCCGACCTGAAACGCCTGAAGCGCGAGATCGAATCCAGCAATTCAGGAATCCCGGCCGCCGTCGACGACTCCAGCCGTTCGCCATCCGGCGCCGCGTCCGCAAACTCAGCCTCATCCGCCAGCAAGCAGCAGCCGGCAGTCTCTTCCAGTCAAATCTCTTCGACCACCCCACCACGCGCCCGCTGGAAGTTCTTGCTTCCCGCCGCCGTGGTCGTAGTCGCGCTAATCGCGGCCGGCCTCTACTGGCGCTCGCGTTCCGCCACGCCGGCAGCCACCCCTGCGACCTTAACCGAAAAAGACACCGTAGTCCTGGCCGACTTCGACAACAAAACTGGAGACTCCGTCTTCGACGACGCCCTCAAACAAGCTCTCGCCGTACAACTCGGACAGTCCCCCTTCATCAACATTCTTTCCGACCGCAAGGTCGGCGAAACCTTGCGCCTCATGGGCAGCCAGCCCGGCACCCGCATCACTCCGGAAGTCGCCAAGGAACTCTGCGTGCGCACCGGCAGCAAAGCCATCGTGCTCGGTTCCATTTCAAATCTCGGCGGCCAATACGTGATCGGCATAAACGCCGTGGGCTGCAGCAATGGAGACACGCTCGCCGAGGAACAGGAAGAGGCGGCCAGCAAGCCCGACGTGCTGAAGGCCCTGAGTAAAGCCGCCGCCACCCTGCGCACCAAACTCGGCGAATCGCTGGCCTCGGTGCAAAAGTTCGATGTGCCCGTCGAAGCCACCACTCCCTCCCTCGAAGCCCTCAAAGCCTACAGCATGGGCATCACCACCGGACGCACCAAGGGAGACGCCGAAGCCATTCCCTTCATGAAGCGCGCCATCGAACTCGACCCCAACTTCGCCATGGCTTATGTTGGTCTCGCCGTCGAGTACGCAAATCTTGGCCGGGCGAGCCTCGCCGCGGAAAATGCCAAAAAGGCTTACGATTTGCGCGACCGGGTCAGCGAGCGCGAGCGCTACCGCATCTCCGCGTTCTATTTCCAGTACGTCACCGGAGAAGTTGAAAAGGCCACCGAAGCCTACGAACTCTGGGCAAAAAGTTATCCCAACGACCCTGTCCCTCACGGCAATCTTGGTTTCATCTATTCCGCTCTCGGCCAGTATGACAAATCGATCGTCGAAACCGAAGCCCAGCAGCGCTTGGAAGGCTCGATTGTTGGCTACGGAAACCTCGCTGGCACCTACATCAACCTCGATCGAATCAAGGAAGCCCGCCAGACTCTCGCCGAGGCCCAGCAGAAAAACTTCGACGGCTTCGTCATTCGCGGCGATCTCTACGCCTTGGCATTTCTCTCCGGAGATGCGGCGGGCATGGAACGTCAGGTCGCATGGGCCGCAGGCCGCCCCGGCGAGGAGGACCAACTCCTCAGCACCCATGCCGATACTCAGGCTTATTACGGCCGCCTGGAACAAGCCCGTGACCTGGCCCGCCGTGCCTCCGATTCCGCCGTCCGCGCCGACGCCAAAGAAACCGGCGCCCAGTGGATCGCATTCCAGGCGATCCGCGAGGCCGAAATGGGCAACGTCACTGCCGCCCGCCAGGCTGTCGCTCGCGCCTTGGCGCTAGCTCCCGGCCGCGACGTCAAAGTCATCGCCGCCGTCGCCCTCGCCCGCACCGGCGAGATCTCCCAATCCAGATCCATCCTCGAATCCCTGCAAAAGTCCGAACCCAGCAACACTTACTTAAAGGTCTATTGGTTTCCCGTGATCGAGGCCTCTATCGCGATGGCCGAGCAGCTGCCCGATCGCGCCATCATCTCCCTCGAACCCTCTCTGCCCTACGAACTCGGCGCGCCTCCGCCCGGCCTCTCCATGTATCCCGCCTACATTCGCGGCCTCGCGTACCTCGCGCAAAAGAACGGCCCCGCGGCCGCCGCCGAATTCCAGAAGTTCCTCGATCATCCCGGAGTAATCCAGAACTTCGTGCTAGGCTCCCTCGCACACCTCCAACTAGGTCGCGCCTATGCCATCTCTGGCAACACCCAAAAAGCCAAAGCCGCCTACCAGGATTTCCTCACTCTCTGGAAAAATGCCGACCCCGGCATCCCCATTCTCACCGAAGCCAAAGCGGAATACGCGAAACTGTAACCATCTGCACTTACCAGCAGGTGGTACGATCCCTTATGAAAAGAATCGGCGCCTTCTTGCGGCCTCTCGGCGCGCTCGTGCTCGCCTCGCTGCTGTTCCAGGGATGCAACGCGCTCAATCCCTTGTGCGGCAGCGCTCGGCCAGCCCCCATCATTGGATCTCTTTCTGCCAGCACCATCACGCTCGCTGAAGTGGGGCCGGGCTTTGTTCTCGATGTCTATGGTGCCGGGTTCGTTTCATCTTCTGTCGTCGTCATCAACGGGACGAAGCTCAGCACGGTAGTCAAAAGCAGCACGCAGTTGCAGGCGACCATCACCTCCGCCGTGATCTCCGCTTCCGGAACAGCCGAGGTGGCAGTCAACACTCCAAGCGGCAACACGGGCGATGTGGGCTGCACCAGCGGCGGCACCAGCGCCAGCCTCGTCTTGACGATTACTTAGCGGGAAAGACCCTCCCCGGACGGGTGGCCCACTCAAGCCCGCCTTTGGCTTGAGTGGGGGCTTGGCGATGCTGCCCACCCGCTAGATGGATCCTGCCCCCTCGAGGAAAGACACGGAACGGATCATCGCAAACCCAGCCCCGCTAGGGGCAGCATGTGACTAGCCCCGGACGCCAGCCCGGGCTAAGCCCAAGAAGATGGGAACCGAGTCCCGAAGGGGACAGCAGAAGCTCCATGCGTACATTCAGCGGCCCTCTCTTTGACTGTCAATGAATGTTCACGGACACTGCGCCCGTGAGCCACATACTGAGCATTGCAACACCGACCTAATTTAAAGTATGATCGGCCCCCGTCGTTTTGGGAGCTGTAGCGATGTCCCGAAGAATTTCGCCGCTTGCCGTGCTGCTGGCCGCAATCGCGCTGTCACCGGCGCTGGCGCAGGAAAAACCGGCCGAAAAGGCGGCTGGAACGTCGGCGCAACAACCTGTCCCAAAACCTGCTGAAAAATCTCCCTCTGCCACTCAGGATTTCTCCAAAGAAGCCTACGTCATTGAGCGGTTTGCCACGCATATCGTGGCGGAAAACGATGGCACCGGCACGCGCGAGCTGACCACCCAGGTCAAAGTGCTGGCAGAGGCGGGCGTCAAAGCGTTTGCTGTCCTGAACTTCGTCTATACCAGTGCCAACGAAGCAGTCGAGATTGACTACGTGCGCGTGCGCAAACCCGACGGCACGGTAGTGAAGACGCCAGACTACAACATTCAGGACATGCCGGGCGAAGTCACCCGCACGGCCCCGCTCTACAGCGACATTCATGAGAAGCATGTTGCGGTAAAAGGCCTGAGCGTGGGTGACGAACTGGAGTACCTGGTGCGCTTTCGCGTCTTCAAGCCGGAAGTCCCCGGCCAGTTCTGGTACGAATACTCGTTCACTAAGAGCGCGATCTCCAAAGACGAACAACTGCAGATCAGCCTTCCCGCCGGGAAATACGTCAAGATCGTTAGCCCGGACTTTAAGCCGGAGGTTAAGACCGAAGGAGCGCGGCGCATCTACCGGTGGACGCATCAGAATCTCACGGTGAAAGAGAAAGACCCGGATGAGCCGCCGCGCCGCATCCCGCCCAATCCGGATGTGCAGGTCACGACCTTCTCCAGCTGGGAGGAGGTCGGGCGCTGGTATGGCGGGTTGCAGAAAGACCCGCTGACGGTGACGCCCGCGGTTCAGTCGAAGGCAGACGAACTCACCAAAGGTTTGAAGACGGACGACGAGAAAATTCACGCCATCTACAACTTCGTGGCCCTGAAATTTCACTACGTCGGCCTGGACTTCGGAATCGGCCGCTACCAGCCGCACGCCGCCGACGACGTGCTCGACAACGGTTATGGCGATTGCAAGGACAAGCACACGCTGCTGGCCTCGCTGCTGAAGGCGGAGGGCATTGAAGCCTGGCCGGCCCTGATCAACGCCAGCCGCAAGCTTGATCCTGAGGTGCCATCGCCGGCTCAATTCAATCATGTGATCACCGTAGTGCCGGCCGCCGGGCAGTTCGTGTGGCTTGACACCACACCCGAAGTCGCGCCCTATGGCCTGTTGTTGGTCTCGCTCCGGGATAAGCAGGCTCTGGTGATTCCCACCGACAAACCGCCGCAGCTCATGACGACGCCGGCAAATCCTCCTTTTCCGTCGGATCAGGAGTTTTCCATGGAAGGCAGGCTTACCGCTTCGGGTACGTTCACCGGCCACGTCGAGCAATCCTATCGCGGCGACGTGGAAGTGGCGTTGCGCATGGCCTTCCGCCAGCTTTCCGAGTCGCAGTGGCGCGATGCGGTGCAGCGAATGTCCTATGCTCTGAACTTTGGCGGCGAAGTCAGCAACGTGAAAGTCACGCCTCCCGATGAGATAGACAGGCCCCTCGAAATTTCCTACGACTACGTGCGCAAGAAATACGGCAACTGGGACGAGCGGCAGATCACAGCCCCGTTGCCGCCGATGGGCATCGAGGTGGCAAAGGACGCCCACGACAAGAAGCCGGAAGAACCGGTGTTGCTAGGGGCGCTGGGCAAGGTCATCTACCGGTCACAACTGGCGCTGCCCGAGGGTTACACTTTGCAAACTCCGGCTCCGCTTCACCTATCGGAGCCTTACGTAGAGTACGACGACACCCCCAGTGTGGAAAACAATGTGCTCACCACAACACGCAAGCTCGTCGTCAAAAAGAATGAGGTGCCGCTCGCTGAATGGGACGAATACCGCAGGTTCGGCCGCTCCCTCTACGATGACGAGTTCAACTTCATCCACCTGGATGGAGCAAGCGCCACGGTGATGGGCAACGCCGGCGACGCAAACACAGAAGATGAGGACAAGGATTTGAGCATCGACGACATGTTCAGCGAAGGCAACGGCGCACTGCAGCGCAGAGATTTCCGCCGGGCGCAGCAACTGAACGACAAGGTTCTCGCCAAGGATCCCAAGTACAAGGGAGCGCATTTCAATCTGGCTGTGGCCCTGCTGGCGCAGAGCAATCTGGAAGAAGCGTTAAAGGAATTTCGCGAGGAGCAGCAAATCTCACCTACCGACGCGCGCAGCTACCAGATTCCAGCCGCCTATCTCATGCAGATGGGGAGCAACGACGAAGCTGCCGACGAGTGGCGCAGATTGCTAAAAGCGGATCCGTCGAACCTGATGGCCGCGTCAGCGCTGGGTGCGCTCCTTTACCAGGAGGGAAAGTACACCGAGGAAGTTGCGGTACTGGAGCCGGTGGTCAAAGCCCAGCCCGACAATTCGGGCCTGCTCACGCAATTGAGCACTGCCTACATCAAGGCCGGACAGAACGACAAGGGGGTCGCGGGCTTCGAAAAAGTAGTGGAGCAGAAGGGCGACGATCCGGACGTTCTGAACAACGCCGCGTGGGTGCTGACGGATAACAAGCTCAGCCTGGACCTTGCGCAGCAATACGCCGAAAAGGGAGTCAAGAAGCTGGAAGAGCAAGGGCAGGCCGCGAATTCGAACGACGCGAGATTGCGCGTGACCTACGAGCTATCGCTCACGTGGGACACGCTGGGCTGGGTGTACTTTCAGCAGGGCGACATGAAGCGTGCAGAAAGCCTGATTCGTCCGGCGTGGTTGCTGGGCGACAATGAACTGGTGGGCGAACACTTGGGCGAAATTTACGAGAAAGAGGGGAAAGCGAAAGAGGCAGCGCACATGTATCAGCTGTCATTGGCGGCCATGTCTCCTCCACACGGAAGAATGGAAGGTTTTTCGCCAACAGACCGGATCAAGGAGTATGACAAGCGCACGGCAGAAGTTACGGCGCGCTACGTAAAGCTGAGCGGGAAGAAACCGACGAACGAAATCCGGCGCCTGCCGAACGGCCAGTGGACGTTGAACGGCGAAGAGGAGCTCCAGCGGCAGCATGAAGTCAAGTTTGCCAACGAAAAGAAAATTGCGGGCTCGGCGCAGTTCATCGTCGCGCTTAAGCCGGGTATGGTCGAGTCGGTGGAGTACGTGAGCGGAGACGGCGATTTGAAACCGCTCGCAGCGAAATTGAAGGAGGCGCGCTTTGCGCTGGAGTTTCCGCCGGGTAGTACAGCCATCCTGACATTGAAGGCAGATGTTCGCTGCTGGACGACGTTGGCATGCACGGCGACGCTGGCCGATCCGGCACCGCCCGGTTTCCGGGCTGCTCAGTAATCTCCCGGCCAGGCCCACGAATTTGTCGCCGGTGCTAGGCGCCGCCTTTCATCACCCTCGCAGCGCGTCACCCGCACGCAGCAGCGCCGCCACCGAAGCCGTCAGCACCGCCCGCGCCTCCGCCGCATTCTCCGGCAGGATCGCCTTTTCGATCAGCAGCATCGCTGCCCCATGCACCACCATTTGCAAAGCCATAAGCACACGCTGGTGGTCGTCGGGCGAACCGCCGAGCTTTTCCGCCACTTTCTGTCGCATCACGTCCCGCACCGGCCGCGCCCCAACCTTGACCCCGGCTCGCAGGGAACGCGCCGAATGAAAAAGTTCATACTCCTTCTGGAAAAACAGTTCGTACTCCCGGGGATGGCTCAGCGCATAATCCAGATACCGCTCGCACCCTTCCTCCGGAGAAGAAATGCCCTCCAATTGCGCCGCAATCTCCCATCGGATGCGCTGCAGCAGCCCGCGGAGTATGTCGTCCCGGTCGCGAAACCGCCGGTACACTGCCGGTGTGTTCGTCCCCGCCGCCCGCGCCACCGTCCGCATGGTCAGCGCCTTCTCCCCTCCTTTCTTCCACAACTTCTGCGCTGCATCCAGAATTCTGCGTTCCAGCTCAGGGTCGGCTCGCCGCGGCACAGGTTCTCCTTCTGGGGGAAAACGAAACCTCGAAGGTTATGTATACATCGTAAACATAACAATGTACAGACAATACCAGGCCCCGCTCTCCGCCTCCATTACCAAAGTTTATTCTCTCAATAATTATGTTGACATCGTAAACATAACGTCGTATAAATTATCCATAGCCCGGCCCCCTCTGCGGTAGCCAAGAGCCTTAGGAGTTGATGAAGATGTATTCGTGGGAAAATCCTGACGATAGACTTTCTATCGCCCAGATGAATTCAGAACTCCAGCACGCCCAGCTGGAGCTCCTAAGCGCCCATTGCGCAACACATCAGTTGCGGTTGCGGTTTTCTGCCGAGGATTTGGCGCGTTTTGGGCAGCGTGATATTTTGCGCAAGTCGGTGCAGTCGGCGGCGGCGCTGAGCGAATTTTATTCGTCCATTGAAAAGAAGATTCCCGCGATCGAGGCCGGCCCTGAGCCTGCGCCGCAGATCACGGACGAGCAGATCGCCGAAGCGGTGAAGCGGGTTGCCGTGTATTTCAAGGAGCAGCGCGAGCACTATCTTGCTTCCGCCCTGCCTCTCAGCAATCGCGAGAAAGCGCTGATGTGGCCATTTTTTTCTGCCGCCTTGCTTGACCGGGTGAGGATTGCCGAACTGCGGGGAGCGCGCGTCCCGAATCCTCCTTTTTATGAGGAGTACAAGGCTTTGGGATTCGTGAACCTGCCCGAGGTTACGCACATGCACTCGCTCACGTTTCTCGATGTGGTGGTGTTCAACGAGAAAATGTCGGAGCGCGCGCTGTTTCACGGGCTCGTGCATGCGGTCCAGTTCGAGATGCTCGGACTCGAGCGCTATAGCGACATCTTTGTGCGCAGTTTTGTGCGGACCAAGCTTCATTTCTCGGTGCCGCTCGAAGCCCACGCGTTTGCTTTGGAGTCGAAGTTCGCGGGCACGCCTACCAGCCGGTTTTCCGTTGAAGACAAAGTCCGGCTGTGGATCGACCAGGGCCGATACTAGCCGCATTGTGTTTTGAGATGTCCGGAGGGGAGTTCTCTTCGGATGCGCGGGCCTCCCCCGTCGCGGTCCCTGGGACGACGCAAGCCGTCCCCGTTTTGTTTTCCTGCGGCCTGCTCACTCCTGAGTTAGTCTCGCCTGGAAGCAGTGTAATATAACGTGCAACCAGACAGTTGCATATCCCAGCGGCTTGAGTTAATATGCAACCCGGAGGTTGCCTAATATGAACGACCGTATTGAGAAGCGCATTGAACTCAAAGCGCCGGTTGCGCGGGTGTGGAGCGCGCTCACCGATTACCGCGAGTTTGGCGAGTGGTTTCGCGTGAAACTGGAGGGGCCGTTTGTGCCCGGCCAGATCTCGCGCGGCCGGATTACTCATCCCGGCTATGAACACATCCGGTGGGAAGCGACGGTGCAGAAAATGGAGCCCGAGCGGCTCTTTTCCTTTACCTGGCCTCATCCCAAATCCATCGACAAGGCGGACTATCCCGCGGACTGCTCGAACGAGCCGACCACGCTTGTCGAATTCCGGCTGGAGAAAACTGCGAGTGGTACGCTGCTGGTGCTGACCGAGTCCGGCTTCGACAAGCTTCCCGGCGATCGTCGTCTGGAGGCCTTCCGCAGAAACGACGGCGGCTGGACCGCACAAGTGAAGAACATCGAACAATATGTCACACAAAAGCCGTAGCCGCGCGGCCTTCAAACGGCCGCGTGCCGCTGTATTCGCCGCGCTCGGCGACGAGATGCGGCTGGCGCTGGTGGCGAAGCTCTCTGCCGGGCAGCCTCGTTCGATCTCCGAGTTGACGGAGGGTTCGAGGCTGACCCGGCAGGCGGTCACCAAACATCTTCGAGTGCTTGAGAGCGTGGGAATCGTGCGCAGCAATCATCGAGGCCGCGAGACCCGCTTCGAATTCGATCCCGAGCCCATTGCAGGAATGAAGCAATACCTCGATTTCGTTTCCCAGCAGTGGGATCAGGCGCTGGCCCGGCTGAAGGCGTTGGTTGAAGATTGAGCTCGGGAAAATCCTTCTCTGCGCAAGCCTCGATTCGGGCAACGAGCCCGGGCGTTTCTCCGCGCAGCAGATGCCAGGCTTCTTTGTAGGCGTCGTATTTCGCGCCTGCCATGGCGGGATACAAGCCTACCGTCGACATTCCTCGGACTACTTTTTCGGGGAGGATGTACCAGACGTCTTCGGGAA
>JBAUYE010000248.1:0-16994 GCA_049584615.1 Candidatus Sulfotelmatobacter sp.
CAATCCCATCACGCCTTCAACGGAGAGCATTCGGGGAGGCATGGAGCATTTCGCCTATCATTGCTCCCCGTGCCATTCGAATGACGGAGGGGGGCAGACGGTATATGGCAAGGGCTTCTATCCGAAACCGCCCGACTTGCGCGCAGCCGCGACGCAGAACAAGAGCGATGGCGAGCTCTACTACACAATTGAAAATGGAGTTCGTTTGAGCGGCATGCCAGCCTTCAGCGGAACGCACACTGTCCCGCAAACCTGGCGCCTGGTTTTGTTCATCCGCCACTTGCCGCAGATCACGCCCGAGGAACTCAATGAGATGAAGGGGTGGGACTCGAAGATGGAGGCGGATCCAGCGCATTTCTGAGAATCCTGCGGGAGAAACACACCACCACTATGACCGCATTCGCATGCGCAACGCTAGCGACGACATCCATCGGTTGAAGCCTTCTTCGGCGGCGTTATCCTTCGCAAACCTCATCTCGAACGTCTCGTCAGGCGAAGGCGCAGTTGCGCCGCCTTTTGCGAAATGCAAATAATCCCAATGAAACGGCTTCGGCGGTGTCCACAGCGGCTTCGCTTTGTGTCCCGCATATTCCACGACAATACCCATGCCGTGACCGCGGTCGTCATCCGCAAGATCACCCATGATCCACACACCGGGATGATTCATGTCGACGATGGCAGAAATGCGCTCCGCCGTTCCCAGCCACAGCACCGGGACTTCCGCGGGCGTCGGAACCGCATTGCCATCCAACGCGACAACCTTGAAAGAATGCCCTGGCAACGCCAAGCTGCGAATCTCGGTCGCGCTGCCATTCAGCACATGAAAGAGCACGCGCTCGCCGTGTTTCACCCGCAGCGGCTCGCCATGCCCCAACATCCGACCATTGACAGTGAAGTACCGATAGCCCACTTCGTAGCCGTGCGGCATCCCCTTTGCAAGCGAGGCTTTCATCGCGGACTCGCCGCTCGACTCCAGTTCCTTCACTCGCGCGGAGGGAGCAAGAAAGTCTTGGGCCATATCACCGCCTTGACTGAAAGACGCTTCGAATTCCTTTAGAACGAGAAAGACTTCCCGGTCGTAACTCCCGGCCTCATGCTTGGGTTCGATGTACACGGGTCCGACTTGGCCGCTGTACTGTCCCGCGTGGAGATCGGCACCAGCCCTATTGTGCGTGTGATAGAAACGGAAACCTGATGGTCGCGGAGTGAAAAGTACTCGACGCATTCCGCGCGCCGGAATGAACGGCGTTCCTTCCTCGGCAGCGCCATCTACGTCGGGGGAGACCATTTGACCATGCCAGTGCAACTGCTCGGGAGTGTCTGAGTCGTTGTGAACTTCGACCGTCGCTGATGCGCCTTCTTTGAAACGTAACAACGGTCCAGGGAACTGACCGTTGTAGGTGATCGTCGAGACGATGTGTTTCGGGGCGATCTCAACCGGACTTGCGGAAATTCGCAAGACGTAATCGGGTCGGTTCGAATCGGATTGAGACGAACCCGCTTGAAAACTCCCTAGTCCGAGTGCCGCCTCCAGGGGCAGCGGGCTTGTGGAGCGGAGCGCTCCCGCACCGGCTGACATCCCCGTCATTCTGAGAAAATCTCGGCGTCCGGGTCGTTGTTTTCCCACATTCTGTGTCCGCCGCCTAGCGTCGTTTCCGATTAGTTTATTCCGCGCGCCACCGTCTTGGACGGAACCGCCGGCCATTCGCGATAGGTAGGATTTTCGAGTCGAGCAGAGAGTCTGCACTCTTCAATTCGGATCAACTTGACAGTCGTCGATAGTTCTGCAATTATCGAAATATGCCAGCCGTCTCAAGTAAGAAGAGTACCGAGCAAGTTGCAAAGTACGCCGACATGCTTTCCGCCATGGGCACCGAACCGCGCCTTCGAATTATGCAATTGTTGTTGTCCGCGCACCCGGACGGCTTGGTCGTCGGAGATATCCAGTCAGAGCTGGACATTCCGAATTCCACGCTTTCACACCATCTAGAGAAGCTCAAGAATGAAGAACTCGTGAACGTCCGTCGTGAAAGCACTTTTTTGCGCTATACGGCCAACACGGAAGCGCTCCAGGAATTGCTGCAATTCCTCTACGCCGAATGCTGCACTCGAAATAAGGCAGTCAAACCCCAAGATATCGTCCAGCTTTGTAAATAGGAGAAGTCATCATGAGCGCCACCGACATCAAGGAAGTAGTCAAAGAGAAGTATGGCCAGGCAGCCTTGAGAGTGAAGACCGGCGGAAGTAGTTGCTGCGGAGCGACCGGGGCAAGCCCCTTGGATTGCGATCCAATCACCTCCAATCTATACGACTCCTCCCAAGCGGGGCAAATTCCTGAGGAAGCCATGCTCGCATCGTTAGGGTGCGGAAATCCAACTGCATTGGCGAAGTTGAATCCGGGAGAAGTGGTTCTCGATCTCGGCTCGGGCGGCGGGGTGGATGTCCTGCTTTCGGCGAAGCGGGTCGGACCCACCGGCAAGGCTTACGGTCTCGACATGACGGACGAGATGCTTGCACTGGCCGATGAGAACAAACGCAAAGCCGGCGCCGAGAACGTCGAGTTCCTAAAAGGCGAGATCGAGCATATCCCTCTGCCGGACAACTCGGTCGACGTGATTATCTCGAATTGCGTGATCAACCTTTCAGCCGACAAAGACCGAGTGCTTAGCGAAGCCCTCCGAGTCTTGAAGCCGGGCGGACGCTTTGCGGTATCCGATGTTGTTACTCGTGGCGAGATGCCGCCTGAGATTCGACAAAACGTGCTCCTCTGGGTTGGGTGTGTTGCGGGTGCTCTCGAAGAGAACGAATACCGCACCAAGCTCGCCTCTGCTGGCTTCGATAAAATCGAGATCGAACCAACCAGAATTTATCGCATAGAGGACGCTCGCGAGTTCCTTTCCGGCCAAAACATCGACGTGGATGCGATTGCGCCGCAGGTGGACGGCAAATTCATGAGTGCCTTCGTGCGAGCCGTTAAGCCAGAGCGAAAAGAACCTTGCTGCGTGCCAACCTGCTGCCAGTGAGGGGACAACGTGCAAGGACACTACCACGTCTTGTTCCTATGCACCGGAAACTCGGCTCGGTCCATCATGGCCGAGGCAATCATGAATTACAAAGGGCGACCGAACTTCACCGCTTATAGTGCTGGGAGTCATCCCTCGGGCGCAGTTCGACCGGAGGCTATCGCGGAGTTAAAGAATGCTCATTTGCCCACGGAAGGTCTCCGAAGCAAGAGTTGGGATGAGTTCGCAAAGCCTGATGCCCCGAAACTCGATTTCGTCTTCACCGTCTGCGACAACGCTGCAAAGGAAGTCTGCCCCTTCTGGCCGGGTCAGCCGCAGACCGCCCACTGGGGAGTTCCCGACCCGGCCGCGGTTCGTGGCACGGCGGAGGAAATCAAGCGCGCATACCGTGATGCGTTCTTGACCCTCGAACGCCGCATCGTTCTATTCCTTTGCCTCCCCCTCGCTACCATCGACAAGTTGGCAATCAAGCGAGAGCTCGACAATCTCGGCCACCAATGAAATTCAACCTGCATGTGAGACTGACGGCGGAATTTCTAGGGACGGCATTCCTCGTTGCCGCCGTAGTTGGGTCCGGCATCATGGGCGAACGGCTGGCCAGCGGGAACGTGGCAATTGCTCTCCTTGCAAACACCATTGCGACTGGCGCGGCACTGGTTGCTCTGATTCTGACGTTCGGGCCAATTTCTGGCGCACACTTGAATCCGGCAGTTACGCTAGCCGACGCAATTGAGCACGGTATCCCTTGGCCCGAAGCAGCAGCTTACATGCTTGTCCAATGTGCGGGAGGAGTTGCCGGAGCGATCATCGCGCATCTGATGTTCGGGCTGCACTGGTACTCCTTCTCCTCGCACTCCCGACATGGGTGGGCATTGGTTCTAAGCGAGTTCGTGGCAACGTTCGGACTATTGTCGGTGATCTGGGGGTGTTCGCGATTACGCTCAGGAGTAGTGCCGTTCGCTGTTGCAAGCTACATTACCGCCGCGTACTGGTTCACCGCGTCAACATCGTTTGCAAATCCGGCAGTGACAATTGCCCGCTCCTTGTCTGACACCTTTGCTGGGATTCGACCTTCCGACGTCCCCCTGTTCATCGTGGCACAACTGGCGGGGGCCTTGACCGCAACTTTCTTGTTTCGATGGCTTGTCCCGAACCTGCCATCACACGCGGACGAAGTCTTGATGCCTCACTCGCACTCCTAATCTGGGTACAATAAGGGGACGATAAGAGATGCCATACGGTACTCTCTCGTATCAATCGATGTCCGCCGACACCGTTTGATATCTGTCCAGCGGCATGTGATTCTTCAGAAAGGCAGTCGCGATCATATGGTGCACACTAGGCAACAAATCTTTCGAGGGCATGATGAGGAGCTCACCTTTGAGGTCTCTCAAGCCCACGTGCTTCTTGCGGGCTGCCCTGTGCCCTTTCGGAAGAGCCACAACAAGTCGCTCCCGAATCAGCAGCATGTTCTCGATTTGCTCGTAGGTACGGCTCAAATGACCAATGCAGACATCA
This sequence comes from Candidatus Sulfotelmatobacter sp., assembly GCA_049584615.1. Taxonomy (GTDB): domain Bacteria; phylum Acidobacteriota; class Terriglobia; order Terriglobales; family Acidobacteriaceae; genus Sulfotelmatobacter. Next base: position 4,542 of record JBAUYE010000248.1, read on the forward strand.
AAGGCTCCCGAGCCTAGTCCTGTGATTTGGGGTTTTTCGGACCCTTCTCTTAGCTCCACATTCACAAGCGGAAGGGTGCTTCTGATCTTCTCGGATGCAGGGTGGCTCGGTGGATGTCGATAAAGTTCTCCGCTAACCGAGCCGTCGACCGCGGAGCAGCGTTCATAACAGGGCAAGCTGCAGTTACGAAATCGCCGGGTTCAGCCACGCAAACTGCGATAGCGCCCGATCAGCGTGTTGGTCGAGTTGTCATGCTTAAGTTTAGGTTCGGCGGAACTCCTTAGTTCAGGAATGATGCGCGTGGCCAAGACTTTGCCCAGTTCCACGCCCCACTGATCAAAAGAGTCGATGTCCCAAATCGCACCCTGGGTGAAAACGCTATGTTCGTAGAGAGCTACGAGAGAGCCTACCACGCGTGGAGTCAGCTTTTCAGCCAGGATCACATTGGTTGGTCGGTTGCCCTCACAAACGCGAAATGGGGTTTGAAAGTCGGGAGAGCCTTCGGCCTTCAACTCTTCAGCGGTTTTGCCGAAGGCCAGAGCCTCAGCTTGCGCGAACAGATTTGCCATCAGCAAGTCATGATGGTCAGTAAATTCGCTCAGTGGTTTGCAGAATCCGATCAGGTCGCACGGGATCAACTTCGTTCCTTGATGAATGAGCTGGTAAAAGGAGTGCTGCCCGTCGGTGCCCGACTCGCCCCAGATGATCGGCCCAGTCTGGTAGTTCACGGGCTGGCGGTCGAGCGCCACATGCTTGCCGTTGCTTTCCATTTGTAGTTGCTGCAGGTAAGCGGGAAAGCGCTTGAGATTGTCCGCGTACGGCATAATTCCGATGGTCTGCGCTCCGAAAAAGTTGTTGTACCAGACGGTAAGCAGGCCCATCAGGACCGGAAGATTCTTCTCCAGCGGCGCGGTACGAAAGTGTTCATCCATATCGTGAAATCCGGCGAGTAGATCTTCGAATCCTTGTGGCCCGATCGCGATCATGGTGGAAAGTCCGATCGCCGAATCCATGGAATAGCGTCCTCCAACCCAATCCCAGAATTCGAACATGTTGGCCGTATCGATTCCGAACTTGGCAACCCCTTTCGCGTTCGTCGAGACCGCCACGAAGTGCTTGGCTACAGCCGCATCGCTCTCGAGCGCATTCACGATCCACCGGCGGGCTGTCGAGGCGTTGGTCATGGTCTCCAGCGTGGTGAACGTCTTCGAGGAGAGGATGAATAACGTTTCGGCGGGATCGAGGTCGTGAGTGGCCTCGGCAAAGGCGGCACCATCGACGTTCGCCACAAAGCGGAACTTCATCGCGCGGTCGGTAAAGGTGCGGAGCGCATCGTAAGCCATCTCTGGCCCCAGGTATGACCCGCCGATACCGACATTGATCACGTTCTTGATGCTTTTACCGGTGTGCCCCTTCCATTCGCCGCTGCGCACGCGGTCGGAGAACGCGGCCATCTTATCCAGCACCGCGTGCACCTCGGGGACTACATCTACGCCGTCCACCTTGATCTGAGTCCCTCGCGGAGCACGCAAGGCAACGTGCAGCACGGCGCGGTCTTCCGTGATATTGATCTTCTCGCCGCGAAACATTGCGTCGCGCCGGTCGGCGACACCCCGCTCTTGGGCCAGCTGGATCAGCAGCCGAACGGTTTCATCTGTGATTCGGTTCTTCGAGTAGTCGAGGTAAAGGCCCGCGGCCTCGGCAGTAAATCGATCGACGCGACTGGGATCGCTGGCAAACAACTGCCTCAGTTGGATGTCTTTGATTTTCTCGTAATGCGCTTGCAGTGCATGCCACGAGGGCACTTCCGATAATCGCTGGTTCATTTTTCTAACTCTTTCTTGTTTTCTTCTTCCACCGTGGGATTAACCCACGGTCCGTCTCTGGCGATGAGATGGTTAGCCTCGTCGGGCCCCCACGTCCCCGGTTCATAGGGATGCACTGGCGAAACATTGCCCAGGATCGGATCGACCGCACGCCATTGCGCTTCCACCACGTCTTGACGGGTAAAGAGCTCATTCAGTCCGCGCATAGCGTCGCCCAGCAGTCGTTCGTACGGCGGCGTGTCGTCGGCGGCCTGCTCGGTGAGTCTGAGTTCCACGTCGGTGCCGGTCATCTGCTCGCCCGGCGTCTTCACCCGCACTCCCATTCCGATGGCGATGTCTGGACTGATGCGCATGCGCAGATGTGCGGACGTGCCGGGCACGGTTTCGCCAAAGGTCTCCATCGGCGGGCGCTTGAATTCAACGAACACCTCGGTCGCGGTAACCGCCAGCATTTTTCCGGCGCGGATATAGATGGGCACGCCGGCCCATCGCCACGTTTCAATGAACAGCTTAAGCGCGATGAAAGTCTCGACCTTGGAGGCCGGGTGCACGCCCGGCACTGACCGATAACCGTTGTACTGGCCGCGCACGACGTCCGCCGGAGCAATCGGCCGTACCGCCTTAAGCAACGCGGCTTTCTGGTCGCGCCACGCGTCGTGAGCCTCTCCGGTCGGCGGATCCATGGCTAGGTTGGCCAAGACTTGCAGCAGGTGATTTTGAACCACATCCCGCACCGTGCCGGCTTCGTCGTAGAACTTGCCGCGATCCTCGACTCCGAAACTCTCCGCCATGGTGATCTGAATGTTCCGTACGTAGTTGCGATTCCAGATCGGTTCGAACATTGGATTAGCGAAGCGGGTATAGAGAATGTTCTGTACCGGTTCCTTTCCCAGAAAATGATCGATGCGGAAGATTCGTTCTTCGGGGAAATAGCGGTGCAGAATTCGGTTGAGTTCTTGTGCCGATGCCAAATCACGCCCGAAGGGCTTCTCCACTACGACGCGCGCATTCTCAGCACAGCCCGACTTGGCCAGCCCCTCAGCAACCGTGCCGAACAAGCTGGGTGGAATCGCAAAGTAATGCAGCGGTTGTTTCGCCGAGCCCAACTCTTTACGCAGTTGGGCGAAAGTCTTCGGATCGTTGTAGTCGCCGTCCACGTAGCGCAAAAGGCCCGTCAGTTTGTTGAACGCATCACGGTTGAGGCCGCCGTGTTGTTCGAGGCTATCCTTGGCGCGCGCTTTAAGCTGGTCAAGATTCCAACCTGCTTTGGCCACGCCGACGATTGGCAGATTGAACCCTTCATCGCGAATCAACCCCTGCAGCGACGGAAAGATCTGTTTGTGCGCGAGATCGCCGGTGGCGCCGAAAAACACAAAGGCGTCAGACTGGAAATCCGCCATCAGGCCACTTCCTGCTTGTCGGCAGCTTTCTCCTTGTGGCCGCCGAATTCGTAGCGCATTGCCGAAAGCAGTTTGGCAGCATATTCTTCGTTGCCGCGTGACGCAAAACGGGAACTAAGCGCAGCGCTGATCACCGGCGCCGGAATGCCCTCATCCACCGCTGCCTGCACCGTCCACCGTCCCTCTCCGGAATCCGACACACGGCCCGCAAAATTCGAGAGATCGGGATTCCCCCGTAAAGCCGCGGCAGTCAGATCAAGCAGCCAGGAGCCGATAACACTGCCGCGCCGCCAGACCTCCGCGACCTCGGGCATGTCCATGTCATATTGATAGAGCTCCGGATGGCGCAGCGGGGTTGTCTCGGCGTCCTCATCGCGCTTCATCTTGCCGATGTTAGCATTCTTAATGATGTTCAATCCCTCGGCAAACGCAGCCATAATGCCGTACTCGATGCCGTTGTGGACCATCTTTACGAAGTGACCCGCGCCGTTCGGGCCACAGCGCAAGTAGCCGTTTTCTGATGTCGAAGGCTCGCCGGTCCGCCCTGGCGTCCGCGCCGCTGAGCCAACACCTGGAGCCAACGACTTGAAGATCGGATCGAGATGACTCACAATCGCTTCCTCCCCGCCGATCATCAGACAGTATCCCCGCTCCGCTCCCCACACGCCCCCACTGGTTCCGCAATCCACGTAGTGGATTCCTTTGCTCTTCAATTCACGCGCGCGGCGAATATCGTCGTGGTAGTAGGAATTGCCACCGTCGATTACGATGTCGCCCGGTTCCAGCACAGGTGTGAGTGAAGTCAATACCGAATCGACGACCGCCGCCGGGACCATCAACCACACGGCGCGCGGTTTGCTGAGTTTTTTCGCAAAATCCGCGATGCCATCGGACGACTTGGCGCCTTTCGCCACCACATCCTTTACGGCTTGCGGATGCGCGTCAGACACTACGCACTCGTGACCGGCTTTCATCAGCCGTTGCACCATGTTCGAACCCATTCGTCCCAGGCCTATCATTCCGAGTTGCATTCGTATCCCTCCTCAAACAGTGGTTTTATACGTATAAGAATATTCCCGCTTGGTATTCTGAGTCGAATCAGCAACGGTAGACTCTTCAGCGGTTCAGGAATACAGGGTTGCTGATACACGGCGCTGCCCTCAATCACCGTGCGTTCTTATCAATCACCTGTCCGAGGCCGGATTCTGTACACCTTTCAGCTCGGCATCGATCGCGATGTAGTTCTCGCAGAGCCAAGGTGATCGGACGCATTCTGCCCTCCGGGTCAACTTGCAATCGAGCCGGAGTGAACATCTGCGATACCGGCGACTTCTTCCATTCGACGCAAAACAGCGGAGAAGTCTTCTTCATTGTGGTGTGCCAGCTCCTCTGAATTGACACGAAACGCCGCTTCGGTCGCAGGCATGGAAATATGCGCTTCCGCTGCCTCTTTGAGAATCAACTGGAAATCTTTGTTCATCAGGCGGAGTGGAAATTGCGGTGTATAATCGTCGATCGCCAGCCTCGCCAGCTTCCCCAAGTGAGCCGGCGCGACGACGGCGGTCTTTGATAAAACTTCGAGTAACCTTTCGCGATCGAGGCCAGTTTTTTCTCCAAGTACTACGGCCTCGGCGATGGCCTGCATGCCAATCCCTAACAGCGTGTTGACCACCAGCTTCATCGCTGTCCCGGAGCCGGGTCCGCCCAGAAGAAAGTATTGCTTTGCAATCGCCTGGAATATTGGTTCAGCGGCACCGAACAAGTCCTGGTTGCCGCCGGCCAATAGCGTCACAGTACCTTGTTCCGCGGCAGGAGTACTGCCTGAGATGGCCACGTCCAAAACCTCGATGCCACTCTCGGCACCGAGCCGGTGCAGTTCCCGCGAGCTCTTTGGGGAGATCGTGCTCATCTCTAACACAACGGTTCCTGGCCGCGCCTCGGCAAAAACTCCCGCTGGCCCGCCATAAACGCTCTGAACTGCTTCATCATTGGTGAGGCATGAAAGAATCACATCGGCGGTGTGCGCCAGTTCAAGAATGTTCTTAGCTGCGAAACCTCGCTTTGCTACGACGGTTTGCGCTTTAGCGGCATTTCTGTCGTATGCAACGAGCGGGTATCCGTGATCAAGCAGGCGTTGTGCGATCCGGCTTCCCATATTGCCCAGGCCGATAAATCCAAGTGTCACCTTATCTGCTGTAAGAAGTTTCATAGGTCTCCTCTTCTCTGCTTCAACTCCTGAATGCATTTCCAGTTCCAAAACTTATCACGGCGAGGGTAAAGTGCGCCTTCAATTGGTGCTTTCGGGGCAAAATCTAGCGGAGTAAGAACTCAACGATTACGGCCTGAATTTCATTCGGACACAGCTCATCACTGTGCCTGGGGCTTCCGTGCCCTGTCGCTAACGACCGGCCTCGATCGCGAAGTGAAGACGACAAAAGCACTGATTTCCTTTACCGTTTATGGATTGAAGCGACGCACAGCTGTATCGAGGATATGGGAGACTCATATTGCATGAAGAAAATCGGATTCCTCTCATTCGGTCATTGGACACCTTCACCGCAGTCACAAACGCGGTCGGCGGCCGAAGCGCTGTTGCAGTCCATTGACCTCGCCGTGGAGGCTGAGCGTTTGGGAATGGACGGAGCCTACTTCCGTGTTCATCACTTCGCGCGGCAACTAGCGTCACCGTTTCCGCTGCTCGCAGCGGTTGGCGCCAAAACGCGAAAGATTGAAATTGGCACTGCAGTGATCGACATGCGGTACGAGAATCCTCATTACATGGCGGAAGACGCTGGGGCTGCGGATCTGATCTCGGGCGGCCGGCTGCAATTGGGAATCAGCCGCGGTTCCCCGGAGCAGGTTATCGATGGCTGGCGCTATTTTGGCTACCGCCCGCTTGAAGGCGAGGACGATGCAGATATGGGCCGGCGGCATGCCGAAGAATTTCTCGAACTGCTGCGCGGCAAGGGCTTCGCGCGGCCTCACCCGCGTCCGATGTTTCCCAATCCGCCGGGGCTTCTGCGTCTTGAGCCGCACTCCGAAGGATTGCGTGATCGAATCTGGTGGGGGTCTGCTTCCAACGCGACAGCTGCATGGGCCGCGAAGCTGGGAATGAACCTGCAGACCTCAACCCTGAAATTCGACGAGACCGGAGAGTCGCTCCACATCCAACAGGCCGCCCAGATTCGCGCTTTTCGCGCAGCCTGGAAGGAAGCCGGGCACAAACGTACTCCGCGCATTTCGGTCAGCCGCAGTATCTTTGCGCTGATTGATGACCGTGATCGCGGATATTTCGGACGAGGCTCTGAAGAAGACGACAAAATCGGGTTCCTTGACGAAAACACACGGGCGATCTTTGGCCGCAGTTACGCTGCTGAGCCGGATGTTCTCATCGAGCGGCTTAGGAAAGACGAGGCGATCGCGGAGGCTGACACGTTATTGCTGACCATTCCAAATCAACTAGGTGTTGCCTACAATGCGCACGTCATGGAGGCAATTCTGACTCTGGTCGCGCCAGCCCTCGGTTGGCGCTGAATCGTCGCCACATTCATTGAGGCAATTGATTACTTTGGAGAAGCCGACGTCGAGTGGTCGCAAGAGTTTGGCAGGGGAGATAGCTACAAAAGCAAATCTAGTCGTGGGCACGTGAAAAAATCTTCAATGTGTTAGTCGCTATTTTGTTATAGTGCCTATCACATTGCCCGCGGCGGCGATCGCATGGTTTGGGGCAGTGTATGGGGGAACTGATGCCTCGAGTGAGGGCAGCGCGAAGAATTGTTGCCGAACGATATGAAAACGATATGACGGTGGGACTTCGCGAGCGAAAGAAGGCCCGATTGCGTCAGCAGATCATCGAGACCTCGATCAAACTATTTCGCAAGCGCGGGTTTGAGAACACGCGGATCGACGACATCGTACGAGTTCTTGAGATCAGCCAGCCCACGTTCTTCCGGTATTTTTCCAGCAAAGACGCGGTTCTGCGAGAGGTGGGGGAACGGGGATTTGCCTGCATTAGGGACCGGCTGCGCTCGGAGTTATCGACCAATGCGAGCACCGCGCAACGCCTGCGCAGGCTGTATGTCAGTATGGCGAAGGAAGTAGAGGCCGACCGCAGCTTATGGCAGGCCGTTGTCCTTTCGGGCGCGATGGACCCGGTGCGTTGCTCCCATGTGCGCGGACACGAGGAAGCCACGGTTGGCTTGCTGCGCGAGATTCTCGCCGAGGGACAAAAAAGGGGCGACATTACAAACGATTTTCCCGTTGTTCATTTGGCGGAGTTCATGGAAGGCCTTTACAACACGGTGGTACGGCAGTGGGCGGTGGATTTGACCGGACCGCACAAGCTAACAGAGAGAGTACGCAGCGCAGTAGAGTTTTTCCTCCGAGGGCTCGAGCCCTGAATTGTTCGAGTGATCCAGCTCATTCTTGGTTCAAGGATTAATCGCGGTTCCCCGAGAGGGAAGAAGATGAAAGCTGCTGTGCTTCGGGACTTCAAGACTCCAGTTACAGTTCAAGATGTTCCCCTTCCCAAAATTACAGAAAGCGAAGTTCTGATCAAGGTTGAAGTTTGCGGAGTGTGCCACTCTGATTTGCACGTGGCGGATGGCGATTGGTCTCAGCTGGCTGGGATCGTCAAGAGACCGCTCATCCTCGGACACGAAGTGGTGGGAAACATTGTTGAGGTCGGCTCGGCTGTGCAGAATGTTCGTGTCGGCGACCGCGTCGGCGTGCCCTGGATCCATTGGACCTGCGGAAAGTGTGAATTTTGCCGGGAAGGCAACGAGAACTTATGCGTTCGTCAACAAATCACCGGTGTAACCGTGGACGGTGGCTATGCCGAATTTGTGAAAGCACCAGCTACCCACGTCTCCAAAATTCCCGATAATCTTGCCTCGGTGCAAGCCGCTCCTCTGCTATGCGCCGGGGTTACCGTTTATCGCGCCCTTAAGCAGTCGCGCCTCACAAAAGGGCAACGCTTAGCAGTGTTTGGAGTAGGAGGTCTGGGGCACCTGGCTGTTCAGATTGGCTGCGAACTGGGAGCGGATGTCACTGCAATTGACATCAGCGAAGAAAAGCTCGTTCTGGCTAAGACTCTTGGAGCCTCCAGGATACTGAATGCCGCATCTGACAAAGTGGTGCAGCAATTGCGGTCACAGGGCGGAGTTCACGTCGCCTTGGTGACGTCCGCGGCCAAAGCCGCCTATGACATGGCGTTTTATTGTGTGCGTCGGACGGGAGTTCTGCTCGCCGTAGGCTTGCCCGCTCAGGACATTTGTTTTCCGCCTATCCTGATGGCAGCGGGCGAAATTCGGATTCAGGCCTCGGCGGTTGGCACGCGACAGGATCTGCAGGAAATTCTCGCAATGGGTGCGGCGGGGAAGGTTCACTGTGAAGTAGCAACACGACCGTTGTCTCAAGCGAACGAAGTCCTGGAGAAACTGCGCCGGGGACAGGTTTCCGGCCGGCTTGCGTTAAGCATCGGCTCGTAGGTTGTTCGTCAGAGTGCCATATGAGTTTGACGTTAGTCGCTATATTGTGATATTGACTATCACTTTGTGTGAAGCTGAACCTTCTACCCTGGAGCTTTTCATACTGTGAATGCCAGGAAGTTGTTCGACCTTAGCGGGCGCGTCGCGATCATCACCGGTGGTTCCATCGGCCTTGGCCGGCAGATGGCCGAAGGGTTGGCCGAGATGGGTGCGAGCGTTGCGCTGTGTGCCCGCAAGAAAGAGCGCTGTCAGGAAGCGGCTGATCAGTTGGCCAGCCTGGGTGCGAAGACACTCGCCCTCGGCTGCGACGTGAAAGATCCCGCCGCAATTCAGGAAGTGGTGGCATCGACTCTGCAGGAATTCGGCCGCATCGACATCCTCATTAATAATGCGGGCGTTTCGTGGGGAGCGCCGGTCGAGGAAATGACGCTTGAGCAATGGAACAAGGTCATCGACACAAACCTCACCGGAACTTTCCTGTTCTCGCAAGCCGTGGGCAAAGCCATGATCGGGCAAGGACACGGCAAGATCATCAACATCGCGTCCGTAGCGGGCTTGGGTGGAGCTTCTTCGGATCTGCAAGCCATTGGCTACCACGCCAGCAAAGGTGGGGTCATCGCCTTCACCAAAGATCTGGCGTGCAAATGGGCGGCGCACAATATCCAGGTCAACGCCATCGCTCCGGGCTGGTTTCCCACGCACATGTCCAGCTGGATTCTCGAGCACAACAAGGAGTCCCTCTTGGCCAAGATTCCTCTTCACCGTTTTGGCAACGATCATGACCTGAAAGGTGCAGCAATTTTTCTGGCTTCCGATGCCTCGGCTTATGTCACGGGCCATGTTCTTGTCGTGGACGGAGGTCAGACTGCCTGGTAGGTAGTCACCGAGCATGAATATTCCCTTGACGCCCGTCCGCTTCCTCCGTTATGCGGAGCAGCAATTTCCAAATAAAACGGCGGTGATTTGCCAGGACGAGCGATTTACCTACGCACAATTCGCCGATCGCGTGGCACGGCTGGCGGGCGCGTTGCGCGCGTCCGGCGTAAGGGCCGGGGATCGGGTCGCCTTTCTCAGTATGAATTGTCATCGGCTGCTGGAGGCCTACTTTGGAGTCCTCGATGCCGGAGCCGTTCTGCTGCCGCTCAATTACCGTCTCGCGTCTCATGAACTTGCATACATCCTGAACGATTCTGGCGCGACTAAGTTATTTCTGGCGCAGGACTTCGTTGGTCTGGTCGATTCTTTTCGCATGAAACTGACCAGCGTCGACTCCTATCACCTGCTCGATGCGGCTCCTCAGGCGGACTGGCTTGCTCGTCAGAACTACGAACAACTCCTCGCGGCTGCAACGCCGCACCGCGCGGAAGTTACATCGTTTGACGAGAATGCTCTCTGCGAGCTGTTCTATACGAGCGGAACTAGCGCCGATCCCAAAGGCGTGATGCTCACCCACAGGAACATCTATCTCCACGCTTTGTATATAGCTCTGTTCCACAAGACCAAGTATGAAGACGTCTTCCTGCATACGATTCCTTTGTTTCACGCCAACGGATGGGGAGCGGCGCATACCGTCACGCTCGTGGGAGCCACACATGTCATGAGTGCGCGATTTATCCCGCAAGAGATATTTCGCCTCGTGGAGCGAGAGCGAGTTGGTTCCCTCAGCCTGGTGCCCATCATGGCGGCCGCGTTGGTGAATTGCCCAGAGCGTTCCAAGTATGACTTGAGTTCGCTGCAGTGGGTCACGATCGGGGGTGCCGCTTCTTTTCCGTCCCTGATGCGTGATGTCGAGGAGAATCTCGGCTGCAAGTGCTTTTCCGGATACGGTCTGACCGAGTGCTCTCCTTCTCTTGCCACGGCGGAACTCAAACCAGATGTGGTGTGCGAACCCGAGGAACGCTACGCGCTCCAGTCCATGACTGGCTATGCGTATCCGGGGGTCGAACTGCGGGTCGTGGATTCCGAAGACCAGGACGTGCCTCACGATGGCGAGACCATGGGTGAAATCATTGCCCGCAGCGACAGTGTGATGGCGGGCTATTGGCAGCATCCCGAGGCCAGTGCGGAAGCATTGCGCGGGGGCTGGTTTCACACTGGTGACATGGCTGTCGTCATGGGGAACGGTTACATCCTGATCGTCGATCGCAAGAAAGACATCATTGTGAGCGGTGGCGAAAATATTTCATCGCTGGAAGTTGAGCGAACGTTGTTGACGCATCCTGCCGTGTACGAAGCTGCGGTGATCGCAGTCCTCGACGACAAGTGGGGGGAAGTCCCCAAAGGGGTGGTGATTCTAAAACCAGGATGCGCCGCGACGGAAGGGGAACTTATTGAGTTCTGCCGTTCTAATTTGGCGCACTTTAAATGTCCACGCTCGATCGAATTCTGCGAGACCTTGACCAAGACTGCGACTGGAAAAGTGCTGAAAAAAGACCTGCGAAAGAAATATGGATGCGCGTCGGAGACGTTTAGTACGGAAATGTGATGGCGGCAGCGTCCGCAGCGGGGGTTCCCGGGGGAGTTGGGCCGTACGAAATGATTGGAGTTCACCATGAGCACTCTAGTTCGGCTGAGCAGAGATGAAGGAAACGATATCGCCATCGTCACCATCGACAATCCCCCGGTCAATGCGCTAAGCCCAGGCGTGCCGGAGGGAATTGCCGACGCGATTGAAGAGATCAACAACGATCCCTCCGTGAAGGCCGCGGTTCTTATCGGCGGTGGCCGCACGTTTGTTGCCGGAGCAGACATCAAGGAATTTGGAAAGATGACCTCTGGTAAGTCGCGCGGCGCCAGCCTTCTGCCACTGCTTCTTGGCATCGAAAACTGCAGCAAGCCCGTAGTGATCGCGATTCATGGCGCCGCATTTGGCGGAGGTCTGGAACTGGCGATGGCAGGCCATTACCGCGTGGCCTCAAGCGATGCGCAGGTCGGCCAGCCGGAAGTGAAGCTTGGCCTCATCCCCGGTGCTGCGGGAACGCAACGCCTGCCTAGGCTTGCCGGTGTCGCCAAGGCGCTTGAAATGTGCACTGACGGCAAACCTGTTGCCGCAGCAGAAGCCTTCCGGCTCGGGATCATCGACCGCCTAATCGAAGGCGACCTGCTTGCCGGCGCGGTGGCTTTCGCGCGCGAAGTCGCCGGAAAGCCAGCACCCAGAACGCGCGAACGCGGTGAGAAACTGGGTACGGCCGAAGAGGACGCTGCAATCATCGCGGCTGCCCGGGAGATTGTCCAGAAGAAGCAGCGGGGTCTGAAGGCGCCGCTTGCCGCCATTGAAGCGGTGGAAGCGGCAACCGAACTTTCTTTCACAGAAGGTTGCGAGGTGGAGCGGAGACTGTTTACGGAGTGTCTGTTCTCCGATCAATCCAAAGCGCTCATCCACGTCTTCTTCGGGGAGCGCGAGGTGGCAAAGATTCCTGATATCCCGAAAGACACGCCCGTCAAGCCAATTCGAAGTGTCGCTGTCGTCGGTTCCGGGACCATGGGCGGCGGCATCGCCATGGTTTCTGCCAATGCCGGTATTCCCGTCCTGTTGAAGGAGGTCGATCACCCCGCGCTCGACCAAGGCCTCGCCAGGATTCGAAAGAATTACGCCAGCTCGGTTCAACGCCGACGCTTCACCCAACAGTCCGTCGACGAGCGGCTCGCTCTGATCACACCCACCCTCAGTTACGACAACTTCGCCGACGTCGACATAGTGGTGGAGGCGGTCTTCGAGGGCATGGCATTGAAGAAACA
>JBAUYE010000249.1:0-3285 GCA_049584615.1 Candidatus Sulfotelmatobacter sp.
CGATGTAGACCAGCACGACCTCGAAACCACGAATTCGCGCATCCACCATCATTCGCAGATAGTGCTTCCCGGTCAGGGTCGTCTCAACGGCGAAGCTCTCGCCTTTTTCAATGTGCTTACCGGCAGAAATGAGAACCTGCCGGGCGGCAGCGACCGCCGACGCTCCGGGGATGGTCGGCTGGAGAGCCTTACTGATAGCATCGGGATCGAGCAGGGGAGTCTTATAGATGAAGCTCGATCGGCTGGTTAATGTTGACTTGCCGCAACCGTTAGCGCCGGCAATGATGGTCAGCCGAGGGTGGGTCACTGAGCATTTGTAGGACGTTCTTGTGTGGCCTGCTGCCGGTCGCGTTTCTCCATGTTTTCCCGAAGACGGATCTCCCGAAGACGCCGGCGATTGATCGCCAACTGCTCCCGCGCGTCCTCGGCCATCTTTTGAGCGACCTTTATCCAGTTCACTGGCATACCTTTAGGATACTCCGGGAGTTGCGGTTCTCAAACACAAAAGCCTTCGACCGACGGATGAACCAAATCTAAGATCTTGATAAGATACGCCCATCGTGGTCTCGGTTGTTGGTGTTTTTGAAAAGGATGCGATCCCACCTCCCGCAGAGGAGGCGAGAAGCGGGGCACCCGGCGGGACAAGTTACTCTGGAGAGTCGAGTTTGAAGGAGTAGAATTTTTCCAAGTCTTGGGAGGGAATGAGGAATGAGTGCGTCACCGGCGATCGAATCGCCAGAGTGGTATCAACTCGACCTTCGGTTTCTTTTCGTCGGGTACTTTGAATGCGACCACTGCCATCGCCCTATCACGGTTTGCTGTCGGTTTAAGGGCGAGAACGAATGGCGAGATCATCTATTCAACATCCGCTGCGCCTGCAACTGGGGGTACACGAATTATCCGGGCAGTAAGTCGACACATCAGTTTGTGGTTGAATGGAAACCCAAAGTACTCTCGCTGGAGCAATCGACCTAATTCTGGGTGCCAGAGAACGTGCCGCTCCAACCCATACAAGTGGAGAGCGTGCCGCATGTCCAATTTCCGGCGACAGTGCCACTAGCGGCAGCCGTTCCGTTGCCGTTGAATTGGAAAAAGGCACCCGCTGGATCCGTCTCGACCAAGACAATAGATATATCAATCGAATTCTGCTGCGTCATCACGAGCATTGCTTGTGGCGTGAATATGCACTCTGGACAGGTGAATGAACCCTGACCAGCCATGCTGTCCGCAACATAGCAGCCAGCTAAGTCGAGGACTTGGGCGCTAATCGTACCGGCCTGAGTCGGGAGGCTGCATGCGTTGTTGACAATGGCTTCAGACACCAAAGTTGTCTGGAAGAGGCTCTGCGTGGTTCCGTTTTGGGTTAGTTCAACACTCCAACTGCCGGCAATGGATGGGAGTACAGGGGCAGGTGTAGTGTGGGAACTGCTGCTGCAAGCGATAGTCAGAGCAAACAGCAGCGCCACAACGGGAGCGGCGCATTTCATGAATGCAGATGGTAGCACGCTGGGATCACCTTACGGAGAAGATGGAGAAGCCGGCGCCCAATAATTTTCCACAGCTCCATTGTGACATCTAACCTTGCTCACAGCCCCGCACTTGCGCGATGATGATCGAGGCCGTGACTGCCGCGCAAGGCGCGACTGGTCCCGTTCTAAGTCCTTTTTTGCCTAGATTTTGACCTCTAAGTTCTTTGACATCCGGATTTTGCGGGGAAAATCGTGCTAACCCGATGATTCCACACATGGGAGGGGGGAGGGGGATACCCGGTTTTCATCGACGCCAGAACGCACGCCACTGCACAGCGCTCGCCTCGGCGGCAAGTTTATTTCGAGTAGAAACCCACAGCGTCCCCGGCGAACATGCGTAGCAAGAACAACCTCGGCTACTTCAACGACACCAGCCTCTCCACCAGTTCCGAATAATCCTTCTTCTCAATCCCGTGCACCTGCTTGTTGTATTCGTCCACCTTCGAGGAATAATTCATCGAGCAGAATTTCGGGCCGCACATGGAACAGAAGGCTGCCTCTTTGTAGAAGTCATCGGGCAGAGTTTCGTCGTGCATCGAACGCGCGGTTTCGGGATCGAGGGAGAGTGCGAATTGCTTTTCCCAATCGAATTTGTAGCGGGCGTAACTGAGGGCGTCGTCGCGGTCGCGGGCGCCGGGGCGTCCGCGGGCGATGTCGGCGGCGTGGGCGGAGATCTTGTAGGCGATGATGCCGTCTTTCACGTCTTTCTCGTTTGGTAACCCTAAATGCTCCTTAGGCGTGACGTAGCACAGCATGGCTGCGCCGTACCATCCGATCATGGCCGCGCCAATGGCCGACGTGATGTGGTCGTAGCCGGGTGCGATATCAGTGACCAGCGGACCGAGGGTGTAGAACGGAGCTTCATAGCAGAGTTCGACTTCTTTTTCGACCTGCTCCTTAATCTTGTCCATGGAGACGTGGCCGGGGCCTTCGATCATCACCTGCACGTCGTGCTGCCAGGCTTTTTTTGTTAACTCGCCAAGCGTACGCAATTCGGCGAACTGGGCTTCGTCGCTGGCATCGGCGACACAGCCGGGACGCAGGCCGTCGCCCAGCGAAAAGCTGACGTCATACTTCTTGAAAATCTTGCAGATGTCGTCGAAGCGTTCGTAGAGGAAATTCTGTTTGTGGTTATAGGCCATCCACTGCGCGAGGATGGCGCCGCCGCGGCTTACGATTCCGGTAATGCGCTTCGAGATCAACGGCAGATACTGGATCAGCACGCCGGCGTGAATCGTCATGTAATCGACGCCTTGTGCGGCTTGCTCTTCGATCACTTCGAGCATGACTTCGGCATTCAGATCTTCGACGCGCTTCACGCGGGCAATGGCTTCGTAAATCGGAACAGTGCCGATGGGAACGGGAGAATGCCGCAGGATGGCTTCACGAATTTCGTGAATGTTGCCCCCGGTGGAGAGATCCATCACCGTGTCGGCACCGTAATGCACGGCGGTGTGCAGCTTTTTGAGTTCTTCATTGATTTCAGAAGACACTGCCGAATTGCCGATGTTGGCGTTGATCTTGCATAACGACGCCACGCCGATGGCCATCGGCTCCAGTTCCGGATGATTGATGTTGGCAGGAATGATCATGCGGCCACGGGCCACTTCGTCGCGCACCAGTTCGGCCGTAAGCTTTTCGCGGTGGGCGATGTAGCCCATTTCTTCCGTGACCACGCCCTGACGCGCGTAGTGCATCTGCGAAAAGTTGCCGTCAGTGTTTGCGCGTGTGCGCTGGGCTAGCCACTCTGCGCGCG
>JBAUYE010000250.1:0-11886 GCA_049584615.1 Candidatus Sulfotelmatobacter sp.
GCGTGGCTGATCGTGGCTGATTGCTGGAGCAGCAATCTTCCCGTTCCGCGCTAAACAGCGGTCGGACCGTAAACGTTGAGTGCCTGAATCCGAAGAGGCCGCAGCCTGCGTCTACGGTTTGAATTCCATGGCAACGGTAGTCTGCACCACCACTGCCTTGCCGTCGATCCGGTAAGGCTCGAACCGCCACCAGCGCATAGCATCCACCGCGGCCTGTGCCAGCACCGCGGGACCATTCCGCGCCCGGACATCCACCACGGATCCGTCGCGTCCCACGACTACGTCGAGCTCAATCACACCCTGCAGCTTCTCCTGCCGTGCCTCCAGCGGATAATCGGGATCCACGCGGTGAGTCACGAGCTTCTCCATCACTTCGGCGGGAACGCGCGCCTGCGGCTGCGGGACCTCTGTGGTCTTCTCGTTTTTCTGCAGACCACCCTCTATGTCTTCCCACCCGCGATTCCAGCGCCACCACAACGCCGTGAGCAAAATTGCCGCCGCTGCCGCGAAGAATATCCATCTCCGGCCGCGGCCCCTGCGGGTCAGGGGTTGAAAACCGCCCGAGCCCCCACTCTCCGAACTTTTCCCTGCTTCGAGCGGAATCTTCCCGCGCACTCCCGGCTCCAACTCCGCCTTCGCGTCACCTGCCCAATGGCGAATAGCCGCCTGCTGTTCCGCTGACAGTCCGACGAACTCAAGCCCTGAGCGCAGCTTGTCTTGATGCCGCACCAGCGCCTGAGCGCGCAATGGATCTGCCACTTGCGGCAGCCGAATCTCCACTCCTACCGCTTCACCCGGCAGTAGCTCTCCCGCCAGTACCGCGGACACTCCGCCCTCGCCGAGATTAACCGACCGCCCCGGCAGAATATCCGGAATCCCCGAACGCACCACCTTGACATCGAGTAGTGCCTGCACGCGGTATCGCAGCCAACGCCGCCGCGAAGCCTGCTCCCGCCCCGGTGCCTGTCCCCCAGTTGCCATTCAATCGCCCCTGCTGTGCCTTAGGACGGTGAAGATGCTAATCCACGGTTTTTGTTTCGACCTTAACGTCCTCACCGCAGTTCCACAATCTCGCTCCCATTCGCCACTAGCACCACACTCGCCATGCCTATGAAGAGGCCATGCTCCACCACTCCTGGCATATCGTTCAATCGCCGGGCCAACCCATCCGCATCCGGAATTTGCCCGAACCGGCAATCCAGAATGTGGTTATTCTCATCGGTTATGTAGGGATTCCCATCCGCGCCCCGCCTCAACTCAACTTGCGCTCCCAGAGCCTCAATCTTTCTCCGTACCACCGCCTGCGCGAACTTGATGACTTCGACCGGCAGCGGAAATTTTCCCAGGACTGGAACTCTCTTCGTCGCATCCGCGACAATCACGTAGTATTTGGTAGCCGACGCCACAATCTTTTCCCGCAACAGCGCCCCGCCCCCGCCTTTAATCAGCCGCAACTGCGGATCAACCTCGTCGGCGCCGTCCACAGTCACATCGATCTCCGGGCATTCATCGAGCGTCGTAAGCGGAATCCCCAGTCCTGCCGCCTGCTCCCTCGAGCGGTCAGAGCTGGGTATGCCGCGGATCTTCAGACCGTTCCTTACCTGCTCTCCGAGCAGTTCAATGAAGTACGCTGCCGTCGATCCCGTTCCCAGCCCAACCACTTGACCATTCTTCACGAACTGCAAGCTCGCGCGCGCAGCTGCTTCCTTCTCCTGATCATTCGCCATAAGTTTTCGGTGCTGAGGACCGCGCCCAGCAACCGCCCGCCAGCAGCGCCGTTCTACCCCAGGCTCTTCTGCACGTAAATCAAATACCCGGCCAGCGCCATCCCAAACAGAACCGTCACAATCGCCACCAGATCCACCACGAATCCCGCCGGTTCAAACTTCCCCTCGTCCAGTTGCGCCCGCGTTTTCCGGTATCGCGCCAATCCCGCTATCATCAGCGCCACTCCCGCCAGAATCGCGCTCATCCCCATCCACACTGAAAACCCCGTGGCCTTCGACCCATGTCCCTGAAATTCGGTTAACTGTCGCATGGCGATCGCAAATCGTCCGATCGCGAATCCAAACACCACAATCGCGACGCTGGTTCGCACCCAGGCCAGAAAGGTGCGCTCGTTGGCCAGGTGATCGCGGGCCTGGTTGGAATTCTCAACCACAGGTTCTCCTCATGAACGGCAGGATAACGACGGCAGCATTATTCCACAGCCTTCGCCGCCTTGTCGTGGTACGGCAAAACCCGTAGAGAATTCGCTGCTCTGTGGAAATTCTTTAACCTGGGCTTTACGTTTTTGCTCAGAACCGGCAAATTTGTTGCAATTCGCAGCACTCTGCCCCGATACCCCTTCATCTCTGTGGATTTTTTTTCTTCGGGAATTCATCTTCGTGTCACCTGCCCGCAATGGCACCTCGACTACCTTGGCGTGAATGGCAGTTCGTACCATGCCCGGAGGAAATTCATGTCTTCATGTCGCAGCACACGCGTCTTCCGGCCAGAGCGATTCACTGGCAGCGCGGCATAACACGGTCCCGGCACTTATCTGATTACGAATCTGGGTACGAATCTCGGAAACCAACTGATGTTCAAGAAGCTCCTCACACCCGTGCTCTTGTGTTTGTGCCTGAGCCAGTCCCGCTTGGTCCTCCACGCCCAGAGTACGCCGGAAGCTTGCCCGCGCCCCTCGCTAGGCAGCGTCGTCGCTGAACCGGAGGATCTGCGCAGCCGCAAGGGTGTGCTGAAAGTTGAGCTGACAGTTCACAACACAAAGCAGAGCGACGGATCCACTCGTTACTGCTACCTCGATAATAACGGCACAGAATCGCCCACTCTTCGCGCGAATCCCGGCGATCTTGTCATCCTGACCCTCAAAAATGATTTGACAGCTCTCGGCCCTGACGCAGTGCCGGTCGGCCACCAACACGTGCACATGGATACCGAGAAAAGCGGAGACTCCTGTGCCAGCGACTTAATGACACGGGAATCCACCAATCTCCATTTCCATGGTCTGACGATCCCTCCAGTGTGCCACCAGGACGACGTCTTACACACGTTGATTCAGCCCGGTGGTCCTCCCTTCGAGTATCGCTTCCGCATCCCCGAAAACGAACCCCCAGGACTCTATTGGTACCACCCGCACGTCCATGGATTTACCAAAGAGCAGGTACTCGGCGGGGCATCGGGCGCCATCATCGTCGAAGGAATCGAGCGGGCCGACAAAGCGGTTGCAGGATTGCCGGAAAGGGTCTTGGTTATCCGCGATCAAGACCTGCTGAACCCGAATGCTCCACCCTCGAAGTGGGAACCTGTAGTCCCCAAGATGCTGTTCGATCGCGACGGGGATGCAGCCAATACCGGCACGGGATTCGGCAAACCCGCGAAGGATCTTTCGATCAATTTTGTTCCCGTGCCCTATCCGGACTATCGGCCCGCCGTAATCGAGATGAAGCCGGAGGAGCAGCAACTTTGGCGCGTGGTCAATGCGTCGGCCATCACCTACCTCAACTTGGAAGTTCTATTCGGCCACGCCCCGCAACCGCTCGGCCTTGTGGCTATCGACGGAGTTCCCCTCAACGAAAACGGCATGCCGTCAGATTTTGCGGACTGGCAAACTCATCTCGCCGTACCACCCGGCGCCCGCGTGGAATTCATCGTAAAGGGGCCTCCCGAACACACCTCGGGACTTCTCGTCACCAGAACTGTTGACACCGGACCAAGCGGGGAGAACGATCCCAACCGCGCGATCGCCATAATTACCGCCTCCAAAGATGCACCGGAGCCGCGCTCCGCACTCGCCACCTCGCCCCAACCGCTTCCCGCTTCGCAACTGCCGTGGCTGGGAAGCGTAGGTCCGACACGGGTTCGAAGACTCTACTTTTCCGAGAAGCTGCTCGATCCAAACGACCCTAACAGCGCGACTGAGTTCTACATCACCGTAGAAGGCCAGACCCCGGCGCAGTTCGATCCCAAATCGGGAGTCCCGAACATCATTGCCAAGCAGGGAACGGTCGAGGATTGGATCATCGAGAACCGGTCCAGCGAGCTTCACGCCTTCCACATTCATCAGCTGCATTTCATGCTGCTGGATTATGGCGGCACGCCGGTGAACGAGCCATTTCTTCGCGATACCGTCAACGTCCCTTACTACAACGGCAAAACTCTCGCCTACCCCAGCGTCCGATTGCGCATGGACTTTCGCGATCCCAACACGGTAGGCGACTTCGTGTACCACTGCCACCTTTTAGAGCACGAAGACGGAGGAATGATGGGGATGATTCGCGTAGAGCCGTAAGCCGGTGAGGCAGGCTTCGAAGCGAACGCTCTCCACTAAAAACACAACTCGAAAACCAGCGATTTTTACGTTGCCTGAGGTTCCGGAAAAACGGCTGGACGTTGTTATGTCCACCTTAACCAGCAGCTCAAACCCAAACAGGAGAAGACGAAACATGACTTTCAAATCAATCACGTCCCAAGGGATACATTATTTGCGCATCGGCATGGCGGGCCTTGCCATGGTCCCGCTTACCATCGGCGCACCCTTCGCCAACGCCGCTCCCAAACCACAAAAACCACGCGATTATGGGACGATCACACCCATCAAGCACGTCATCGTGATCATCGGAGAGAACCGCAGCTTCGATCACGTTTTCGCCACCTACGTGCCGAAGAATGGCGAGACCGTAAATAACCTGCTTTCCGAAGGCATCATCAAGCTCGACGCCAACAAGAATGCGATTCCCGGCCCCAACTTCTCCAAGGCTCAACAGCTGGCAGCGACGGATACCGATACCTTCCTGCTCTCCCCGCCCAAGCAACAATTTCCCAACAACAACCTGCCTGCACCACTGGTCGGCGGTCCCAGCGGCGCGGCCGGTTATTTTTCCGGCAGCAACCCCTGTGGAACAAGCCCGGCGATTTCAGCGGTCAAGTGTGCGGAACTCTCCGAATCCGGACTTCCAACTCAACAGTACTATCAGGATCTCGTCAGCGGCGGCACGGGACTGAAGAGCCATACGCCTGACACGCGCATCACCAACGTCGAGACCTTGTCAGCCGGACCATTCCAGATAACGAACGGCAGCACCTTCCAATACAACGACTACGCGGCGAGTCCTGTCCATCGTTTCTATCAGATGTGGCAGCAGTTGAATTGCAGCTTAGGGCACGCAACCCAGAACAATCCTTCCGGTTGCAACGCTAAGCTGTTCTCTTGGGTTGAAGTAACCGTCGGGGCGGGCACGAATGGGGCAACCCAGCCGCCACTCTGCTCTTCGAATGATGGCTCGCTTCCCTGCTTCACCACCAATTACCTGTCCAGCGTTCCCGATGCGCAAACTACGGGGGAAGGATCCACCTCCCTCGCCTTTTACAACGTGCAACAAGGCGATGCTCCTTACTTCAAGAGCCTCGCAGACACCTACACCATGAGCGATAACTTCCATCAATCGGTCAACGGAGGCACCGGCGCCAATCACATCATGTTCGGCCACGCCGACGCGATCTGGTTCAGTAACTCGCTCGGCGCTCCTGCCGAACCACCGAACAACAAACTCGTATTTACCGAGAAATATGATGGTGGCCCCAACCCAGACGAGGGAACCGTCGATCAAGTTGAGAATCCCAACCCGGCCTCCGGTACCAACAACTGGTATAGCGAAGACGGCTACGGTAATAGCTACAACGCCGGCTACCCACCGCCGTTTACAGTGTCGCCGGTGAATGGCGGCGGATCGTACAGTGATTGCTCGGATCCCTCGCAGCCTGGCGTCGGCCCGATCGTTAGTTACCTCAAATCCCTCGGCATCGACCCGCATTGCGAACCGGGCCACTACTATCTGTTGAACAATTACAACCCGGGCTGGTTCGGCAACGGCAAGAATGCCTACATCGACCAGAATCCGTCCAATACGCCGTTTACGATTCCGCCGTCCTCGACGCCCAGCATCGGCGATGACCTCAACGCCAACGGGATTTCCTGGAAATACTACGGCGATCAGTGGAACAACTACGTCAACGACCCCTATCAGCTCAACTATGGAACCAATGGGCCGAATGCGGATGAATATTGCAACATCTGCAACCCGTTCCAATACGACACGTCCATCATGTCGCACCCGGATCAGGTCGCAGCGCGCATCAAAGATACGATCGACCTGTACTCAGATATTTCTGAGGGAACCCTGCCTGCCGTTTCCGTCGTCAAGCCCAGTGGCTATGTCGATGGCCATCCGGCATCGTCGAAGCTCAATCTTTTCGAGGGCTTCACGCAGAAGATCGTGAATATGGTTGAGAACTCTCCCTATTGGGACAACACTGCGATCTTCATCACTGAGGATGAAGGCGGCGGATACTACGACTCCGGTTACGTACAGCCGCTCGACTTCTTCGGCGACGGCACGCGCATCCCGCTAATCGTGGTCTCCGCCTATTCCAAAGGTGGCCATATCTCCCACTCGTATTCGGATCACGTTTCCATCGTTAAATTCATCGAGAGGAACTGGAACATCGGCACCATTTCTTACCGGAGCCGGGACAACTTCCCGAACCCGATAACGAGACCGGGCAACCCCTACGTTCCCGTCAATGGACCTGCCCTTGATGACCTGTTTGACGCGTTCAATTTCAACTTCAACTATTGAGCTATCCCGACGTAATGGTTAGCCTTCCACCGGCCAGGGAAACATTCCTGGCCGGATTTGTTTGCTGGCACGCGCAAGAATCCCTCGAACCCCCTGAGCATCCTTTATGCTAGTACTCGACTCTTATGGCTACCCCGAAATCTAAAATTACCAGCTCCGAACTTGCAACTCCGGCCAACAACGGCGCCAACCCCGAGCGCGAACGCGTCTTCAATGCCTTCCGCCAATGGGGATACCTGGAAGGCGACCTCGACCCGCTCGGCTTCCTCCGCCCGCGCCCCACTCCCGAACTGCAACTCGAAGGCGAGTACGCGCGCGAAGCCCGATCCATCTACTCCTCGACTATCGGCGTCGAGGTCAACCACATCTACAATCCCGAACGCCGCCGCTGGATCTACGAACAGATGGAATCGCCATCTCAGGGTTTCGAGGTTACAGAGAAACACCAGCAGCGCATCCTCGACCTGCTCATCCGAGCCGACATCTTCGAGCAGGTCATGCAACAGCGCTATCTCGGCAGCAAGCGCTTCTCACTCGAAGGCGTCACCGCGCTGATCCCGCTGGTCGATGAACTCCTCGACACCGGCTCCCGCCTCGGCGCTACCGAACTAGTGATGGGCATGAGTCATCGTGGCCGCCTGAATGTAATCGCCCACGTAGCCCAGCGACCCAAGGACGAAATCTTCGCCGGCTTCGAAGACGTGGACCCGCGTAGCGTCCTGGGTTCCGGCGACGTGAAATATCACATGGGCGCGACCGGTGAATACACCACGCGCAGCGGAAACAAAGTTCACATCCACCTGGTTTCAAACCCCAGCCACCTCGAAGCCGTCGATCCCGTAACTGTCGGCCGCACCCGCGCCAAACAAGACCGCACCGGCGAAGGTGGACGCGAAAAATATCTCCCGCTCCTGGTTCACGGCGACGCCGCTTTCGCCGGACAAGGCATCCTCGCCGAGACCATGAACTACGCCGACCTGCCGGGCTACACCGTGGGCGGCACCATTCATGTAATCGTCAACAATCTCCTGGGATTTACGACAAGCTATCTCGAGGAACACTCCACCCGCTTCGCCGCCTGCATTGCGCGCCGCCAGTCCATTCCCATCTTCCACGTCAACGGCGAAGACGTGGACGCAGTAGTTCGCGTGGCCCGTCTCGCCACCGAATATCGCTACCGGTTCGACACGGACGTGGTCATCGATCTGATCGGCTACCGCCGCCACGGCCACAGTGAAGTCGACGACCCCACCATCACCCAGCCGCTGCTGTACAAAGAGATCAAAGGGCATCCCCCGCTGTGGGAAATCTACGCCGATGACATCGGAGCAACCGACGCCCCGGCGCAGGCTGCAGCAATCAAAGCTGAATTCGAATCCGCGCAGAAAGACGCAGGCAAGGTCACCAAGAAGCCGCTGATGCGCGACCTTCCCAAGTATTGGGACCAATACTACGGCGGCCTCCACAAGCCGGAATTTGAGGTAGAAACCGGACTCTCGACCGAAGAACTAGCCGAGCTGACCGCTCACCTCACTACATATCCCGAAGGTTTCCACATTCACCCGAAGGTGAAGAAGCTCCTCGAACAGCGCGCCGAGATGGGCGCAGGCAAACGCCCAGTGGATTACGGCATGGCCGAGGCTTTAGCCTTCGCGAGCCTGGCGAAAGCCGGAATTCCGGTTCGACTCAGCGGCCAGGATTCCCGCCGCGGCACCTTCAACCAGCGCCACTCCGTCCTGATCGACATCGAAAACGAGAACGAATACGTGCCGCTCGAAAACCTCGCGCCTGGCCAGGCCCACTGCGGAATCCACAACTCCACACTTTCCGAACCCGGCGTGCTCGGCTTCGAATACGGTTACAGCCGCGACTATCCCGAAGCACTGGTGCTCTGGGAAGCCCAGTTTGGCGACTTCGTGAACGTAGCGCAAGCCATAATCGACCAGTTCATCTCCGCCGGTGAAGCCAAGTGGAACCTGCTCTCGGGTCTAGTCTTGCTTCTCCCGCACGGCTACGAAGGCCAGGGACCGGAACACTCTAGCGCCCGCATCGAGCGCTTCATCCAGCTCGCCGCGAAGCACAATATCCAGATCACCCAGCCTTCGAACGCCGCGCAATATTTTCATCTGCTCCGCCGCCAGGCCCTGCGCCACTGGCGCAAACCACTGGTAGTCTTCACCCCGAAGAGCATGTTGCGCCATGCCGACGCGTCTTCTTCCATCGAAGACTTCACGCGCACAAATTTCCAGAACGTAATCCCCGACACTGAAATCGGAGAAGCCGACCGCATCCTGGTCTGCACCGGAAAGATCGGCCACGAACTCCAAGCCGAACGCAAGAAGAGGAAAGATAATTCCACAGCCATTGTATTTCTGGAACAGCTCTATCCCTTCCCAGACAAAGAACTCGCCGCCGAATTCGCCCGTCACGGCGAATCCGGAGACATAGTCTGGGTGCAAGAAGAGCCCGCGAACATGGGAGCGTTATTCAATATGCTCCCGCGCCTCCAGCGCATAGCAGGCAACCGCCACGTGCTCTCAGTAAAACGCAGCTCCAGCGCCAGCCCCGCCACCGGCAGCGCCAAAGCCCACGAGGTGGAACAGAAAACGTTGCTGACTCTAGCTTTCACGACAAAGGGATAAGCCGTCAGTGAAAGCCGGAATTCCCGCTGTCATTCCGAACCGCAAAGCGGTGAGGAATCTGCTGTTTGCCGTCACCACCACGACTGATGTGGGGACGGCCGCCTCGGCAGCCTGCCCCGAGCGGAGCCGAGGGGGCCAGCGAGCGCGGCGAGACCCCGGAAGTGCGCTACCCGGGTCTTTCCGTGACCGCCTTGCCGCCAGCCCCCGGCAACCCAGCCTTCGCGCCGCCGGCATTTTCGCCTGCAAACAACGCTTCCAAACTCGCATACCCATAAATCGTCGGCGCATGATTCTGCATCAACCCGCCTGTATCGGCCGTCGGTCCGTAATTGCTATGCAGATCCCGTCCCAGCATCCGCAGCATCGCCATCAACTGTCCCCGATGATGTGACGTATGCGTCATCCGGCGCGTCATCACCCACGCCCGCGACCGCAGCACATCGAAAAACTTCACATTCTCTTCCCACCACGCCTCGTCTTTTTCCTGCAGCGCCGCCAGCCGTTGGCCACTGTCCTCGGCATACCGCTTCATGAACTCCAGCCGCGTCTCCTGCTTCGGCAGCGGAGGTGCGCCTACATCAATTCCCAGCATGTTCCGGAACCAAAGGTCTTCGCTCACGCACTGATGCACCATCTGCTCATGCACGCTGCGTCCCCGCGGATCACCGTCCCGCGGCCGCACCCCAAGATCCTCGTCCCGAAACTCGCTCCACACGCTGACCACCTTCACCCGCTCAGTGGCATACGTTTCAACCAGAAATGCGTATCTCATAGCCGCAGATGTTACCCTAATCCTCCGAATCACAACCATGCCCCGCTCTCAACCTCTCCACGTAGCCATCGACACCGGCGGAACCTTCACCGATTGTGTCTGGATCGACCGCGGCCGCCTGCGCATGCTGAAGGTTTTCTCCACTCCGTCCGATCCTTCACAAGCCATCGTAGAAGCCCTCCACAAAATCAATCACCAAGGCGAACTGGTGATCCTGCACGGCACCACAGTGGGCACGAACACTTTGCTGGAACGCAAAGGCGCCCGCACCGCCCTGGTCACAACCGCCGGCTTCGAAGACGCCATCGAGATCGGACGCCAGGCTCGCCCCAAGCTCTACGACTTCTTCTTCGATCGCATCGAGCCGCTGGTCCCAGCCGATCTCCGCTTCGGCATCGAAGAACGCACGGCCAGCGACGGCGAGATCCTAACTATGCCCACGCCCGAGGATCTGAAATCGTTAGCCGCCCAAGTAAACGCTAAGCATCCTGGGTCGATCGCCATCTCGCTCCTCTTCTCGTTCGCAAATTCAAGAAACGAGCAAGCAGTCGCGGAAGCCCTGAAGCCGTTAGGCGTCCCACTCTCGATCTCTCACCAAATCCTCCCCGAATTCCGCGAATACGAGCGCACCTCCACGGTAGTAATCAACGCCTACCTACAACCAGTAATGCAACGTTACCTGGAAAATCTTGAGCGCCGAGCCGAACAACTCCGCCGAGAGCGGCCTGTGAAATACCGTGTAGAGCGGCGCTTCAGCGCCGCGAAAAACGCTCACGAGGACGTTGGGGCTTTAGCCCCCGAGTCACGAATCTTCGTAATGCAATCCTCCGGCGGCATCACCGCACTCGCCTCCGCCGCCACCGAACCCGTCCGCACCGTCCTCTCCGGCCCCGCCGGGGGCGTGGTCGGTGCCGCGGCCAGCGCCCGCGCCAGCGGCTTCAAGCGCATCATCGCCTTCGATATGGGAGGCACTTCCACTGACGTCTCCCTGGTCGAAGGAGCTATCACCACCGCCAGTCATGCCGAAGTCGCCGGACTCCCCATCGGCGTCCCCATGCTCGACATCCACACCGTAGGTGCAGGTGGAGGCTCGCTAGCCCGCTTCGACGCCGCCGGCGTTCTCCGCGTAGGCCCCGAATCCGCCGGCGCCGATCCCGGCCCCATCTGCTACGGCCGCGGCACCCAGCCCACCGTCACCGACGCCAACCTCTTATTAGGCCGGCTGCAACCGACGCGCTTCCTCGGCGGAGATTTCACTCTTGACGTCGACCGCACCCGCCGCGTGACTCGCGAATGGCTGAAGCGTCAGCGAACTTCCCTGACCACCGAGCAGTTCGCTGCCGGCGTAATCCGCGTGGTCAACGCCACTATGGAAAAAGCCATCCGCGTGGTCTCCATAGAACGCGGCCGCGATCCCCGCGATTACGCTCTCGTAGCCTTCGGCGGCGCCGGAGGCCTCCACGCCTGCGCCTTAGCCCAGGCTCTGAGCATCCCGCACGTCATCGTGCCCGCCCTGCCGGGAGCGCTTTCCGCTCTCGGCATCCTGGTCAGCGACGTCGTCAAGGATTATTCCCGCACGGTCCTCTGGCGCGTCTCCGGCAAACTCCCAACCGCACAACTGAATGCGGAATTCTCTTCCCTGCAGAAGCAAGCCGCAAAAGATTTTCAAAACGAAGCCTGGCAAGGAAGAGTGCACTATCAGCAGACCGTCGACCTCCGCTACCGCGGCCAGGGATACGAACTAAACCTGCCGTTCACCAACGATCTGCTGAAGAAATTCGAGCAGGAACACCACCGCCGCTACGGCTACGCCCACCCAACGCGTGAAACAGAG
>JBAUYE010000251.1:0-4044 GCA_049584615.1 Candidatus Sulfotelmatobacter sp.
AACAGGAGGACACGCCCGGAGGCTATAAACGTCCACTGGAGGCCAACATCGATTCGGCCGTCGGTCAGCCCTATCTCGTCTACGAGGGTTCGATTCTCGACACGGTTCTCATGAATCGTCTCGATGGAGACGCCGTAGGACCGGTTAAAGTCCTGGTCTCAAATCCGCTGTATTCACACGATCATCAACACGTCATTATTCCCGAGGGAACAGTGGCTCTAGGTGAAGCAAAAAAGATTGGAGCGGCGGGCTTCGGCCAGCAGCGTCGGATGGCCGTGGTTTTTCACCGCCTGATTATGCCAGACGGTTACTCCGTCGATCTCGACCAGTTCCAGGGCCTCGATCAGATCGGACAGGAAGGGCTGAAAGACAAAGTTAATAACCACTACCTGCAAATCTTCGGTACCTCAATAGCCTTGGGTGTGATCGCTGGAGCCAGCGAGATCACGCAGGGTGGAGGCACCATTACCACGAGCGGTTCCCAGGCATTCACAAACGGGGCGGCGGGCAGTGTTTCGCAGTCTGCGACCACTATCCTTGATCGCTTCATACAGATACCGCCGACTCTCACGATTCGGGAGGGCCACCGCGTGAAGGTGTATTTCACTCAGGACTTGCTTCTTCCTGCGTACTCGAATCACACTATTCCGCAAACATTTTAGGAGGCTTTCCAATGCGAATCGTTGCCCTCTCCCTGCTATTCCTGTGGACCTTCACCCTTGTCGGCTGCGAAAGCAAAGCCGAAAAAGTGAAGAAGTTGCAGGACCAATACAACGCTGAATACCCGGCCTATGCCAAGGAATGCGTCGATCCAGAGACCGCCGGGGCCGCAAGAATGCTGACAGGAGAGAAGCTGACCAAGGAACAAATGGCGGATCTCGAAGCCAAGAAAAAGGAACGCGACGCACGGTGCAAGCCGCAGACGGACCACCTTGCGGAGCTCCAGAAAGAGATTCTCGCTGCACAGCAGTAGAGCCGTACCGCTGTAAAGCATCACGAAACCAACGGCGACGAAGGGACGAGACAATGAAGAAACTAACCCTTACCGTGCTCGCCGTTTGGTTTGCGGCGGCGTTGCAACCGTTCGCGAATGCACAATTCGGTTCTGGCATCGTGTTCGACCCGACGCAGTCGGGCCATGCCATTGTGCAAATCGAACACGAAGAACAATCCATCAGCAACCAGGTGCAACAGATCGAGAACGGCCAGCAGATTTTCTCCAACACCGTCAAGATCGCCAGCACAGCACTCCAAACCTACAACCAGCTGAAGCAGCAGTACAACCTCTACCACCAGATGATCCTTGCGCCGCGGATGCTCTATGCGCGATTTCTGTCTCCAACTTCTGACTTGCTGATGTTGCAACAGATATCCAACACCTATGGCAATTCGGTGGGGTGGCTCAACTCCGCAAACACCGGAAAGGGAGCCGCTGCCTCGTACCAGCAAGTCAGCGTTCCGAACACCAACAACATGATTCCCGGCTACAGCACCGCGAGTATGGCCGGGCAGATGCAGATTGCAGCGCAGGGAGCCACCGTTGACATCAACGACTCCGTAATGACCAACAACCTCCAAGCGCTAGGGACAATCCGCGCAAATCAGTCGGCAAGACAAACGGACATTACAAATCTGGAGGCCGCAACCCAAACCCAAGACCCGTCGCAGCAAACCATCATGGCCGAACTGCAGCGCATCAACCAAGCCCTGCTCTTGCAGCTGCGCACTTTACAAGACGCAAATCAAATCAACGCCAATCTTGCCCTGCAGCAGATCGTTGCCCAAAAGCAGCAGCAGGACGCGATGAAAGCGGCATTCCGTGACTCATCGGGATACGAAAGCTACTACAACGCAAACATAACAACAACCAGCGGTGGGGCGGCTAATCTCCTTACGCAAGCCTACTGAGTAATCGCAAGCAAAAGAACTGGAGGGCATGGAACATGGGTACGGGGCTCTTCGAATTGATCGCGCAAGGGTGCCAGTCGCTTGCAGCCACGGCGGCTCCCTCCATTACCGCGATGGGGGTTCACATCGTCCTGGCATTAGCGACCATCATGATGGTTTGGTTCGGCGTGCAAGAGGCGCTGGCATCGGCGCACGGTGGGCCAGGGTTCAGCATGGGGAGGTTTCTAAACCTCTTCATGCTGCTCACATTCGCTTATGTGATGGTGAACTACTACGACAGTTCGATCCCCGGACTTGGCTTTTCCATCAAGGGCTTTATCGATGGTGGCACAACAAGTCTAGTGAACCTGATTGGCGCCGATGGCTCCACCTCGATGCTGAGCGAGATCCACGCGGCATCTTCCAAGACAGGGCCGTCAATATTGAACAGCATGATGAATCCCTACTATGCGATCGTGTACTTCGTGGTCCAATTCCTGTTAGCCATGCTGGCCGCGATAATCTCTGCCATCCTGGCCTACGGTGCGATTGCGGCAACGATCATTGGATTGCTCGGGCCTATCTTTATCCCATTCCTTGTCTTCGACAAGCTCGATTGGCTGTTCTGGGGTTGGCTCAAGGCGTATCTCGGATTCAGCTTTTATAAGGTCGTCGCCGCAGCCACCATGAATGTGTTGTCCCACGTGCTGACCAACTACTACATCCAACTTGGCCAGAGCGTGTCGGACCCTTCCTTGATGGTCCAAACATTGCCGCTTCTTGTGCTTCTCGTGCTGGTCAATGTTTACATCCTCTTCAAGATTCCGACCATGACGCACAGCCTATTCACCGGCGGTACTGGTGGACATGGTGGAGGTCTGGGCTTGGCGATGATGGCAATCCGGGCGGCAATGTAATTGCGCCGGTAGAGACAAGAAATGAGGCCAGCAATGAGTACAGAAATCACGACTACAGAAACAGTGAGCGCCGAAACACCGGCCACTCCGGCCATCACTCGTGCCGCGGAACGTTTCCTGGAGCAGTATGGCGATCCGCTGGTAATGAATACCTATCTCAAGGTGACGATTCTCGTGTTGACCGCCGTCTGCCTCGCGCTGGCCGCGCTCACCTACAAGAGTCAGAACGCGCTCGCCAACATGCATCCGATGATCGTGCGGATTAACGATGTGGGCCATGCCGAAGCGATCGACTATCGCAATTTCCAGTACCGACCACAGGAAGCGGAGAACAAGTATTACCTCACCCGCTGGGCAGAGCTTTATTTCAGTCGCAATCGCTTCACCATCGAGCGAGACCAAACCGCTTCACTCTATTTCCTCAATAGTGACGTACAACGGGCGGTAATCGACCAGGAGCGGAAGGACAACAGCATTCAGAACTACGTCAAGGACAGCAGCCTGCCGTATGTCGATGTGGAGATCAAGAACGTGGTCCTTGACGACCTGAGACAGTCGCCGTATTCGGCACGCATCGAGTTCGAGAAGGTGTACACCAATCCCGCGGATCATACCGAGCTCAAGCGGGAGCGATGGACAGCCAGCGTTACGTATGTCTTCCGCGAGAGTGTAAAGAACAGTGAGCTTGCCGTGAACCCTCTTGGCCTGACCATCGTTCGCTTCCGGGCCGACCAGGCGTTCAGCTAGAGATTTATCGACTTGCGCAGAGGCTTAATCATGTCGTTTCTTGCTGCTAGTCCGGCTAGCTTTTCCTACCTGTCCTCGTGTGCGGTGGAGTCGGCGAACAAGAGGCTTTCGACGCGCAACTACGGAGGCGAATTGCGCCCTTCTTACGGCAGACATGCCGGCTCGAATCGAGCTGCGATTGCGGTGAACTTCCACAGCCAGTGTGCAGATGACAACTTTGCTCTGGGACGTGTCTGCCGTTATATATCCCGTCTTTTGCTCGGTCACAGCTTCGGGGCCTTTCCGGCGCCCGGCGGCACTCGGTCTTCTGCTTCGCATTGCGCGCCCCTTCGGGGTCTCGGTTCCTCCCAAAACAAGTTTGCAAATCACGGCAAAGTACGCCGTGCAACCTTCTTTCGGGCCCCTCCCAGAAAGCAGACCTTCGGCACTTGGGAGCCGGGCCCACTCGCTAAGCTCCGCCCAGTGTGACCCGAGCAACAACGGGCGAATTCAA
>JBAUYE010000252.1:0-9147 GCA_049584615.1 Candidatus Sulfotelmatobacter sp.
TCCATGCCGTTTGGGTCGGCGGTCCAGATAATCTCAGGTACGGCTTCCGCCATCGTTTGAAAATACAGCTCACGTTCCCGGGCTAAATTGAGATCGCCTTTTCGCGTGGCCACATAGCGATCGAAGAAGGAGGAGGCAATGGCGATTCCCAGGATCAGGAAACTGCTGACGCTGATTGCCGCGATGCCAATCGCAGAAATACTGATTGCGCCTGTGAGATCGGGCGCAATTTCCGAACGGTGAAAAGTGGCAGCCCACATCCCCGTGTAGTGCATCAGCGCAATGGCACTGCCCATGACCAATGCGCCGAGGGGTTTCCTCCAGCTCGTTCTCTTCTCATCCCGCAGGCGGAAGGCGAGTCGTATGGCCACCAGAGAGATCGCAATAGCCAGCACGATCGACAGCGCAACGATCCTGCGGTCATATCCAATCACCGCCGCGCAGCGCATAGCAGCCATCCCGATGTAATGCGTGGCCGCGATTCCGCTGCCCATGAATGCGCTACCTGCGACTTCCTGCCAGATAGACATCCTGGGCCGGCTGACTACAAATAGAGCAACTCCGGACGCTGCGACCGCCGCCAACAGCGACAGCACTACAGTGGGAAGATGGTAAGCAACCGGCATTGGCATCGTTAGGGCTAGCATGCCGACATAATGCATAGCCCAGATCCCCACACCCATCGCCGCAGCTCCTGCAGTGAGCCAGGCGGCTCGGGCCCATCCGTGCGACGAGGTCACTCGTCCCGCGAGATCCAGCGCCGCATACGAGGCAAACATCGCGAGCGCAACCGAAAGCGCCACCAGCCAGTAGTCATAGGTGCCGCTAATTGCGGTAATCGAATTCATCGCGGGCAACATCCCTCCGACCCTAACTCCCAATGACGCGTGAGACAAGCTACTGGATTCTCTGGGGTAGCGCTCCTGTCAAAGCTCTATGCTATCTATCGGCAGGAGCCGCCATTTCCGTGTGAGAAGGCGCTAAGTTTTCAGATTCGGAACCTGTGGCAATACAAAAGGCCTCTCTGAGGAGAGGCCTTGATGAGAATTGGTTCGGAGTCGATTCGGAATTACGGCAGCGGGCTTGCGGGCTTCGATGCGGTAGCATCTGCCGGCGTGGGGGTGCTGGCAATGAAGAAGTTGTGATCGTAAAGATTGCGGTACATCAGTCCGGCAATCTCGGCTGCCTTCGGACCAAACGTGGGCCGCCCGCCTTGCAGGAAGACCACTACTACGACGCGTCCCCGGCTGGTGTTCGCATAGGAGGCGAACCAGCCGAAGCGAGTGCCCGCGTGGGAGCAAGTTCCGGTTTTGCCCAGAATCTCTTCCTCGTTAAAGTTGAGCCCAAGGCGGCGCGCCGTGCCGTATTGCACGGCTCCCGCCATGCCGTCAGAGATTTCCGGAATCAGCGGAGCGATATCAAGCTGCCGTTTGATGCGCGGCTGGAAATTCGCAACCTCTTCCGGCGATGACGGATGCTGCAGGTAATAAAGCGTGCCACCGTTGGCGATCGCAGAAACCATTGCGCCCAACTGCAGCGGCGTCATCGAAATGCCCTCGCCGAACGAACACATTTTGCCCACGCCACCCAGCTTCTGCGGAATCACCTCGTCGGGATATTCTCCCAACTGCTCGCCCGGTATGTCGTAGCCCGCCAACTCGCCCAAGCCATACTGATGGGCATAGTAAGCAATTTTTTCGAATCCCAGCTTCCGTCCTAATGCCTCAAAATATGCGTTGTTGGAGTGCGCCAGAGCCTCGGTCAGGTTCATGCGGCTGCGCGAGCCCAGCGAGATTTCAGTGTCTTTCGAGACCAGGCCTTCGTTCAGCGCTGCCAGCGCCACGGAAAGCTTGATAGTCGAGCAGGGCTGCGCGCCGCTCGACAGCGCCAGCCTTTGATTCACCATGGCCAGCACGCGTCCGCTGGTCGGCTCAATCGCTACCACCGTGCCATTCATGTTGCCCAGAGCATCCATCGCAGCCTGGCGCACAACTGGATCTTCACCAGCGGTGACATCGCCGGCGGCGATATCGTCGGCGAATGAACTGACAAAAAAGCGTTCGTGATATCGATGATGCGAAGTGCTCACCGAGGCCCGCGTCAGCGTGGCCCTACTGCGAACCGCGGTGCTGCGGCCGCTCGCCAGATGACGCATGCGTCGCCGCGTGCGCTGGCTCTCGCTCACTTTCCTGGATTTCACTTTGGTATTCAGCGCGTGCGGGTTGACGTGCGCCGCCCACATTGCCGGGGCAAGCAGAAGCCCACCTACCATCACCGCTAGACGAAGACAGCGCGTTCCCCACTTAAACATCTTGGTTTCGTTCCCTCGGATCCCCGGCTTTCCTTATTCCCTACGATGCACGAAGCGTACCAGTCTGCCGGTCTTGACGGTAACTTCGGCCAATTTCGTGATACTACGGGAGTTACAGCGTTTCAGGCAACAGAAAAGTTTCTATCGCAGAAAACGTTAATTTCGATCTAACCCATTATGGGACAGGCACTTAAATGGAAATTACCTTGGTTCCACACCCCACAGTAACGGGTTACCTGATTACTGAAAAGATACGGCCCAGTGTGCAAAGCTTTTCCTCGAGCGGTGGTCAGTGGTCAGCAAAACAACAACATGCAGACAGGTTTTTACTGGCCACTGAGCACTGATCACTGATCGCTGGCCACTGCCTTCACATGACTTCGCCGCGCTTGCGCAGAAACGCCGGTACGTCCAGATCGTCCTGCTCGAAGTTAGCGACCATCGCGCTGCGCATGCCGTCCAATGAAATCACTTCGCCGCCAGCGTGTGCCCTTGCAACCTGTGCCATCGCAACCGGAGACGGCTCCGTCATCCTTGCATCATCCATCCGGTCTGACGTCGTCTCGCGATAGGGCTCAGGAAAAGAAGTCGCGGGCGCCGGACCCACGGGGTCGGGAAAATCCGTATTAGAGAAGCCCATGGCATCGTCGTGTGTGGATGCGAACGAGTGGTGCGTTTCGGCGTGCCGTTGCTGTGTTCTACTCACTTCGCGGAAGCCGGTGGCGATCACCGTGATCTTCACCGTGTCCTTCATCTTCTCGTCCATCACTGCGCCGAAGATAATGTTCGCATCTTCATGGGCTGCGCTTTGAATGATGGTACAAGCCTGCTGCACCTCGGCCAGCTTCAGCGAAGCCGAGCCCGTGATGTTGATCAGAATGCCGCGCGCTCCATCGATTGCTCCGGCCTCGAGCAGCGGAGACGCAATCGCCCGCCGCGCCGCGTCGGACGTGCGATTCTGTCCACTCGCCGTGGCCGTGCCCATCACCGCATAACCCATTCCGGCCATGATCGTCTTCACGTCGGCGAAGTCGCGGTTGATGATGCCGGGAATGGTGATGATGTCGGAAATTCCCTGCACTCCCTGGCGCAGAATGTCATCGGCGATGCTGAACGATTCGAAGAACCCGGCGTTCTCCGCCACTGCCAACAGCTTTTCGTTGGGGATGACGATCGTCGTGTCTACCGATTCCATCAACTCAGCAATGCCCTTTTCTGCTTGCGTCATGCGCCGCTTGCCCTCGAAGCAAAACGGCTTGGTGACGACCGCGACAGTGAGCGCTCCCATTTCGCTAGCGAGCGAAGCGATAATCGGAGCCGCGCCCGTGCCCGTGCCGCCGCCCAGGCCCGTGGTCACGAACACCATGTCAGCGCCCTCGAGCGCCTCGATGATCTTGTCGGAGTCCTCGAGCGCCGCCTTGCGGCCCACCTCCGGATTCGCACCCGCGCCCAACCCATTCGTCAGCTTCACGCCCAGTTGCAGCTTCACCGGCGCGCGCGACATGCGGAGCGCCTGCAAGTCTGTGTTGGCGACGACGAACTCAATGCCCTCCACTCCGGCATCGATCATGCGGTTCACCGCGTTGCCACCGCCGCCGCCCACGCCGATCACCTTGATCTTGGCATCGTTGAGAGGCTCTTCGTTAAAGCTGATGCGAATGCTCGAATCTTTTTTCATAACTCTCCAATCTCCTCCAAACTCACTCGGACTAGAAACTAGGTACTGGGTACTGCTTTACCCCACCAGCATCGCCTTCAATCTCGATCCCCACCGATCCCCCTGAAACCCGCGCGCTAAGCGCGCCCTCTGTCCGTAGGCCACCATGCCCAGCACGGTGGCGAATTCCGGCTCGGCGAGCGTAGCCGGCATTTTTGCCAGAGGTGTAGGCCAGGACAACCGCACCGCACGCCGCAGCACTGACTCCGCTACGTCGAAGATTCCCGGCAGCCGCGACCCTCCGCCGCTGAGCACAATCCCCGCCAGACAAGCCTCGAACATTCCGCTCTGCCGCAGAGTTTCGCGCATCATCTCAAACAGTTCGCGAGCCCGTGGCTCAAGAATTTCTGCCACCAGTCGTTGCGGCAGCAAACGCGAAGGCCGGTCACCCACGGACGGCACTTCCACCTCATTGCCTTCCGGAATCAAGGTGACGATGGCATTGCCGTATACCTTCTTGATCTTTTCCGCCTCCGCCAGCGGCGTGCACATGCCCACCGACAAATCGCTGGTGAAGTGGTCGCCGCCGACTGGAATCACTCCCGTAAAGGCCACCGCGCCCTGCAGGAAAACGATCAGCTCGGTCGAGCCTGCACCGATGTCCGCCAGACAGACCCCAAGCTCCCGTTCATCGGCTCGCAAAACAGAATCAGCCGCCGCCAGCGGCTCAAACACCGTGTCATCGACGTGGACGCCGGCCCGATTCACCGCCGTAATCACGTTCTGCGCCGCGCTCGTCGCCGCCGTCACCAGATGCACTCGCACCTCCAGCCGCGCCGCCATCATGCCCAGCGGATCGTGCACCCCGGCCTGATCGTCCAGAATGAATTCCTGCGGCAGCAGGTGCAGCACTTCGCGATCTGCCGGCAACGGAATCGCCCGCGCCCGCTCTACCGCCTGCTTGATCTCGTCGCGGCCAATCTCCCGCGGACGCGTGCCCAGGCTGATGCCGCCATGGCTGTTCACGCCGCGCACGTGCGCTCCGCCGATGCCCACGATGGCATGCTCAACCGCCGCCCCCGCCGCGTCCTCAGCCGCCTCCACTGCCTTCTGAATCGAAGCGACCGCCTTGTCCAGTTCCACGATCACACCTTTGCGCGAGCCCCGGGACTCAGCCACGCCGTGCCCGCGATAGCGCAGGCCGCTGTCGGCGACCTCCACCATGAGCGCGCAAGTCTTCGAGCTGCCCACATCGATCGCCGTCAGAAAATTTCCCTGCTGATTCGCCATTCTTTAAAAGTCCCTAAGTAAATTCTTTAACCTGAATCTCTAAAAACCGCCGTTCGCTCGAACTTTCACTTCCCCGGCCCCTGACTGGTCTGACTCTTAGCGATTGCCGGACTCGGCTTCTGACCGCCGACATGCTTCTGACCCCTGCTCTGAGGTTTGACCACGACCGTAGCGCCGCCGTCCCGGCGGCTGTCGGGCGGGCGTCCCGCCCGCTCAGCCGACGGCGAGGACGCCCTAGGGACAGCCGGCGAGACGCCAGCGCCACTCAAACGGGCCGCACGCTTTACGCCCTTCTTCGCCGCTGGCTTGATCGTGCCTTTCGAACCCAGCTTCTTCTCAGTCAATTCGAAGGCAGGCTTAGGCACCGTCCGATCATGCGGCAACAAGCGAGTCACCAGCGCCGCCGGCTTCACTCCCGCCGCTGCGGCCGTTCTTGCAACCGCCGGGCTCAACGCCGGCGCGGCTTTCGCGCTTCGTTGTATTTCGGGATTCACAATGATCTGGTTGTCGTAGCGCAGGTCCACCGACTCCAGCTTCTGAAACTGCCGCCGCCAGGCCTGCGCGTGGCTTACATAAATCTTGTAGCGCCGCAGATAATCCGACGAGCCCAGATGCACCAGCACATCGCCCGCCGGATCATTCACCCGCACCTTCACGTCTTCCAGATCGGTGAGGTCCACTTCGCTCAGATCCTGGGAATAGCGCGCCCCACCCGAATCCAGCTCCCGCACCATCTCCTCGTAAGCCTTCATGCGCGGAGCGCGCGTTGAAAGCGGCTCGCCCGGATTCATTCCCAGAATCACGGGGAAGGAATAGCGATGCTTTGCAGTCAATTCCATTAGAGTCCCACCCGCGTCAATCAACGACATACGCGGCCCCACGCGTGCAAAAGCCACCGGCGTGCGCTCGTGAATCTCCACCATCAGACGGTTGGGAACGAACCTCATGACACTCGCCGATTCCACCCACGGAATCTGCTCCAGTTGCGCCTTCTGCTGCGCCAGGGGGATAAAAAAAATGTTGCGCCCAATGTCGGCGCCCATCACTTCCATGATCTGAGCCTTGGTCACGTTTTGCATTCCTGCGACTTCAATGTTGTCGCTCGATTCCACGCGGAAGCGCCACGAGCGCTCGCCGTAGCGATATAACCACGCCGCCGCCAGCGCCATGACGAAACACAGCGCAGCCGCCACGGCAGCCCACAGCAAACGGTTCGCAGTTTTTTTCGGAAGAGAACTTCTGCGGGCGGAGACCCGCTTTTGCCCGCGCAGGAAAGGAGATTCCTCGTCTACATCCAAGTCCATCAGACGCGCATCCTCCATCTCCAGATCACGCCCTCTCAGATCATGGAGACCGCGCGCAGCCTCAGCGCTGGGCGGGTACAACTCCTCCTGCAAGATGGTGGAACCCAACTTTCGCGCCATCAGTTCAGGTCAGTTGTCGCTGTTGAATCGCTGAGCCTTCAAACTATAACTTCATTTCGCGATTTCAGATAGACAAAATCTTGGTTCTTTTTCACAGGAGGGAATCGGATTGGACATCAACCAGCAGAATCGGAAATTGAGGGTCGGGAAAAAATCCTGTGGGGACAGCCGCCTTCGGCTGTCCAGCCTGGGCGAAGCCCGGCTGCACATAGCACAACCCTGACGGTGACAAAAAAACGGACGCAGCCGTTTTGCCGCGCCCGCTTTTCCGGAGAACAGAAACCCTAAATCGGCCCGCCGCCGGTCTCGACGCGCACCACCGGAGCCGGAACCATAGGCATCCGCGGAACCCTCACGCGGGGAACACTCACTCGCAGCCGCGGACAAGCCACCATCGGCATCTCTAAAGTGTTAAACGCCACCGGCGTCATGCGCACGCGCGTAACCCGCGCCTCGATCCGCGCCCGCTCCGCTTCCACTCGCGCCACGGCCGCTTCTTGCCGGGCCGACATGGCTTCAATGCGGGCCATCCCGCCCTCGGTCCGAGCAATCCTGCCCTGGAATCGCGCCACCGCAGCAGCCAAACGGCAGGACGCAGTCTCGTCCCGCACCGCAACAAGGTTGGCACGTTCCACGACTCGGTCAACTCGCTCCGAGGCCAATTCAACAAAAGAACCCGACCGGTCAGCAACCCGTTCGATAGCCGCATCGACAATCTGGTGCGCCCGAGTCAAGCCGCCATCCTGATAAAAGCCGTTCAGTCCCAGCGCCAGCACCCCAGCCGCCAGCCATCCCCAACCCTGTGTAGGTTTCATATCCCAATCTCCATCTGCCAGATTGGACGAACCTCGCCCCAATCCGTTAGCAATGGAAGATACGGAGTCGGATGGAAATTAGTTCCCTGGGCCGGCACGCTCTTTCAGCTTTTCTAAAATCATCGGCCCCAACTGCGAAACGCTGCCAGCACCGAGGGTGAGAATCATATCTCCCTCTTGCGCAACCACCGCAGCGGAACTTACTGCGTCCGCAAACGAACCCAGGTACTGGGCGCTGCGTCCACCCTTCTCGCGGATAACTCGCGCCAACGCCTCCCCGCTGACCCCCTCGATCGGCTTCTCGCTCGCCGCATAAATGTCCAGCACAAACAGCGAGTCAGCATCGCCAAACGCCGTGGTGAACTCCTCCAGTAGATCGCGCGTGCGCGTGTAGCGATGCGGCTGGAACGCTACGTGAACTTTGCGAAACCCGCACGACCGCGCCGCCGCCAGCGTCGCCTTGATCTCCGTAGGATGGTGTCCGTAATCGTCGATCACGCTGACGCCCGCCACTCGCCCCCGCAACTGAAACC
Organism: Candidatus Sulfotelmatobacter sp.; assembly: GCA_049584615.1. GTDB lineage: Bacteria > Acidobacteriota > Terriglobia > Terriglobales > Acidobacteriaceae > Sulfotelmatobacter. The sequence goes on from JBAUYE010000252.1 coordinate 8,031, forward strand.
GCCGGTCAACCCCGCGGAACTGGTCAAGCGCCCCACGAATCGCCTCCACGCCAACATCCACCCCCACGCCAACCGCAATCGCCGCCGTGGCATTCAGGACGTTGTGCAGGCCCGGTACGTGCAGAGTGAATTCACCTAAGTTTTGCCCACGATAAGTCACTCGAAAGCGGCTCAGAGGCCGCGAATCGCCGCCTCCACCCTCGGCGTTCGCACCCGTTTCACTCGGCTTGATCCAAAAATCCGATCCGCGCTTGGTCCCATACGTCACCGTCCGCCGCTGCACTTCCGGCAGCAGTCGCCGCAGCAGCGGATCGTCGTTGCACGCCACGACCATCCCATAAAACGGCACCCGGTCCATGAACTCCAGAAACGTTTTCTTCACGTCCCGCATGTTGCGATAGCAATCCATGTGCTCGCGGTCGATGTTGGTCACGACCGATAGAATTGGGGACAATTTCAAAAACGACCGGTCACTTTCATCTGCCTCGACCACCAGATACTGTGATTTCCCGAGCCGCGCATTCGACCCCATCGCATCGACGCGCCCGCCCACAACCACGGTCGGATCAAGCCCACCCCCGGCCAGCACCGCTGCCACCATTGAAGTCGTAGTCGTCTTGCCGTGCATACCTGCGATGGCGATGCCGTACTTCAGCCGCATCAACTCCGCCAGCATTTCCGCCCGTTGAATCACCGGCACGTGCAACCTGTGCGCTTCAACAACTTCGGGATTCTCCGCCGCGATCGCCGAACTAGTCACCACCACTTCAGCTCCGGCAATATTCTCCGCGCGATGCCCTTCAAATACCGCAGCACCCAAGCCGCTCAAACGTTGCGTGACGGCAGAACTCCTCAAGTCCGATCCCGAAACCTTGTACCCGAGATTCAGCAGCACCTCGGCAATCCCGCTCATGCCGATCCCGCCAATCCCCACGAAATGTATCTGCTGAATCTTGGCAAACATCTCTTGTCATCCTGAGCGGCGTGAGTGCTTCGCGAAAGCGAAGCACTTACGCAGTCGAAGGACCCCTTTCACTCAGGTGCGACCAGGGACTTGTCGAGGAGTTCTCTCAACGCGTCCGCGCTGCTCCCAGCACTATGCCGCTAGTTTTCAATC
>JBAUYE010000253.1:0-8927 GCA_049584615.1 Candidatus Sulfotelmatobacter sp.
TGCCTAAAAGGCACAGCCAGTGCGCTGCATGTACTTGAATTTACGTTCTAACGCGAATTCGAATCCCAATAGCCAGCTTCCAAAGGGCATGTTCGGTGGGCTGGGGTGTGCCATAAGTGTGCCGTACCATTCGATCCCATATGCGCTAACTCGCTTCTTTTCAATACCGGTACAAAGCGCTTCCGTGCGGGCTTGATTGTCGGCAAGCCATTGATTCTTAAAGGTGCTAAGGCGTGGAAGACCTTGTCGGACTCGCCTACTCTTAATCAGTAGGTTGTAGGTTCGATTCCTACCGCGCTCACCACTCCTTTTCAAGGAGTTGCACTGATCTTCCATCCATTCTCTTCGCTTTACTTACTTGTAACTGTGGCTGTTTTTGTGGCTGTTGCTATATCACATACTTCTGCTGATTCAGCCGATCGATGACGACTTTGATCTGTGCCGTCTCCGGATGCAGATAACCCATCGTCGTCGTCAGACTCTCATGCCCCATGACTTCCTTCACCAGCCCCGGATTTTTCGTCTCTGCCATGGCGACGGTACCGAACGTGTGCCGTGCGCAATACAGTTCGCTCGTCCCTAAAAACAAAAAGCACTCGAGATTCGGTAGTATCTGAAAAGTGCCGGACGCGACCCAAGCTTTGCCTGCAAAATACAGGAATTACTCCGCTGAGTTCAGCGCCGAGAAGGAGAGTTCCCGACGATGATGATAAGGGAGCTTCACGGCATCGAGGCTTGCGTGTTCGATGCATACGGCACGCTGTTTGATGTCAACAGTGCAGCACGAACCGCCCAGGACTGGCTCGGAGAGAAGTGGCAGCCCCTCGCCGAGATGTGGCGCGCGAAGCAATTGCAGTACACCTGGCTCCGTAGCCTCGCCGGGCACCACGCGGATTTTTGGCAGGTGACGGGTGATGCCCTCGACTTCGCCCTGTCGACGCTGCAACTCGAAGACTCAGCACTGCGCGCTCGGCTCCTGAACCTGTACATGGTTCTGAGCGCTTACCCGGAAGTCCCCGACACCTTGAAGCGTCTGAAGGCAGCGGGCATGAAGCTCGCCATCCTTTCCAACGGGACACCGGCCATGCTGGCTACGGCTGCGGCCAACGCTGGCATTGTCGATTTGCTCAATGCCATACTATCGGTGGAGGAAGTTAAGGTCTACAAGCCGCACCCTGCCGTCTACGGGCTAGCCTGCGAGCGGCTCAACGTGGTTGCGGCCCATATCTGCTTCCTGTCTTCCAATGCATGGGATGCCTATTCCGCCAAGGCTTTTGGCTTTCGCGTTATCTGGTGCAACCGCTTCGGCCAAGCGGCCGAGCGAATCCCGGAGACGCCCGACGCGCAGATCGCCACGCTTGCCGAGTTGCCAGATATCGTTCTAGGTTGACACGAAAGGTGGTATCGATCAGATCATGACCGACCAGCCGCCGATTGCGGGGCTTCGAGGGCAGAGTGTGCCCGGTGCCACGCCGCATCGAGGTCGCGGCGATCAAGCGCGACTAGTGCGCTCGCAATTTCGAGGATCGCGTCCGCTTGACCCGACAGTGGTTGTCGGCAGGCGTCCGGAAGTCGCGGTGCCAGCCGACGAATTGCGTCGAGCTGGCGGATGAGTACGGCGGGCGTCGTCGCCGAAGCTTGACGGATCTGATCGAACGCGAGCTTGGCGAGGCGCTCCAGTCGCACCGACGGCATCCACACTCGGAGCCGGCTGCCAGTGTCATACCAGTTTCCTTCGAGCGGCGGCCTTTCGGCCAGCGTGAGCAGGGCGTCGGCGAGCCAGTCAACGCAGGCAACGCCGGTGAACGTATCGTTGACCGCGGGCGACAGCGCGCGGATCGCGATCTCAACGACCTGCGCGATCCCAAACTCGCTATCTTGAGTTAACGTGCGGTGACGGCCGATGTGTACGCCCCGATCGATTGCGGCCTCCAGCGTGCCGATCTTTTCCGCGGGGACGATTGCCGCGAGCGGCTCACCGCGGAGTACGAACTGGCCTGGGCGGAATCTCAGCACGATCAGTGCGTCCGCCGCGCGCGCGGCCGCGACCAGGTCACCGTGATTAACGTGCTGCAGATATCCGCTCTTCGCGCACGACACGGTCGCGCCAGTCTCTGCCTGGCGCAGAATCGCGGCGTCATCAGGCACGACGCCCATGCCCTCGCCAGGGCCGGACATGTGCGCTCTGCCGGCCGCGACGTACAAATCGTCGACGATCGCGCCGATAATGTCGGGGTTCTGAATCGATTTCGCAACCCGATGGCTGCAGTAGACGAGAAACCCGAAGCTGAGCACGACGAGCATCCAGGCCGTGATCAGCGAGATTTGCGGGATAAACGACGACTGCGGATCCTGATGCGTCACGAGGAAGACGAGGCAAATGTACACGAACGTGCCCATGAACATACCGATCGTCACCTGAGTGACCCAGTCCTGCAGGAACCGGTAGAGCAGGCGCGGGCCAAACAGCGTCGAGACCATCGACAGCACAAGCAGCGCGACTGAGAAAATCAGCGCAAGCACGGTCGCGACCGCACCCATCATCGCCGCCAGGATGGCGCGTGCATCGTCGATGCTGCCCATCGTCAACCACGACGGGATGTGAATGACGCCATACTTGTCGAGGATGTCCGGAATCAGGGTGATCCCGAACAGCGCGACCGCGACAAGCGAGAGCTGCAGCGGAATCCGCCACAGGTTAATGTCGCGTTGCGAACGGAGCTTGGTAGGGCGATTAGCGAGCATGCGATGTGAATTCCAAATCTCTATCCTCCCAACAGCAATCGTTCCAGTACTGGACCGAGGGCCAGGGCAGGAAGATAGCTCAGGGCCACCATTACTATCAAACAGGTCGTGAGTAATACCCCGAACACAAAAGAATGTGTCGGAAGAGTTCCCGAAGAAGAAGGAGTATTTCTTTGCCGACCAAACAGAGCAGCGAACGACAATGCAGGAATCGCCAAACCGAACCTACCCTCCATCATTGCTAATGACGTGGTGAGGTTGTAGAACGGAGTGTTCGCACTAAGACTGGCAAAGCTTTGGCCGTTATTGGCGAAGCAGGAAGTAAAGGCGAAGAGAATCCCAGTAAAACCATGGGCGCCGGTATTGACCGTTAACCCGGACAGGCCTGCCCTGGTGCTCACAGCAATCGCAGTGAGTGGGAGCACGATCAGCGGCGCGGCGAGAGCGTAGAGCATGATCATTTTGTTCTCCGCAGGCCCTATTTTCTTGCCCAGGTATTCAGGCGTGCGCCCAACCATCAGCCCGGCCAGAAACACGGCAATCGCGGCGGCCATGACCATGCTGTAAAGACCCGTTCCCAGTCCTCCGAATACGAGCTCTCCCAACAGCATATTCACGAGCAAGACCATCCCGCCGAGAGAGGTGTAGCTATCGTCCATTGCGTTGTTGGATCCGGTCGCGGTGTTGGATGTGACCACGGCTGTAAGGGTCGAACCACCAATGCCGAAGCGCACCTCCTTGCCTTCCATGTTGCCACCAGACTGCAGACGACTTTGCCGGGAATCCACGCTTCCGACTTGGGGGAACCCCCGTTGTTCAAAGTGATGTACAAAGATCAGTCCACAGACGAAGAGCAGCAGCATCACACTGTAGAGAAGCCATCCTTGTCGAGGCTGGCCCACCATCCTGCCGAAGGTGTTCGTGAAGGCGGCAGGCAGGAGTACGATGGCCAACATTTCGAGAAAGTTTGTAAGCGGCGTGGGGTTCTCGTAGGGATGAGCTCCACTCGCGTTAAAGAAGCCGCCGCCGTTCGTGCCTAGATTCTTGATGATCTCCAACGCGGCTACTGGACCCTGCGGTATGACCTGCTTCGTACCCTCGACGGTAGTGACAACGGCATAGTGGTGGAAGTTCATTGGAACGCCCTGCCCGACGAGCAAGAAGGCGCCCACCAATGCTCCCGGCAACAGGATCCAGAGCAGGGCCCGTGTGAGATCGACCCAAAAATTTCCCAGCGTGTCAGAGAGTTGCCGGGCAAGGCCGCGGATAAAGGCAACGCCAACAGCTAACCCCGCTGCGCCGGCCAAGAAATTCTGCGCGCAGAGTCCCACCATCTGGCTGAAGTAGCTCATCGTGTTCTCCCCGGCATAGGCCTGCCAGGTCGTGGTCGTCGAGAAGCTGATTGCCGTATTCAGAGCCAAATGAGGAGACAGTGGCGTCGTGTGGTACTGAGGAAAGAACCAGGGAAGAACTTGCTGCATTCTTAGAATGGCATACAACAGGAGCGTGCCGGCAAGGCCAAAGAGCACAAAACACGTCGCATATTCTTTGCCGGTCATCTCAACGTGGGGATCGACGAAAGTAATGCGATAGATGAGCTGCTCAACGGAAAGGCATAATCGATCGAGAGCGGTGCGCCGCCCGGAAAAGACCCGATCCATGTATCCGCCCAAGGGCTTGACTAGGACGGTGACGATCACCAGAAACAGCAAGTATTGAGCAGCGTTGTAGAAACCTGGCATTCTTGTGACCGCTCAGCCCTGTGTCTCTTCGAATCGGAGTAGGTTCTCTAATTCCACCTCAATGATTCCATCACAAAGTCCGTAAAGTGCATATAAAGAAATCCCCCAATCGGATGAGACCAATCGTTACGAAAACTTTATGAACTTTTTCTACAAACCTTATGCAGTTTGGTATTCAATCCAGATCAGCACGGCAGCGGACAGTCGATGCATCGCCGGAGGTTGCAATGGTTGCGATTATGGCACTCGTTCTACCGGCGGCTAACTATCGCTTTCTACGTGCAATTTCTCATAGCCATGTGCAAACAATCTAAGGGTCAAAAGATTTTTCACTTAGTGCGTCTCAGATCTTACCGGGGTGAATCCGCAACCCAGGTGGATCGGGCGATGGAAATCCCATCCCTTCAAGCCGCCTGAAAGCGCGGTACTCCTCGTCTTTCGTCCCAGTAACTTCACGTCAAGAGCTCAAGAAACGCGCAAAACCGGGAGAGTCATCTCCGGTGGAGGAAAGAACATGCGTTCGACGTTTTCTGTGATTGCAATTGTGGTGGTTCTGACTGTTTGCTCGGCTATGGGGCAATCGACGTTCGGAAGTATCGTGGGCGTAGTACATGACACGACGCAGGCCGTCGTGCCAGGCGCGTCAATCAAGATACAGCGTTTGGAAGACAACAGCACTCGCTCTACCACATCGGACCAGAACGGATCGTTTGAATTTGTGAACCTCAAGCCGGGCAACTATGCCCTTTCGGCGCAGGCGGAGGGTTTTGCCGACTTCCAAGTTCCATCCGCGGAGCTGACCTCCCGGCAAGCGCTCAGGATCGATGTCACGCTTGGACTCAAGAGTCAATCCGTAACGGTGGAAGTTTCAGACACGGTGGCGGTGATTAACACCGAGAACGCGGTGATCAGCGACTCCAAGGATAATCAGCAGATTACGCAACTTCCGCTGAACAATCGCGCCACCACGACCAGTCCTCTGGGAGCGCTGGCGGTTTCACCCAACGTACAACAGGACAGCTCGGGAAACCTGGCGATGGGCGGCGCTAGTTCGGCAATGGTGAACTTTTCTGTCGACGGTATCTCGACCGCGAACGTGCGGCAAAATGGCGCGCTGCAAGACGCGTATCCCTCGCAGGAGGGAATCTCTGCCGTAAGAGTAACGTCGTTTAACAACAGCGCAGAGTTTTCGCAGGTTGGGGACGTTACCTTCACTACCAAAAGCGGCACGAGTCAATATCACGGCAGCATGTTTGAGTATCTGCAAAACGACGCCTTCGATGCGGACCCCTACGGCTTCAGCGGCAAAGCTCCTAAACACTTCAACACGTTTGGCGGATCGCTCGGAGGCCCACTGACCATTCCGCATCTCTACAACGGCAAGGACAAGACGTTCTTCTTTTTCGATTACGAAGGGAATCGCCGCTCCACCGCAGTGGCGGAGCAGTTTCTGGTTCCCACACAAGACGAGCGCAACGGCAACCTGGCCGCTCTCGGGGTCACCACGCCGATTACGAACATCAATCCCACCGCTACGGCGCTGCTGAGCTACTATCCACTTCCTAATGTAACGGGCCAGTCGAACTACAATTACGAAAATTTCCAATCCACCCCCGCGCGCACCGATGGAGCCGATCTCCGCATCGACCACACCATCAATTCCAAGCAATCGATTTACGCGCGCTTCAGCCGCAAAAACATCACCGAGGACTACGCCAACCCGCTTTTGCCGAATGACTCCGATAGCGTGCACAACCGCAGCCTGCTGGTCTCGCATACCTGGGTGCTTACGCAGCATCTCCTGAACGAGTTTCGGTTTGGCTTTACCAATGTAACGACCAGCGTGGGCTTCCCCATCGACGGCGCGGACGCGCTCTCGCAGCTCGATTTGACCGGGGTGAACATCAGCCAGCATCCCACGACGCACGCCTTTCCTACGTTTAATTTCAGTGCGGGAACGGGGTTCACTCCCATTGGCCGCGACAAAACGGGAGTGACACAGTCAAAGACAACTCAGTTCACTGACAACCTGAGCTGGACTCGAGGCAAGCACACCTTCAAGATGGGGCTGGACGCCCGAAGGGTGAGGTATTACGACCTGGAAAGTTTTGCTCCCGTATTTAACTCCGACGATTTCGGTGATTTCATCTTCCAGGGCACGTTCACCGGCAATGCTTTTGGCGACTTCCTTGAAGGAACACCGACCTCCCTGTTCTTTGCTGTATCGAGTCCGGACGTGGGCGGAACGGCGTGGCAATACGGCGTATACGGTCAGGATGAATACCAGATCAACAGCCGGCTCACGCTGAACTATGGCTTGCGCTGGCAGGTCCTGCCCGGCTTCCACGAAGATGGGGGCAATCTGGCGAACTTCGATCAGAGAAACAATTCGATCGTCGTTCCCGACCAACTCTCGGCATATCTCGAGCAGCAAAATATTCAGGCGTCGAATGTGGCATTCCAGCAGTCGTTCAACGCGTGCAATCTGGCATACACCGCGCTGCCCTGCACAAACTACGTTACCGCCAGCCAGGACCACGTGCCGCAATCGCTACGCAATATCTACCTGCGGAACTTCCAGCCGCGCCTCTCGATCGCGTACCGTCCCTTCAACGACACAAAGACGGTCATCCGCGCTGGATTCGGAATTTTCACCATGACCAATTTGGGTCCGCTCTCGTTCAACAACAGCGGCAACCCAACCTCGGCGCTGCACACCTATTCCAACAGCTTGACCACGAATGGTACGCCCGTCATACAGTTCCCCAATACTGCCCCACCCACGGTTGGCGTGCAATACGGGCGCGGCGGCCTGGATCAGGGCGTCGATCCCAATTATCGTGATCCGCAGGCTAATCAGTGGAACGTCACCGTCGAGCGCCAACTTGGAAAGGACGACAGTTTGCGTGTGAGCTACGTGGGCATGCACAGCTACCGGCTCAGCATTACAGAAGACCTGAACCAAATCCCAGCAAGCACGACACCGTATCAGACTACGACTTCCAGTCCCTACGTCGATCCGCGGGCGCCTTACCTCAACTGGTTCACGCTCTACAGCACCTTCAACGCCGGCGAAGCAAACTACAACGCTCTCGAGGTTGAGGAAAGCCATAAGATGTCGCACGGCCTCTATTTGGATGCCAACTACACTTTCGCTAAGAACCTGGGGGACAATCAAGGCGACAATCCCACCGCCTTCGCCGGCGAAGTCAACTATGGCGTCCCGATTGCCAACCGCTTCGATGTCCGCAGTGACTATGGCAATGTCGAAGGGTCTCGCCGCAACCGCTTCCTTTTGACCGGGCTCTACCAGTTGCCTTTTGGTCAGGGACGAACGTTTCTCAATACCGGCGGCTGGAAGAACGCGGCCCTGGGTGGTTGGGAACTGACCACTGTGACTTTGCTGGAAACTGGTCCGTGGCTCACGCCGAGTATCAGTCCCGGAGGCTGTCAGGTATCACCGCTCGCCAGCGGCGCCTGCCCTACGCTGTCGAACGGTCTGCCGGAAACGAACGACCAGTCCAACACCGACGTCGCCAATCGTGGCGCTTACCTGCGTCCCGACCAGATTTCGGCGAGTCTCTACAGTGGGCAGTCACACGCGCACTATTTCAATCTGCCGGCATTTTCTCCAACTCCGGTGGGTGCTGGCAGATTTGGCAACGCCGGTGTTGGCATTCTTCAGGGCCCCGGGACGGCAGCAGTCAGCCTCGGCCTTGCCAAAGTCTTCCCGGTTAGCGAGAGAGTAAGAGTGCGCTTCGAGTCTACGTTTACGAACGTGCTGAATCACACTAATTTCGCTCCTCCCGCGACACAGATCGATGTTCCAGCAACTTTCGGCGTTCTCAGCGCCCCGCAAACGGCAGAGAACGCAGGAAACCGCACCGGCCAACTTGCCCTGCGCGTGGAATTCTAGTGTCGGGCAGGTGGAAAGTGATCTTTAGGCATAGGAGTCAATTATGTCGAAGCGAACGAACATCGCATTGTTAAGTGCAATGATTGCCCTGCTGGTCGCGATCTGGGTCATGCCCGGAGGGGCGATCGCACAAACCAAGGCAGCAGCTCCGAAGGCCCAGGATAAACTCGCTCTCGGGGAGGAGCAGGCCAAGCAGTTGCTGCTCCTAATAGATACCGACAAGAAGGGCAAGATCTCTAAACAAGAGTGGATGAAGTTCATGGAAGCGGAGTTCGATAGGCTGGATAAGGACAAGAGCGGGCAACTGGATATCAAGGAACTGGGGCAATCGAGAATTGCGGGTAAGCCCCTTCACGAGTGTGGGCAAGTGACGCGGCCGACGTCTTCGGTTCGCTCCGCTTAGCAGGCTGCGGAAAAAGGGTTTTGTGGAGGGGCGTAGCTTGCCCTTTCGGTTGTTTGTCAGTGCCATTGTCATCGAGTTGGCCTGTTGCGGGTTGCTGAGAGCGGGGCCTTAGCGCAGTTTA
>JBAUYE010000254.1:0-3906 GCA_049584615.1 Candidatus Sulfotelmatobacter sp.
CACTGCGTCGCCAGAACGTGCTCCACTTCCGACGTCCCGATGCCAAAGGCCAGCGCTCCAAAAGCCCCGTGCGTGCTGGTATGGCTATCGCCACAAACAATGGTCATCCCCGGCCGCGTCAGCCCCAACTCGGGACCAATCACGTGCACAATCCCCTGCTCGGGCGAATCCATATCAAACAGCAGGACGCCGAACTCCTTGCAGTTCGCCTGCAGCGCCGCGATCTGCTTGGCCGCAATCAGATCGGTGATGGGAGTTCCCCGCGGCTCGGTCGGAATGTTGTGATCGACGGTGGCGACGGTGCGCGAGGGCTGCCGGACCTTTCTTCCCGCAGCTCGCAACCCATCGAAGGCCTGCGGCGAAGTAACTTCATGCACTAGATGCAGATCGATGTAAACGATCGGCGAACGCCCGCCTGGTTGCGCCACCAGGTGCGCGCCCCAGATCTTCTCGAAGAGTGTTTTCTTCGCCGCCATAGAATTGAATAATCAGTTTTTCATACGCAGCGCAACGGAGCAAGGCGTAGCGCCAGCAGCTGGCTTTCCACACCCCCGTTGTGACATCTGACCTTGCGCACAGCCCCGCAGTCGCGCGATCATGGTCGAGGCAGTGACGGTCCGTTGAAGACCAAATGGCCCCAGCCTAAGCCGTTTGTTTTCTAGATTATGGTATTTAACTCCTTTGTCATGCGGATTTTGCCGGGAATTTCGTGCTAACTCGATGATTCCAGAAGATGGAGGGGGGAGGGGGGTACATGGATTTCGGTACTGACCCTGACTGGGCAACCCCCATCCCGAGGGCTCGTCGAAAAATTATTCTCGTTCCATCAGGTATCATCTCAAGTGCCGAGTTCTACCCTGTGTTCCTCTGTGCCCTCTGTGTTAAAGACTTTCTGTAAATGAGTCAAGAATGATCAACGGAAAACGCATTGCGGTTGTAATGCCCGCCTACAACGCGGAGAAAACCCTCGAGGCCACAGTGGGCGAACTGCCGGAACTGGTGGATATCCGCATCCTGGTGGACGACCACAGCTCTGACCAGACAATCGACGTGGCTCGCCGCCTGGGTTTGCTCGTTTTCCAGCATGATCGCAACTATGGTTACGGCCGCAATCAGCAGACCTGCTATCGCGAGGCTCTGGCCGCGGGCGCCGACGTGGTCATCATGCTTCATCCAGACTATCAATACACTCCGCTGCTGGTCACGGCGATGGCCAGCATGGTCGCTTACGGCGTTTACGATGTTGTGCTGGGTTCGCGCATTATCGGCGGGACGGCGTTGCGCGGCGGCATGCCGCTCTACAAATACATCTCAAACCGGTTGCTCACGGCGTTCGAAAATCTTTTTCTGCGCGTCAAGCTTTCCGAATACCACACGGGTTATCGCGCCTTCAGCCGCAAAGTGCTCCTCGAGTTGCCGTTACTGGAGAACTCCGACGACTTCGTTTTCGACAATCAGATGCTCGCCCAATGCGTGCACTTCGGCTTCCGCATCGGAGAAGTGTCTTGTCCCACGAAGTACTTCGCGGAAGCTTCATCGATCAATTTCCGCCGCAGCGTGAAGTATGGATTCGGAGTGCTGGCGACGGCTCTGGAGTTCGCGTTGCAAAGGGCGGGACTGATCCACCTGCCCCGCTTTAGCGACAAGGGCCGCAAGCTCGAACCCGGCTATCCCACCTACTACGCCCGCCGCACGGCTCGCCCAGCGTGACGTTGGAGTCCTTGATTGGTTGAAACGGAAGGAGTGATTCCGGCTTACTTCTTCTTCGACAAGAATCCCAGCACCTTGCTGGCGAACTCATCGGAGAATCCGAACCGCGCCTTGGCCCGCGAGTAAAGATCGACGGCCTTCTTATCTAGCCAGATCATCGCCGATTTCCCCCAGCCATCCTGCGGCCGTGCAAAATAATCGGTGGAATGTCCGGTAACTTTCTTTCCCTGCTCGACCGTGTAGTAGTACAAAGCGAGACTCTTGCGAGACTGCCCCTCGGGGCACGTGAGAGGATCAGGGAAGCCGTGCAACGACCGCTCGTCAGTCGTAAAAATGAGCGCATGATTCAGCAGCGGCGGATACTTCGCCGCACAGCGCGCCATCTTCCCATCCTTCCGCTCCCACAATTCGATGGCCCCGCCCCACTCCTCTTGCCATCCAGGATTCAGGTACAGAATCAGATTGACGCGCCGGTGCAGGTGAGTGTGGAAGTGGTGCATGGAAAAATCCGTATGCACGTTCAAGTAGCCGCCCGGCCCGGATTGGTGCAGACCGCCGCCCTCGAGCATGGGGTCCGCCATCAGATCAGGAATGCCGGTCAATTCCGAAACCCAGGCGACAAACTCTGGCGAGTTCAATTCGTCGGTGACAGCCCCAATCGTCGCCGGAAACAGTTCGCGCTTGGGCATGCCCAGCTTGTTTTCGTTGGCGTGTTTGTACTGCGTCCAGGTGTCACTTGCAGCTTGAGGAAACTGCGCCGCCATGTCCCGCGCAACTTCAGCATCAAGAAAATCTTTCAGCAGAATGTGCGGGCAAGGACGGTTCTCGCGGTATTGCTGGGCCAGCTCGGGCAGGGGAGATCCCCATCTTTCATAGGGAAACAGCCGGACCGGGGCTTGAACGGCCGAAGCAGTAGACATTATTCAGTATTGTAAATGATCAACCGCACCGGAAGCTGGATTTTCGGGGAGAGAGGCATCGCTGTCACCACTGCTAAGGAATCCGGCAAACCAGCACAGCGGCATTCTGGTAAGCACAGTCGAGCCCAGCGACTCCAGGCTGCTGCACCACCACCCAGCTCACGCCATATTTGTTTTTCAACCGCAAAAAGTCCTCCGCACGAAAACTCTTCCACGGACTCTGCGCCTGCACCTGAGCCCACCAATCCTCGGCCAAGGGAGGAAACATACTCACCGCACCGCTATCCTTCGACAAGTCCGCCAGCCTGCTCCGCTGTGCCAGACCACGGAACCCGATCGTATCCTCTCCTCGTATCTGCATGAAACCGGGATCAAGCGCAAACACCGCATCCACAGGCGTGTTGTCACGAACCCAGACAAATGCCTGCGCCCACGGGTTCTTCGGAGCAACCCCGGGCCACTCGATGTGAGCGCTCGCCGGAAAGAGATCTCGCTGGGCGACGAACATCCCGACGCCCAGTGGAACAAAAAGCAGCAGCCAGCGCCACACGCGATTCTTCAGCACAAACTCGCCCAGCAATCCGCCCATGATCAAGAACATCAGCATGTAGAGAAGATGCAGGCTGCGCAGCGGCTGCAAGCGGGCCAGGCTCTCAAATCGCGCCGGCAAATCGACTACGAGCGCGGCGACAAAGTAGACCAGGTCATAGACGATGAGCGCCCGGCACACAAGTTCCAATCGATGCCATTGCCGCTCCCGCCCGATGCGCGCAAACCACCAGAACAATACAACCGGGGCCAGAATGCCCAACTGCTCATACCAGCGCCACAGCTGGATGTAATGAAACTCGTGCCGCATCGCGGCCGCGTGATACGCGGGCGAAGTCGGAGGGTCCAGCGAAATCCCAAACGGCGGTAACGCGGCCATACCATTTAGTGCGCTCCGGGCGGCTGGTGCAGCTATTCTCTTTTCAAATTTCTCCGCGATCACAAGAAGAAAGCAAAATGAAAACGCAAACGCGGCCATCAGCGGATGGACGCTTCCCGCAAACCCCAGCCACAGCGCGGCGCGCACATACTTCCTCTCCAGAATCCGAGCGATGGCAAAGATGACGGCGAACGCCGCCAGATTCCGCGGGTTCAGGTACTGATCTATGATGTAGAGCGCAGTTCCCGCCACCGGAATCGTTAACAGCCCGGCCACGAGACAGACTCCACCCCACCGTGCCCTCGCACTCGGGAAAAGCAAACTGCTCAACTCCCAACAGGCGAGCAG
>JBAUYE010000255.1:0-20456 GCA_049584615.1 Candidatus Sulfotelmatobacter sp.
ACCCTCATACTTAGAGGGCAGGAAACTCCGTTTATTTAGAGCTGGCTAGAGCCAAAGGCTGGGCGGTCCACGTTGCGAATTGCAGGTGGCGAGTCGTGAATCGGAAAAGCAAGAATCTGCTGCGAGAAGAAGAGCTATGAACGGTAGTTCCAGTGCGGAAATTATTGGACTTTGCGCTGGTGGCACATCCGTGGGCGTCGCTATCTGTGAACGATAAGGGCAATCAGAGGGTTTGGCGCGAAGACTGGCAAGTCCGTCCGTGGACACCGCCGACGTCCCTGACAGGCAGTGATGCTTCCCGTTCCTGCGACAGCAAGCCGGCACATCCGGTCCGGCAGCTGCCAGGGCCGCTGGTCCTACGAAGCTCCACGCCATCACCGCGGTCGCGAAACTGGCAACAAGTCGCCGCATACGATTCTGTGACGCTACCACATCGCGAGGCCGCGTGACAAATTTGGGAGATTAGGGGGCGTACGGCAGAGCGAGCCGGCTCCACATTTTTCCGCGTTCGCGCACAGTCGAACTGCCCAGGCTATCAGGATCTTTGTAATCGCCACCGACGACAATGATCCTCGATCGCGCGCTCATGCACCTCCTCGAGTGTTGCTTTTCCTGGGTCGACATAAGACCACAATCGATCTTGGAGCCAGTCGGTATTTCGTCCGCTCTAAAGGGATTCCGTCGTTGAAAAAATCATCTGGACTAGGCAAAGCGGTGTCCACGATTCTCTTCCACTCTTGAGCTGTTCCCTCCTGTACATTGAACTCCAACTCTTCCCAGTACGCATTGATCATTGCGTAGATGTCGTCATCATCTTGAGAGGCGCCGTGCAGGCAGAATGCCAGGCTGTGCGAGTCGTGGGAGAAATCGACCGCGGGGCCGACGCCGTACCAGGAAACATCCTCCCGCCAGAACCTGCTCCGGCTCAGCGAGGGATGACTTTTTCGGAACGCAATCATCTTCTTGAAGAACTGGAAGATCTCTCTATTGGATTGGAGTTGACTCCAATCCAGCCATCCAGTTTCGTTATCCTGGTTGTAGGGATTGTTGTTGCCAAATTGGGTATTCAGGAACTCGTCCCCAGCCCGAAACATCGGCGTACCGTTCGATAAGAAGAGCAGGCAGCAGAAATTCTTTACCTGCTTCCAGCGCAATGCGCGGACTTCCGCGGAAACGCCTTCATCCCCTTCCTGTCCACAATTCCAACTGTAATTCGCGTCAGTACCGTCCTGATTATTATTTCCGTTTTGCCAATTGTGCTTGCGGTCGTAAGAGACAAGATCGTAGAGCGTGAAGCCGTCGTGGGACGCTACATAATTTACACTCTGATATGCGTGATAGGCGTCGGCGCGGCCGTCTGGAAACAAATCATCGCTGCCATAGACACGCCGCATCAACTCGGGAACCATCCCTGTGTCGCCCTTAACAAAACGACGAACGTCATCGCGAAACCGGCCGTTCCACTGCAGCCAAGTCAGGCCCGGGAATCCGCGCCCAAGCTGATCAGCGGCTGTGTCCCAAGGTTCTGCGATCAGACGCACCCTACCTAATTCCGGGTCCGCGGCGATTTCACTGAAGATGGGCGCTTCGCCCCAGTTGAGAGATCCGTCCGCGTTGCGGCTGAATACCGACGCCAGATCAAAGCGGAATCCATCGATATGCATCCCTCGCTTCCAATAACGCAGACTATCAATCACCATCTTGCGCACATGCGCCTGGCCAAAATTCAGGGTATTGCCGGTGCCGGAATAATTAGCATAGGGGTTTGCCGGATCGGAGGACATCATGTAATAACCGGCGCTGTCGAGTCCCTTGAAGCTGTAGATCGGCCCTTTGTAGTCGCCCTCGCAAGTGTGGTTGTATACGACGTCCAGGATCATGCCGATATCCGCCTGATGAAACGCCTTCACCATATTCTTGAATTCAAGATGTTGCTCATCAGCACGGTGTGTGCTCGCATACTGAGCATGCGGCGCGAAGAAATTCAGAGGCATGTAGCCCCAGTAGTCGCCTTCTTGCGGATCACGCTGAAAAACCGGCATCAGTTCTACAACCGTCACCCCGAGTTCCTTTAAATAGGGGACCTTTTCCACGAGGCCGGCGTATGTGCCGGCACGCGATGGGTCGACACCTGAGTTTGGATTCTTCGTGAAACCTTTCACGTGAAGTTCATAGATGACGGCATCCGACTCATGATACGGAGGCGGATCCCCCGACCAGTCAAATGTCGATTTGTGATCAATCAGCACTCCCAAAGGCGCACTGCCTGCATTGGATCCTTCTCGCATGGCCAAGTTACGATCAAATGCCGGCGGAAAGAAGATGCATTTGGCGTACGGGTCGAGGAGAACTTTCTGCGGATCGAAACTGTGCAGTTGAGGAATCGTCTCTCCTGATACGGAATATGCGTAATAACCAGCCGCACCAAGCTTCGTAACTGGGACGCGGCAGTGCCAAATCCGCCCCGACTTGTTGTGCAAGAAATCCAATTGAAGCCTCAGAAGAGGATTCACTAGATCGGCTGGAGAATAGAGCAATAGAGTGACGCTCTCCGCATGTTCCGAGTGAACCGCGAAGTTGAATGCCTGCTCCTCTTCGATCCACTTGACGCCAAGCGGCAATGGGTTGCCCTCAGATTCCTCCCATGTCGGACGTTTCATGGGTGGCGTTGCCACGGTGTTGGAAGCCTTGGCCGGACCATCCATGTTGAGCACATCAACGCTTGAACTCTTCACTGCCCCTCTCTTTCATCCGCTTCCAACCGCTCGCTTGGCTCTCAATTCTCAATGCGGCAGAGTTACCGCTCCGGCAAACTGCGGCAACGAACTGAGCAACTTGCTCGCGCCATTCCACAAGATCTGCACGCCAATGCACACCAGCAAGAACGCGGAGAGTTTTAAAATTACGTTTGTCCCCGTGGGGCCCAGCTTGCTCGCCAGCCGGTCTGCATAGGCGTAGCAGAGATAAATAGTTACTGCCAGGAAAGCGGAGCCGATCGCCGCCGCAAGAATTACCAGCAAGTTTGCACCCAGGTGCTGCGGCGCATTCGCGCCCAAAGTGATCGCAATCGAGATGGAGCCGGGGCCGACTGTCAAAGGAAGCGTAAGCGGGTAAAATGCCCGGCTCAGAGCATCCGCGCAAGTGACTGTTCGCCTAGCTGAGCCTTGATCGCTCGGTTCTTTCTGATTCAGCATCGCCCAGCCCGTTGAAATGACGATCAGCCCACCGCCGACCTGCACAACCGGGAGCGAAATCCCGAAGAAGGAGAGCACGTGCGCCCCCAGGATATAGGAGGCAATCAGCAGTATGAAACTATCTACCGCAATGCGGCGAGCCAGCACTCGTCGCGTTTCGGGCGGGTAATCTCGCGTGAGCAGCAGAAAGACGGGAGCGCCGCCGATCGGGTCCACGATCGGAAATAGCGCGCTCACGACCAGGAGAATACTCTTGGCAACTTGAATCACGAAGCTAACCTTCCGTCTGCCTCTAGATTTGAGCGCTCACCCGTTCGCGGCTTGCATCCACCCTGACGGATATTGTAGGTCCGGCCGAGCGCTTGGAACTCTCCGTCAAATCCCGCAGCCATTGAAAAGGCTGAGAGGATAGCATGTCTTCTCGGACCCGCCAACGCCAGTTCCCATCGGCACGACCAGGCACGTTCATACGAGCTTCGCTTCCCAGGTTGAGCAGATCCTGCAACGGAGCAATCGCCAGCGCGGCCGGTGACGACCATGCCAGCCGCATCAACTCCGGAGCGGCATCCGCGCTGGTTCCCAGTGCACGCTTGAGGTAGCTCCAGAAGTTTTGCCGCTGGTAGTCGGGCAATTCCTCATACCATTGCCGCGTTGTGGCATTGTCATGCGTGCCGGTATAGGCGACTGTATTGTGGACGAAGTTGTGCGGCAGGTATGGATTGTCGGCATGACCATCGAAGGCGAATTGCAGGACGCGCATCCCCGGCAGCTGAAACTGGTCGCGCAGGGCCTTCACATCATCCGTAATCACACCCAAATCTTCCGCAATGAATGGTAGCTGACCCAACTCGGTTTGCACTGCTTGAAAAAAGCTGGCTCCCGGACCCGCCACCCAATGCCCGGACTGAGCCGTCGGCGCGCCCGCTGGAACATGCCACGCAGCCGCGAACCCGCGGAAATGATCCAGGCGAATCACATCGACGTGAGCCAGCAGAGCGCGCAACCGATCAATGCACCACCGATAACCAGTCGCACGCACGGCATCCCAGTTGTAAACGGGATTGCCCCATAATTGGCCCGTTGCGCTGAAATAATCGGGAGGAACTCCGGCGACGAAGCGTGGCCGATGATGCTCATCGAGGAGGAATAGCTCAGGGTTCGCCCAGACATCACTCGAATCCGGAGAAACAAAGAAAGGCAGATCGCCGATCAAGCTTACGCCATTGGCGTGGGCATGCTCCTTGAGTTGATCGGTCTGGCGGAACAGCAGGAATTGCGCGAAACGAACCTGATCGATTTGACTTGCTAACTCTCGGCGCGCATCGGCGAGAGCACTCGGGCTGCGCTGAACCAACTCTTCTGGCCACTCGAGATAATAAGCTCCGTGATAGTTTTCTTTCAGCGCCCGGAACAGAGCATAGTCGTCCAGCCAATGCGCTTGCCTAGCGCAGAACTCGTCGTAAGCAGGCGCGAAATCTCTGTTACTGCGCTGCCCGGCTTTGAAGTTTGCCCACGCCGTTTCGAGCAGCTGTTGCTTGAACGGGATAACAGAATCGTAGTCAACCGCATCCGCCGAGAATTTAGACTGAGCACCGCTCTCCTGTATCAGCCGGTCCGAAATGAGAGAGCCGGGACTGATCAGCAGCGTGTTGCCGGCAAACGACGACATGGGTTGATAGGGCGAGTTTCCGTAACCAGTCGGACCGAGCGGGAGAGACTGCCACCATGACTGGCCGGCAAGACGGAGACAATCAATCCACGAGAAGGCCGGCGATCCCAAATCGCCGATGCCATACGGCGAGGGCAGAGACGTGACGTGCATCAGCAAGCCTGACGCGCGATATTCGGACGGAAACGGCGGGATATTGGTGAGCCCGCCGTTGCCGCTCATGGCTGCACTCCCTGCTTGGGAACGACTGCGGACGAACCCAGCGCATGGTTCACCATCTCCTCGGCCTCGCTAAGGATCGCGTTCAGATGGGTCTGGCTCTTGAAACTCTCGGCGTAGATCTTATAAATGCTTTCGGTACCGGAGGGTCGCGCTGCAAACCAACCGCTCTCGGCCACAACTTTCAGGCCGCCGATTGGGGCATCGTTGCCCGGAGCTTTGGTCAGCTTAGCGGTGATTGGTTCGCCTGCGAGGGCTGACTCCTTTACCGCGTCCGGGGTGAGTTTTTCCAACTTTGCTTTCTGCTCGGGCGTGGCGGGCGCGTCGATGCGCGTGTAGTACGGGCTGCCGAACTCCGCCGTCAATTCGCGGTAATGTTCTCCGGGATTCTTGCCAGTGCGCGCGGTAATCTCCGCGGCCAGCAAGTCCATGATCGGACCGTCCTTGTCGGTCGTCCATACGGTGCCGTCGAGACGAAGAAAACTCGCTCCAGCGCTTTCCTCTCCGCCGAAACAGTACGAGCCATCGACCAAGCCCGGCACAAACCACTTGAACCCCACCGGCACTTCGCGGAGCTGGCGGCCGAGCTTTTTGACGACCCGGTCAATCATGCTGCTGCTCACCACGGTTTTTCCCACTGCGACTGTCTGAGGCCACTGCGGTCGGTGCGTGAGCAAATATCGGATGGCAACGGCAAGGTAATGATTCGGGTTCATCAAACCCGCAACCGGAGTTACGATCCCGTGCCGATCAGCGTCGGTATCGTTTCCGAAAGCCACCTGGTACTGATCTTTCAGACCGACCAGCCTGGCCATCGCATAGGGACTCGAGCAGTCCATGCGAATTTTGCCGTCGTGGTCAACGGTCATAAACGAAAATGTCGGGTCGATTATTGGATTGGTGACGACAATATCCAGCCCGTAAATCGAATTGATCGGCTCCCAGTAAGGCAATGAAGCCCCGCCCAGAGGATCAACGCCAAGCTTGAGGCCAGCGCCGCGAATCGCTTCCATGTCAACGACATTCTTGAGATCACGAACATACGGCAGGACGAAATCTTCCTGGTGAGTGGTCGCGGACCGGAACGCCTTATCAAAGGGAATTCGCTTGACCCCTGCATTCCCGGCTCGCAACAATTCGTTCGCGCGATTCTGTACCCAGCCGGTCACGTCGGTATCGGCCGGTCCGCCGTTGGGCGGGTTGTACTTGAAGCCTCCATCCTCCGGCGGATTGTGCGATGGCGTAATCACGATGCCGTCGGCGAGATGTTGCTGGCGGCCACGGTTGTAAACCAGAATCGCTCGCGAGATAACCGGCGTAGGAGTTATCCCGTCGTCTTGCTGAATGATCGTGTCCACGTTGTTCGCCGCCAGCACTTCGAGGGCGGTGCGCTGCGCGGGTTCGGAGACTGCGTGGGTGTCTTTCCCCATATAGAGCGGGCCGTCGGCTCCCTGCTCGCGCCGGTATTCGCAGATCGCCTGCGTAATTGCTAGGATGTGCGCTTCGTTAAATGTGCCGCGCAGGGGCGAGCCACGGTGTCCGCTGGTGCCAAAGCTGACCAGTTGGTTGGGATCATCCAGGTCGGGACGCCGCTCGAAATATTCCTTCTGCAGGCGAGCCACGTCCACCAGCAACGACTTCGGCGCTGGCTTGCCGGCCAGCGGCGAAATGTCAGGTTGACCTGTCAGGGACTGGGTTTCTAGAGTACTGGGCATGGTTCCACCTTCCAAATCTCGCTGGCGTATTCCGCAATCGAGCGATCGCTCGAAAACTTCCCAGAGCTGGCGACGTTCAAGATTGCTTTCTGCGCCCACGCGCCGGGTTCGGCATAGAGCGTACCGAGCCGGTCTTGGGTGTTGCAATACGAGGTCAAGTCCGCCAGGTTCATGTAGTGATCGCCCTGGGTCAGAAGCGTATCGCGCAAGGGAGCGAATACTCCTGGTTCGTTGCGGCTGAAGTGGTCAGAGAAAATCAGGTCCAGAGCGGCTCGTATCTCCGGCTCATTGTCGTAATGCCAGTGCGGATCGTACCACGCGCGGCTGTTCTCGACTTGCTCCACGGTGAGGCCGAACAGGAACATGTTTTCTTCTCCGGCTTCCTCCGCCATTTCGATGGTCGCGCCGTCACGGGTTCCGACGGTTAAGGCTCCGTTCATCATAAATTTCATGTTACTCGTTCCGCTGGCCTCGTAGCCGGCGGTCGAGATCTGGTTGGAGACATCGCTCGCTGGAATGAGGCGTTCCGCCAACGAAACGTTGTACTCAGGGAGAAAGATGACGTTGAGTCGGCCGCGCGCCACCGGGTCGCCATCAATCGTACCCGCAAGGTTGTTGATGAACTTTATGATGAGCTTGGCCAGTGTGTAAGACGGCGCCGCTTTACCCGCGAAGAAAAATGTCCGAGGCACCATTTTCATGCCGGGATTTTCCCGCAGCCGGTTATACACAATCACGATCCGCAGCGCATTCATTAATTGCCTTTTATATTCGTGAATGCGCTTAATGTGGCAGTCGAAGATCGCGTCCGGGTCGACGATATGCCCGGACGTTGACTTGAGCCAATTGGCAAACTGCACTTTGGCTTCTCGCTTTGACTTGAGGAAGCGTTCGCGAGCATTGGAATCCTGCGCGAATGGCTTGAGCTGTTTGAGCAGGCTAAGATCCGTAATCCAGCGATCTCCGATGACTTGCGTGATTTCGCGGGCCATGGCGGGATTGGCCTCGAGCAACCAGCGCCGCGGCGTCACTCCGTTGGTCTTGTTGCTGAAACGTTCGGGAAACATTTCCGCGAGGTCCTTAACCGTCACCGTCCGCAGTAGCTTGGAGTGGACAGCAGACACTCCGTTAGTGCTATGCGAGCCGACAATGGCAAGGTTGGCCATCCGGATTTTGCGGAGGCTGCCCTCTTCCACCAGGCTTGTGCGCTGCACCCGTCCCTCGTCGCCTGGGAAGCGAGCCCGAACTTCATCGAGCAGCCGGCGGTTAATCTCGTAGATGAGCTCCAGGTGACGAGGAAACAGTTTCTCGAACCACGCCACCGGCCATTTCTCCAGAGCCTCAGGCAGCAAGGTGTGATTTGTGTATCCAAGCGTCTTCTTCGTGAGGTCCCAGGCCTGGTCCCATCCCAAGTGCACATCGTCGAGCAAGATTCGCATCAGTTCAGGGACCGACATGGAAGGATGTGTGTCATTGAGTTGAATTGCAGCTTTCTCCGGCAACTTTTCCCAGTCCGAGTTGTGGCGCTGGAAACGGCGAATCAGGTCGGCCATGGAACACGCGACCAGGAAATACTCCTGCAGAAAGCGCAGCCCCTGCCCCTTCGTCGTAGAGTCGTCCGGATACAGCACGCGGGTAAGCGACTCCGCCTGGAGAGTTTCGCCGAGTGCGCCCACGAAGTCTCCGGTGTCGAACTTCGCAAGATCGAAATAATCGGACGCGCACGCGGCCCAGAGCCGCAGCGTGTTGATCGTCTTTCCGCCATAGCCCACCACGGGACGATCAAACGGGATCCCGATGAGGCTTGACGGTCGGTCGGGGATGACCTGAAAATTGCCCTCTTCCAATTTGAATGAGACGTTCAGCTTGATTTCTACATTCTCGTGAAGGCGGCTGATCTCCCAGGGATCGCCGTAGCGGAGCCAGTTGTCGGGATTCTCTTTTTGCCAGCCATCTACAATCGATTGCTTGAACATGCCGTACTCGTAGCGGAGACCATAGCCGGTGCCGGGGAGTTGCATGGTCGCCATCGAGTCGAGAAAGCACGCTGCGAGGCGGCCCAAGCCGCCGTTGCCCAGCCCAGCGTCTGGTTCCTGCTCAATTAATTCCAGCCAGTCGATACCATGTTCTTTCGCTGCATCCGGCAAGAGCGGATCCAGCAACAGGTTCGTGATGTTGTTGGCCAAGGAACGTCCGATTAGAAACTCCATCGAGAGGTAATAGATGCGTTTGGCATTTTGTTGCTCATAAGTGTTCTTGGTCTGCACCCAATTCCGGGCGAGAATGTCTCGCACGGAATGGGAGAATGCCTCAAAACGCTCATGCGCACTCGCTGCTTTGGGATCGATCGCTCTATCAAAAACCAGGTGCCGATCATACAAAGCGTTTTCGGTCCCGATAAACGACATCGCGCCGTATCCGTACTTTTGCAGAGCGTCTGAAACATTAGTTGCGCTGGTGGTCATGGGAACGACTTTTGCGGAGCTTGGGGGTGCCACGCGATTGGTGCTCATAAGATGATCCTTAGTTTTCCAGGTTGTGGAACGGTTCGTGTTCGACGTTTAAAGCTGGGCACTCACGAGTAGATGTCCTCGTCGAGCCTGAGCTCAATTCCTGATGCTAAAAGGTACGCATGCACGGCCTTTTCGGCCGCGAACCAATCAATTTCCGGCGACCAAAGTGGACTGCCTCTTTTTTCCCAGTGCTGGTACGCGAGTTCTTGCACCAGTTCATGACGATCCTCGCCATAAAAATTGGTCAGGGGCTTGGTCGCTGCACGCGGTCTTCGCTTCTGGGCTGTTCAGTCATGGGCTTCGCCGGCAGTTGGAGCTGCGCTGCTATACGCATACTCCTCTTGTATTCGCGCGTCTCACTCTCAAGAGCTTCACACCTTTTGACTTAACCGACTGCCTTCAGGTTGCTGCTTTTGTTTAGCGAGGCATTCTTAAAAGAGGGCCCCTGTAACTATTTCTTCCGTACTATCGAGGCATCTTCCATACTGGCCTTCTTGTTCCACCCGTGAAAACGCGAGAGATCCCCCGCATTCCACGCCTCGCGGAGGCCAGGAGTACTCAGATCCCAGTCTGGGCGGATTTCGCTCGTCACCACGCGCAGATCGTGCCAAAGATCGATGACCGACGGACGGCCCCAGAACCAGTAGCCGTTATAGATGCTGTAAATCACGAGGCCCGGCTTGAGAACGAGAGTATGCGGGATCATTGGATTGTGCTCGGGGTCGGTGTACTCTTGGATGTCGAGATCCTTTTGAATGGTTCGGTCGGGGTCTGAAAGGAAAGTCCACTGGGCTCCGACTGATGCACGGAATTCCTGAAGAGTATGGTGATCGTCGGTGGCGATCGTGGCGATCTGCGTGTACGCCACTGCGATCTTCGGGTAGAACGCGGCGAGTTCCAGATGGTGCTGGTGCTCCTTGGGGCAATAGTGGCCGCGCGCAAGCGTGAGGATTAGCGGATCGTCGCCCTGTAGCTCGCTGAGCTTGCGCAGTTGGCCCGTGTGATCGGGCAGTTCGTAATCGGGGAAAATGCCTCCGGGCACGATATCAGAACGCATGATTGAGCTCCTTTTGTTCCTCTCAAAGATCCAGAGTGACACCCGCGTTTGGCTGCGAACAGCATACGAGCACGTTCCCAGGAGCGGGCATCTCCAGCGGCTCAGGGTTATAAGTAATCGATCCATCGATCAGGCCGGTCATGCAGGTATGACAGACTCCAATGCGGCACGACCATCTGACCGGAACATCGCACGCTTCCGCCAGTTCGAGCAAACTGGCAAACTTACGATCCCACGCGGCGGTGATCCCGCTACGCGCGAATGAAACTGGGGGGCCAGATCCGGGCGGACCTTGTGGCAGGTGAGGGGTGTGAACAACCTGCGCCATACCTGGAGTAATGGCCTCGAGAGAACCGAAGAGTTCCGTGTGCACATTCTCGGACAGCACGCCCCAGTTTCGCAGTCCATCGCTCATGTTCTTCAAGAATGAAGTGGGGCCACACAGATAGAAGTCGCTACCTTGCGACACGCCAATTTTCTCGAGCAAAGCTGTGTCAATGTGCCCGGGAGCATCGAAGTCTACCCCGACTTGGTCGTTTACAGCGGGCTTGCTGTACACAATGTATCCTCGTCCGCGAGAGAACTGTTTCAGTAATGAACGCGATTCTTCTGCAAATGGATGTTCGATGCTATTGCGCGCTCCATAGATCCACCAGATCTCTCGTTGCGATCTTTCAGCGGCGAGTGAGTGCAGCATCGATATCACGGGCGTTGCGCCCACTCCAGCGCTCAGCAGAACCACAGGATTCTGGCCGGGACGGACAGTAAAGCTACCGCGCGGCGCACTAACATCCCATACATCACCTTCTCGCGCACGATTGCACAGAAATGAACTTCCAATCCCGTTCAATTCGCTCTTGACGCTGATACGGAAATGGTCGACTGCCGGCAGATCAGACAGCGAATAGCTGCGAAGAACCGGCGGTTTGCCCGGATCGACGAGCAGCCGCAAGACGATAAATTGGCCCGCCTGGAAGACAGGAAGAGGTTGCCCATCGACCGGCTCCAGAACGAAGGAAGTTACGTTATCGCTTTCCTTATGAATATTCGCGACTCGCATCTGTCGAAAGCCGGGCCATGCTGGAGCTTGCTCCTCATTTGCGAGTCCTGGATTCCCCAACGTAGTTTTGGAGCTCAAGTCCTGTTGGAGCATCGCCTGGAACGAACCCTGCCAACCCTCGCTAAGTGCAGGAATCCGCAGCGCTCGTTGCAGTTGTTCGCTCGTATGTCCGGGCAAGTACAGGAGGGCGTCAGTGTCGGCAGCCGTGATCTTCTCCGGGCCATCGGAGATTTTTACGATCTCATCGCCCGCACCAACTCCTCCCTCCTGCAAAACGCGAAAATAGAATCCTGGTCTGTGATGCGCTACGAGCAGCGCTGGCATACGAGGCTCGTTCATGCGGATGCCGACGCGATAGCACGTTACGCGCGGCTGTGTCACTTCAAATATCGCACCCCCGATGCGGTAGCGATCGCCGATGCACACCTCGCTATCGGGAAGTCCCTCGACGGTGAAGTTTTCTCCGAACTGACCGAAGGTAAAATCACTGCGGCCTAGAAAGCTCTCCCAGTGATGGTAAGAATCCATCTGGTAGACAAAAACGGCGCGCTGCTCTCCGCCGTGACCGGAGAGATCGGCTTGCGCATCACCATCGATATCGAGTTTGCGCGCCATTCGCCGTCCCGTAACCGGAGATTTCCAGACTGCGGTTCGGACCGTTTTGCCGTTCCATGTCACGTCGCGCGGAAGACCGATGTTGACGGAAAGTAATCGGGGCATTCTACCTCGTCGAAGTCCAGCGTGCGGTTGGATTCCTTTTATTTTTTACCAGCGACGAGCGGGAGCGGCGCCATCGACGTGGAGTATCTCTCCGCTCACATGACCTGCCTGCGCCAGGTAAAGCACAGCATCGACAATATCCTTCACCGTCGCCTTTTTCATAGTCGGCTGCAACGTCGAATCGTTGGGATCATTCTGGTGCATCGGCGTATCCACTTCGCCGGGAGCCACGGCATTAAAGCGAATGCCATCTTTTGCATACTCGATCGCGAGATTCTGGGTTGCTGAATTCAACCCGCCCTTTGTAATCATCGAAACGGAACCATTTACGCCGGCGATTGGCCGATCGGCAAGCGCCGCCGTGATGCTCACAACGCACCCCGATTTCTGTTTCAGCATCTCTTTCAGGGTGCGCTGAGTAATGTAGAAGAATCCAAGCAGATTAGTGGAGACAAGGGCCTCGAAGTCCTCAGTCGTGAAGTCGGTGAAGGGCTTTTTCAGGAAGATGCCAGCGTTATTCACCAAAACATCGATGGTTCCGAAGTTGCTGATTGCCGCCTCGACAGCATCGGCAGCAGTTTGCTGCTTGCCGATATCGCCGTCGAGCAGAACCAGTCTGTCTGAGGTGGTCGATTTTTGATTGGCGTCACGAGAGGTTGCGACAACGTTATAACCTTCTTCCAGAAACCCCTGGACTAAACCCGAGCCAATACCCCCTGATGCTCCGGTTATGATTACTGTCTTTTTGGCCGACATAAATCACCTTTCGTTTTAAGGGTTCGAACCCATACACGGCTGCATGAGGTGCGCGCTGCCGTCTTTTCGCCGGCATGAAGTCGGTCTGCTTAGTACTTCGGCTTTAGAGATTTTTCTGGGTCCATTGGTCGAGGCGATGCAGCGCCTGCTGCAGGTTTTCCAGCGAATTGGCTACGCTGAAACGCAGGTAGCCTTCGCCGAATTCTCCGAAGGCTGTCCCCGAGAGCGCGGCTATGCCGGCCTGCTCAAGCAGAGCGTCGGCGAGCGGCTTTGATTTCCATCCAGTCTTCGTGATGTTGGGGAAAACGTAGAACGCGCCTTTGGGCAGGCGGCAGGAAAAGCCCCTGATCTTGTTCAAGCCGGCGACGAACACGTCGCGGCGGCGCTTGAACTCGGCGCACATGCGGTCGACTGAACTCTGGTCTCCGCGCAGAGCTTCGATGCCTGCGATCTGGGTGAAACTGGCAGTGCACGAAGTGGAGTTCGTTGCGAGGCGGGTAATGTTGGCGGCCAGGTCGGGGCGCATCACGCCGTAGCCCATGCGCCATCCGGTCATAGCGTAGGTTTTCGAGAAGCCATCGAGCAGGATGGTGCGCTCCTGCATGCCGGGCACCGACATGATGGAGAAATGGTCGCCTTCAAAAAGCAGGCGGCTGTAGATTTCGTCGGATAAAACCAGGATGTTGCGATCGCCGATAATCTGCGCAACCTGCTCAACGTCTTTGCGCTGCATCACACCGCCGGTGGGATTCTGCGGTGAATTCAGGATGATGAGCTTGGTGCGATCGGTGATGAGGGCTGCGAGCTCGTCGACGTCGAGTGAAAAATCTCGTTCCTCGCGCAGGTGGATGGGTACGGCCTTGCCACCGACGTAGTGGATCATTGATTCATAGATGGGGAAGCCGGGGTTCGGGTAGATGACCTCATCGCCTTCATCAATCAACGCCAGGATCGTGAAGAAAATGATGGGCTTGCCTCCGGGCACGACGACCACTTCCTCGGGAGAGACTTTTACGCTGCGGGTGCGGCTCACGTAGTCGGCGATGGTCTGGCGCAGCTCGGGCAAGCCGGCGGAAGGACCGTAGTGGGTCCAGCCTTTGTGCAGCGCACCGACGCCAGCTTCGATCACGTTGGTGGGAGTTTCGAAATCAGGCTCGCCGATTTCGAGGTGGATGATGCTCTTGCCTTGGCGCTCGAGCGCGCGCGCTTTATTCAGAGCTTCGAAGGCGGTTTCCGTGCCGAGGCGCGACATACGACGGGCAAGTTGCAATTCGTATTGTGTAGTTTGTGGCATGGGAAACGGCGCTCCTAAGAAGCTGAAGTGCACATTATACGCTGGGGGGCTGGCCACTTTTGTGACGCGGGA
This sequence comes from Candidatus Sulfotelmatobacter sp., assembly GCA_049584615.1. Classification (GTDB taxonomy): domain Bacteria; phylum Acidobacteriota; class Terriglobia; order Terriglobales; family Acidobacteriaceae; genus Sulfotelmatobacter. The sequence continues at coordinate 14,270 of JBAUYE010000255.1, forward strand.
ACTCGGAAACCGCTGACTTCTATAATGAATGCCATGCCGAGGAGCCGATGACGACATATCTTAATGAGCTCTACTCGCATCAAGAATGGGCGGACGCGGAGCATTGGCGCGCGTTCGAGGCCTACCCTTCCGCTCTGGCGGACCGGGCGATTCGCGAGCGGTTGCATCACATTCATCTGGTGCAGTCTGCGTTTCTGTGGGTGGTCGAGCGGCAGAAGACGAAATTCACCATCACAAAGGTTGAAGACTATGCGGACATGGCCGACCTGAAGGCTTTTGCGCGGAAGTATCAGAAGGAAATGGCAGCGGTGCTCGGTGGGTTGGACGAAGCCCGGCTGGCGGAGACGATCGAGGTGCCGTGGTTTCAGCCGCAACTGAAGATCAGCGTGCGGCACGCTCTGACGCAGGCAGCCATGCATAGCCACTACCACCGCGGACAAAATGCGACCCGGCTGCGCGAGTTGGGAGGTGTGCCTCCGGGTATAGATTTTATTGAGTGGTTACGGCAAGGCCAGCCGGCGGCGCGGTGGGAATGATCAAAGCCTCAGGGACGGCGCGCACGAATTGCCCAAGCGCGTGCGGGCAGTTCGATTGTTCCATCGCCGTCTGTCGGCAGCGCCGCTCTTAGACGCTCGCGAATTGCGGCCTTAATCTTCCTATCGCGCGTCGCAAGGTAGTTCGGGGCCGAGCCTTGGCCGGTCAGCAGCGGCTGCCAATAGTCATCAAAGCTGGTAAACCGGGTTACGATTTCGAGCGCATACAGGGTTGGATTCTCAAGCTTCGCCAGTTCGAACAGGTCTTGCAATGCTTCTGGCGCGCACATTGGAAAACGGCGTGCCTGGTCGAAGGCAGCCGCTTCAGCATCGATCGCGCTAGCCGCATCCCAAAATTCGCGCAAGAACCTTGCACCGTGTGCATAGTCCCACACGTAGGCTGCGACGGTGCCGCCGGCGCGTGTGACCCGGCAGAATTCTTTCAAACCCTGCCCCGGATCTGGAATGTAATTCAACCCCAGGCCGCATACGGCGGTATCGAAGCTGCCGTCGGCAAAAGGCAGAGCCATGGCACTCGCGATTTCGAAGGTGACATTGGAACGAGTGCGGTGCTGGCGCGCGAAGTTTATCTGCTCCGCAGAAATATCGACGCCCAGGATGCTGGCAGGGGCGTTGCTTTCCACAATCGTTTGGGTAACGATGCCGCTGCCGCAGCAGATATCAATCCATCGCAGGCCGGCGGGGAGGTTCAGCCAGTTCACGAATTCTTGAGCGAGCAAACGGCTCCAGCGGCCCATCCATTGCTCGTAGTGAGAGCCGGAGGTCCAGCGATCCATGGTCACTAATTTATCCTCCACGCGACTCGTATGGGATAAATGTTACCGCTCCAGCCGATTCGATTAGAGATTCGGAAGTTTACTCCGATACGCTGTGTTCTTCGTTCTGGGAACGGAGGACGCGGTCGACGGAGTAGGGAGCGCGGTGGCGGGGTTCGTGGTAGTGGCGGACTTGCATCTCGCCTAACAGTCCGATGGCGAGGAGGTTTAATCCACCGAGCAGCAGGCCGAGAGCGAGCATCATCAGCGGGCCGTGGGAGGCCATTACCGGAATATGGCGCAGGAATTTTTCTATTCCCAGCCACGCTACAACGGCGCTACCGCCGAATAGGCTTAGCAGGCCAAAGGTTCCGAAAAAGTGCAGCGGACGGGAGAGATAGCGGAGCAGGAAGCGAATGGTGATGAGATCGAAGACCACGCGGAAGGTGCGCGAAATGCCGTAGTGCGAAATGCCGCGCTCGCGATTTACGTTGCGGATCGGCACTTCGCAGATGGACGCGCCATACCACGACGCCAGCGCCGGGATGAAGCGGTGCAACTCGCCGTAGAGCGGGACTTGTTCGAGAATCTCGCGGCGGTATGCTTTGAAGGTGGTGCCGAAGTCGTGAATGTCGACGCCGCTGAGCTTGGCCATGAGCCAGTTCGCCATGCGGGAGGGAATGCGGCGCATCCAGAAATTATCCACGCGGACTTTGCGCCAGCCGCTCACGATGTCGTAGCCGGCTGCAATCTTTTCCAGAAATAATGGGATATCGCCGGGATCGTGTTGCAGATCGCCATCCATGGCGATGATGTATTCGCCGCGCGCATGGTCGAAACCGGCGGCCAGTCCAGCGGTCTGGCCGAAGTTGCGGCGGAGCTTGACGACCGTAACCCGGCTATCGACGGCTGCGATCTCCCGCAGCATGGCGAAAGTGTGATCGTTCGAGCCGTCATCGACCAGGACGATTTCGAAGGTCTCGCCCGCGGCCTCCATCACCGCTTTCAGGCGGTCGTAGAGATCGGTGACGTTCTCCTGCTCGTTGTGCAGAGGGACGACGATGGAGTACTTGGGCACAGTCTTTTTATTATAGCCCGAAACCAGTTCTCAGTTCCCAGTTCTCAGTTCTCAGCAAACCCCAAGGGTAACTAACTGAGAACTCGCCGGTTAGCCTTGCTCTTTGAGCTTTAGGCGGGACTTGTTCTCTTCCATGAACTTCTTTATATCGTCTGCAGCTCCCAGCAGGCGGTTCCACTGCTCGTAGTAAAGCGTGACCGGAAAGCGGCCGAGTCCGTAGACGCTGACGCCGCCTTTTTCGCCGACCTTGAAGATCAGGTCGCCGCTGCGCTTCTTGATCTCGACTTCTTTTTCCAACTGGGATAACCGGGCTTTGAGTTCTTCGTAGGTTGGTTCCGACATGTGTTTCCTCGCTGGTAAGTTTGATAGCTGAACGGCCGCCTTACGCCGGCGGCAACATGACAGTCATCCCCATAGTAACTTGCCCGGCATTGCCTTGTGCAGGAGAACCGATATAAGCTTAAGGGAATTTAGCCCAATGCAGGAACGCATGCGGTTTAGTTCGCGATGGCTGGCTTGGCTCTGTCTGTCCCTGATGTTGTGGACGGCAGTGGCGGAGTCTACCCACAACCACCCGAACCAGACCGACTCCAACTCCTGCTCAATCTGCGTGGCGGCGCATACGACCACGCCTACGCCCAGCTGCAATCACATCCGGCCGGTGTTTGCCACGGTCGGACTGCTGCAAGAAGAAGACGTAATCGCGAGAGCCCCGCTTAGCGTTTTTGAGTTGGGCATTCGTGGTCCTCCTGCGGTCTAGGGATTCCTCGAAGACTGAAGCTCCGGCGTGACCGCCGGTCGATCCCTATTTCTCGACTTCGTCCCAGGAGGACTCATGCTTACTTCATATAAGCAGTTGCCCGTCACCATTCTTGCGGTAACGCTCTATCTAGCCAGCAGTATCGCCTTCGCTCAGTCGGGCGGAAGTTCTGGGTCTATCAGCGGCACAGTGTTGGACCCCGACGGCGCGGTGGTGGCGGATGCCACCGTTGAAATTCATAACCCAGTCAGCCAGTTCGATCGATCGACTGCTACGGACAAATCGGGGAATTTCAATTTCTCTAACGTTCCCTTCAATCCATACCACATGACGGTGACCGCGACCGGATTCGCACAAAGTATGCAGGACGTGGAGGTGCGGTCCGTTGTACCCGTCAGCCTCAAAATCAGCCTGCAAGTGTTGGGTTCAAAGACGTCTGTAACGGTCGAGGCTCCGGCCGCCGATTTGCTGGAAAACGATTCCACCTTCCACACTGACGTCAGCCGGGACTTGTTCAACAAGATTCCTTTGGAAAGCACGACATCGGCGCTGAGTTCTGAGGTTACGTTAGCCACGCCGGGCATAGCCGCCGATTCCAACGGGCTCTTCCACGGACTCGGCGATCACGCGGAGAATTCGTTCTCCGTTGATGGGCAGCCGATCACCGACCAGCAAAGCAAAGTGTTCTCGAATCAACTTCCCCTCGACGCGGTCGATTCGATGGAAGTGATTTCCGGCGCTCCGCCGGCCGAGTTCGGCGGCAAAACCAGCGTTGTGATCGTTGCGACCACTCGGTCTGGTCAGGGTGTGACCAAGCCCCACGGCAGCGTCAGCGCTTCCTATGGGTCGTTTGGAACATCCAACTTAGCTGCCGACGTTGCATACGGAGGCAAGAACTGGGGAAACTTCATCTCGGCAAACGGTTTGAACACCGGACGCTTCCTCGATCCGCCGGAATTTACCGTGCTGCACGACAAGGGCAATGAGCAGAACCTTTTCGACCGCGTGGACTATCAACTTTCGACTGGGGATTCGTTGCATTTCAACTTTGGCTATAGCCGCTCGTGGTTTCAGACACCGAATACGCTCGACGGCGAGAACGCGACGGCTTGGGGCGGATTGGACGGCATTCTTCCGGGGATCGAAAACTATGGTGGCATCGGTCCGAACGGCTTGGTTGTCGGGCCCACTGATCAGCGCTCAAAGATCGGAACTTTCAACATCGCGCCTTCGTGGACGCATGTGCTGAATACCAACGCCGTATATACTTTGGGCGCATTTGTACGCCGCGACGACTATAACTACTATCCGAGCGGCAATCCTTTTGCTGATCTTGGGCCGCCGAGTTTACAGCGCCAGACTGTGGCCCAGAGCCGCAGTCTTACCAATGTGGGTGTTCGGTCCTCGCTCTCCTATGCCAAGGGGATTCACAACGTGAAGGGTGGAGTCACCTACGAACAAACCTTCCTCGATGAGAACGACACTGTGGGAATTGTCGATCCGGCATACAACGCGCCCTGCGTAACGTTTGACGTACCCTCCGGCACATATGTGGCAGCACCAGGGCCGACCGGCGTCACTAATCCCACCCAGTGCAATGCAGCACTCGGCTACTTTCCCAACACTGGAGGACCCTTTGCACCCGCCAACGCAACGCTCTATCCGTTATTCAATCCAGTCCTGGCACCCTACGATCTGACCCGCGGCGGCGTTCTCTACAACGACAAGGCGCAAGACCCGGCTCTAACACACACCGACATAAAGGAAGCTGCACTCTACATCCAGGATACGATTACCTGGCGGAACTGGAATCTCAACCTGGGCCTGCGCGGCGACATCTATAACGGTCTCGCCGATCACAGCCAGGCCGAGCCCCGGCTCGGAGTGGCTTACAACATCAAATCCACGAACACCGTTTTGCGCGCGTCATATGCACACACGCTTGAGTCTCCGTTCAATGAGAACCTGATCCTTTCCAGCCTGGGTTGCGCCAATCCTGTCCTGGCGCCGCTGCTTCTCTGCAGCTCTTCACTCGCCGGAACGGCCAATCCTTTGACGCCGGGTTTACGAAATGAATACCATGTGGGAATCGAACAGGCTTTCGGAAAATATCTCGTTTTTTCGGGCGAGTATATTTGGAAGTACACCCATCTGGGCTACGATTTCAGTGTGTTGGGCGATACGCCGATCACATTTCCGATCGAGTGGACGAAATCCAAAATTCCAGGTTATGCGGGCCGCATCAGCGTGCCCAACTACCGTGGATTCTCTGCGCTGGCGGTCTTCTCCAGCGTGGCTGCGCGCTTCTTCCCGCCGCAACTAGGAGGAGCCGGTGCCACCGTGGGAGCGCCGGGAACCCCATTCCGCATCGACCACGACGAGAAATTCAACACCACTGCGCACTTCCAATATCAGATTGCCAAGCATGGGCCGTGGCTCGGCTTCAATTGGCGCTACGATAGCGGACTCGTCGCCGGCAATACGCCGTGCTACGGAATCAGCGCCTATAACGATTGCCCCCAATCCACTACTCTCAACGGGCTACCGGCCATCGCGATGACCGACTACGTCGGAAACCCGCTTACGGCCGATCTGGAATTCGAAGGTGGATTCGCCTGCAACGGCCAGCGCGCGACGCCGACGGTGCCGCTGCCTCCGGTATGTCTGGCATCGCAGTTCACTTCCCCCCTGATCGACATTCCCGCGCCGGGCAAGGAGAACGACGATCACGATCCGCAGCGTATTCAGCACCGCAGTCTGTTTGATCTGTCGGTTGGACACGACAACATTTTCCGCGGTGACAAATACAAGGTCAGCCTGCAGTTCACCGCCATCAACCTCGCTAACAAGTACGCACTCTACAACTTCCTTTCCACCTTCAGCGGCACGCACTATGTGACGCCACGTGCGCTTACGGCGGAGATTGGGTTCCACTTCTAGTAGGCAACCGTCTAATCGGAAGGCGGCCGTCATCTCGGCCGCCTTTTTCTTTGGCTCTAAGCTCGGGCGGGGGAAATTTGCAGTCTGTAAATCAAGGTAA
>JBAUYE010000256.1:0-2966 GCA_049584615.1 Candidatus Sulfotelmatobacter sp.
AAGGAGAGACTCATGCTGGAACTAATTGAACTGCTCCTCCGCATTTGGAAGCACCACAGGCCGGAACCCATCGGCCCCGACCCTTGGAGACCGCTCTGATCATTTGGCGGTCGCAGGAGCGAACGCGGGCAGAGCAGGCCTTCCGGCTCTAGCCCTGCCTTCAACCTTGATAACAACCGCCGGCAGTAACGTGGAAGAGCGGCGCTTCAGCGCCGCGTAAAGGACAAAATTGGCGTGGGCTTTAGCCCTGGGAAGATTCGTATCAGGGTATGCCTTCAGGCATACCGCAAGCCCCCACTCCATTCCAGACGCAAAGCGGCGAAAGAATGCAGCCCACAGCCTCCCCTGAGCTTGTCGAAGGGGCGCAAGCCGTGGGTAAGGAGGAAAAAGAGCAACCAGCCCCGGAGGGGCGACAGACAATAGCCCAGGACGTAAGTCCTGGGTAAGCCAGAGGGAGAGGAACCGAGCCCCGTCAGGGACGCACGAACGTATCATTGCAAAAACCATAACGAAGGCGCAATCTCTTGTCTGCCTGCGCGACAGAGGAAAAAGCGAATGAGCAATATCGAAACGGCGAGGACTCTGACCATCCGCGAATGCGGACACGACGAGTATTGGCTACGCGATAAGATATTTGAAGACCCAACACTCTTGGGCCTGGGAGAACTGCAAGCAGTCCTGAAGGAGAAGAGCCAGGCTCAAGGCGGCAGACTGGACCTCCTTCTGAAGAATCCCGAAGACGACTCTATGTTCGAGATCGAACTACAGCTTGGAGCGACAGGCGAGTCCCATACCATCCGAACGATAGAATATTGGGACAACGAAACACGGAGATGGCCCAAGCGTAGCCACACCGCCGTTTTAGTGGCGGAGAAAATCACAAGTCGATTCTTCAACGTAGTGCACCTTCTGAGCCTCGGTGTTCCCATTATTGGGATTCAGGCGAATATAGTTCAGACCGGCGACAGCAGGGGGCTCTATTTCACCAAGGTTATCGATTCCTACGAAGAGCCGGAGGACGAAGAAGGGACGCCCCAGGAACCATACGACGAGAAACACTGGGTCGACAACTATCCCGGCGCTCTTGACTGCGCCCGTTGGTATAAGGCGTTACTGGAGCGCCTGTACGGTGAGGTACCGGCGAAATACTTCGACTCGTACATTTCTTTTTTGGTGGGCGGTATTGCTCGGGTGTGGGTCACCATTAGAAAAAACGATCGCGTGTTTATCGAGATGAAGTATGGCGAGAAGATCTTTCAGGAAGCGGTCGACCAATTGAATAAGGACGGAGTATCGTTCAACACGCGAAAAGGAAAGTACCTCACATTCAACATTAATCTGCAGCAGCTCAAGGAGCGGGCAACGACGCACGAGTGGCTCGCTGCGAGACTTTCTCCAGGGGACCTAAGGACGAGCGCTCAATAGGGGCGAGAATCACGAACACACCGCGCTCCTCTGCGTTTTGATCTCCTCCGTGTTTCGGTGTCTCCGTGGTAAATTCACTTCACCCCCAACTGCCAAAACAAAAACGAATAAGCATCCGTATCCTCCTCAATCTGCTTCGCAACCGGCGTCCCCGTCCCATGCCCCGCTTTAGACTCCACGCGCAACAAAATCGGACGCGCCCGACTCCCCCCATTCGCAGCCTCAGCCTGCATCAAAGCCGTCATCTTCCTCGCGTGCATAGGGTCAACCCGCGAATCGCTATCCGCCGTCGTAAACAAAACCGCAGGATATTCCGTCCCCGCCTTCACATGGTGATAAGGCGAATAAGCATAAAGCCATTTGAACTGCGCAGGATCCTCCGCGTTTCCATACTCCGGAATCCAGAGCCGGGCAATCTGGAAGTTCTGGTAATGCAGCATATCGAGCAGCGGCACGTCGCAAACCACAGCCCGAAACAACTCAGGACGCTGCGTGATCATCGCCCCCATCAGCAACCCGCCGTTCGATCCTCCCCAAATGGCCAGATGACCCTTGTCCGTGTATTTTTCCGAGATCAGATACTCCGCAGCCGCGATCATGTCGTCAAACACATTCTGTTTCTTGTCGAGCATGCCGGCCCGGTGCCAGTCTTCGCCAAACTCCGACCCGCCGCGCAAATTGGCCACAGCGTAAACCCCGCCATGCTCCAGCCACAAATAAATGTCGCGGTCGAACTCCGGCGCGAGGCTGATATTGAACCCGCCGTAGCCAGTAAGCACGGTTGGATTCTGTCCGTTCTTCTTCACTCCTTTCCTGGAAACTACAAACATAGGCACGCGCGTGCCATCTTTCGAGTGGTACCACTCCTGCGCGACTTCATAGGCAGCAGGATCAATCGCAGGGGCATCCACCTTGGCCCACAGCGTTGTGCTCCCGCTCTTCAGGTCGTAACGATAAATCGATGGCGGAATGGTGAAGGATTCAAATCCGTAGAAGACCTCGTCGCGGTCCCACTTGCCCTGGCACGCGAAAACGCTGCCAATCGCCGGCAGCGCCAGGTTGCTGAGCAGAGTGCCACCGAGATCGAAAACCTTAAGTTGTGACGTAGCATTCTGCTCGTACTGCATGAAAATCTTCCCGCCCCATAATTCGGCGTCCTTCAAAACTCCGCCCGCCTGCGGAACGATTTCCGTCCAATCGTCGCGCTCATAATTGCCGGCCTCAGCCATGAACACGCGGTAGCGCGGAGCATCTTCGTTTGTGACAATGTAGATCCGACCGTTGTACAGGGTCGCGGTGTAAAGAAAGTTCTTGCCGGTTGTGATGCGCGTGGGCGGCGTGCCTTTTCTCGTATCCATCAAGAAGAGTTCAGTCTTGGTCCAGCCCTGGGCCACCGTGATCAGCAGCAGGCTGCCATCGTTGTCGAGACTCACGCTCGGCCAATCCTCCGGATCCCGCCCCTCGCCAAAAATCGGCGGATCAGTCGCCGGATCGGTTCCCAGCAGGTGATAGAACACATGCCGGTTGTAGCGCTCCTGCCC
>JBAUYE010000257.1:0-33106 GCA_049584615.1 Candidatus Sulfotelmatobacter sp.
CGATGGACGATGGCCGGGTCATCGAGATGAAGGCGGGCGACTTGTTTTATATCGCGCCAGGACACGACAGCTGGGTGGTCGGCGAGGAGCCTTATGTCTCGCTGCATTTTATGGGCGCGAACGAATACGCGCAGCATAAATAGAGGGGGAATATAATGCGGCGTTCGTCTTGGAGCCGAGCTTTTGAATGAAGGAATGACATAGGGAAGTGCGCCCTCAACTGATGAATTCACAACCTCTCACCTTTTTTCTGGCGGTCGCGATCCTGATCGTGGTTTCGATCACGACCTTTGCGGCGAAGCGGCGCGGGCGTCCCTTTCTTGAAGCGGAAGGTGGCGCAGTCGAGCGCTGGAGTACGGGGCGGCTTTTGCTGGCCAGCTTTCTCACACTATTTGCGGAACTTGCTTTCATTCGCTGGATCGCGGTGGAGGTGCGGGTCTTTGCTTATTTCAAGAACCTCGCGCTGCTGCTTTGCTTTGTTGGATTCGGGCTGGGGTGCGCGCTGGCTGCACAAAGGGCGCGATGGAAGTCCGCGCTGCTGGCTTTTCTCGGGTTGCTGCTGATCGTGCGAATGCCGTGGCGGGGCGCGGAATTGCTGGAAGGACTCTCGGAAAGTTTGGGAGGAGCAGGGGACATTGCGATCTGGGCGACGGGAAATAATTCCAACTGGTTGCAGTATGGGATGGCGGTGCTGGTTGGGGGCGCGCTATTCCTGTTGATCGTTTCTGTGTTTGTGCCGCTGGGGCAAACCGTGAGCCGGCAGATGGACCTTGCGCCCAGCGCCTTGCGGGCTTACTCGTGGAATCTGGTGGGCAGCCTGGTGGGCGTGGTTGCGTTTTTTGCCGTGAGCCTCTTGATGCTGCCGCCTGCGGTCTGGCTGGGAGCGGTGCTCTTCGGTTTTGCCTTTCTGCAGGCTTCGCGGCGGGACATGATGCTGGTCACAAGCCTCATCGTTCCCCTGGCTTTACTGCTGCATGGCGAAGCGGGTCCCGACACCAAGGTGTTGTGGACGCCGTACCAGCAAATCCAATACACACGAGAGCGCACTCCAGAGGGCGAGGTGTACGGCGGAGTGATGCGGGTGAACCACACGCTCTACCAGAAGATCGTGAATTTATCCGATGACTTCCTGGCGCGGAATCCACGGATGATGAAGGAAGCGCCGGATGAGAATCCTTACAACCTGCCGTTTCGTTTTGCAGCGCCTGACCCGGCGGTGATGATTGTGGGATCAGGCACCGGGAACGATGTGGCGGCGGCTTTGCGGCATGGCAGCATCGGAGTGGATGCGGTGGAAATTGACCGGGCGATTCTGGAGCTGGGGAAACGGGAACATCCGGAGCATCCTTATGATTCGCGGCGGGTGTCGATTCATGTGGATGATGCACGCGCATTTCTGAAGCGGACGACGCAGAGCTACGATTTAATTCTGTTCGGGCTGCTCGATTCGCACTCGCAGTTTTCTGATTATGCGAACATGCGGATCGACAACTTTGTCTACACGGAGGAATCATTTCTTGAGGCGCGGCGGCATTTGAAGCCGAACGGCGTGATGTTTGTGAAGTTTGAGGTTGCCCATCCCTGGCTCGCAACCCGGCTGGTGGAGATGCTGCGGCAAACGTTTGGGAAGGCTCCGCTGGTGTTTTTTGCGCGGTCGAACTACAGCGCAATGGCTACTTGTTTCGTGATCTCGCCGGGGAACCGGGTGGAAGAGGCTTTGGGCGCCGATCCGCGGCTGGCGGAGTTTGTGCGCAAGAATCCGTTCATGGCACGAGGAAATCCAGTTCCGGTTACGACCGACGACTGGCCTTATCTATATCAGGAGGGGCGGTGGATTCCTCGGACTTATTATTCCATTGGAATGCTGGTGATCCTTATTGCGATTGGGCTGTATGCGCAGATAGGGGGAGTTCGGCGAAATGCGCCTTCGCTGTTTTTCTTCAGCATGGGCGCAGGCTTTCTTTTGCTGGAGACGCAGGTGATCAGCCGGCTGGCGCTGTTCTTTGGAACGGTCTGGCAGGTGAACGGGATTGTGATTTCGGCGTTGCTGATCGCTTTGTTGATCGCGAATGCGTTGGTGGAACGCAGCGGTAAAGACTGGCCACGCTTCTGGATATGGGTGGCGTTAATCGCCGGGCTGGCGGTTGCGTATTGGTTTCCGTTTGAGCGGATTGGCGGATTGCCTGCGGTTGCGGGGACGATTGCGGTGGTGGTGTTTTCGGTGCCGGTGGTGTTTGCGGGCATCCTGTTTGCTTTGGAATTTCGGGCGGCAGAGTCGCCGAGCGCGGCGCTGGGAGCTAACATCTTGGGCGCGGTGGCGGGAGGATTGCTGGAAACTCTTTCGCTATTGTTTGGAATGCGGGCGCTGTTGCTGGTCGCCGTAGGGGTTTACTGCCTGGCCGGCGCGGCGTTGTGGAGACAGAAGCGGACGGCTGTGGCTTGAGTTCAGAGAGTCCGTTTGTTCGGTAGAAGACGCGGTTGGGGAGGGTCCTGCGCTAGTTTCTTAAGCTTGCCACGCATGCGCAAGGGGCTTTTCACAGACACAAATTGGCAGCTGTGCAGCGCCTATGCGATATTGACAGGTGCGAGTGGTTAGTGTGCGGTGACACCAGGCCGGGATGGCGAAATTGGCAGACGCAGCGGACTTAAAATCCGCAGGGGCGAAAGCTCTGTGGGGGTTCGATTCCCCCTCCCGGCACCAGCGTGACGTTACGTTGAATCTAGTTCAGGTGCTCGTTCGACGAGCCTGGAGTTGCGGTTGCGTCCCAGACTATTTTTCCTCCGACAATTGTTTTTAGAACTTTGACGTCGCGGATGTTTTCCGGGGCGATGGTGAAGATGTCGTCGCTTAGCAGGACCATGTCTGCTAGTTTGCCGGGCGTGATCGAGCCTTTTTCTTTCTCCTGAAATTCGGCGTAGGCTGAGCCCATGGTGTAGGCTTCGACGGCTTCGGCGACCGTTAGCTTTTGTTCGGGGAACCAGCCGTTGGGATTTTTGCCGTCTAGCGTGGCGCGGGTTACGGCGGCGTAGAGGCCTAGCATGGGGTCGAGCGGGGCAACTTCCCAATCGGTGCCGAAGGCGAGGCGGACGCCGTGATCGAGGAAGGTACGGAAGGCGTAGGTGCGGCTGGCGCGGTCGTGTCCGATGTGGCTTTCGGCGAAGCGGCCGTCGTCGATGGCGTGGTAGGGCTGGACTGAGGCGATTACGTGGAGCTGGGCGAAGCGGTCGAAATCTTTGGCGGCCATGTGCTGGGCGTGCTCGATGCGGAGGCGGCGATCGGCTTCGCCGTGGGCTTTGATTACGTCGGCGTAAAGATCGAGGATGGTCGATATACCTTCATCGCCGATGGCGTGGGTGCAGATCTGGAGGCCGGCAGCGTCGGCTTTCATGTAGCGATCGCGCATGAGCGAGATGGGATGCATTTCGTCGGCCAGCAGGCCGCGGTTCGTTCCTTGATTCAGGAATGGTTCGTAGAAATAAGCTGTGCCTGAGCCGAGGGAGCCGTCAGCGAAGGCTTTGACGGCGCCGATGCGAAGATACGGGCCTCCGAAGGCGTGCCCGATGCCGAGCTTGGCTTGATCGTCTACGTGAGTGATCAGCGGAGCGGCGTAGATTCGCGTGGTGAGTTCGCCGCGCTGCAGGAGTTCGGAATAGACGGCAATATCTTCGTAACTCGCTACCATGTGCTGCACGCTGGTGACGCCGACCTGCGCCGCGTAGGCCAGGGCGCGCTTGACTACTTTTACACGGCGGTCGTGGGAGAGCGGCGGGATTACTTTGTCCATGTAGTCGGTGGCTGCGTCTTTTAAGGCGCCTGTTGGGTTTCCCTGGGCGTCGTGAACGATGGTGCCGCCGGGCGGGTCGGGAGTTTGGGCGGTGATGCCGGCGAGGCGCAGGGCTACGGAGTTGGCTAGTCCCATGTGGCCGTCGTAGCGGCTGACGAAGACGGGAGTGTCAGGAGTTAGCGCGTCGATCATTTCTTTGGTGGGCATGTTGGGCGGGTCCCACTTGGTTTCGTCCCAGTTGCCGCCTAAGACCCATTCGCCCTTGGGAGTGATTTTCGCGCGCTCGGCAATGCGGCGGGCGAATTCCTGGGGATTGGTTACATCTTTCAGCTGGACGTTGTCGAGTTGTTCGCCTCCGGAGACGAAATGCACGTGAGCATCGTTAAAGCCGGGGAGTACGAGCTTGCCTGCGGCGTCGATGACTTTTGTGTTGGGGCCGCGCCACTCGTCGATGGCTGAAGTTGAGCCCACTGCGACAATGCGGTCTCCCAGCACAGCTACCGCCTGGGCCAGGGGTTGAGAGGCATCGACCGTCCAGATCTTGGCGTTGGTAATGATGAGATCAGCTGCGGGTTTCGACTGGGCTTGAGCCGAATGTGATGGCAGGAGCGCGAAGGCGCTCAACAAGCAAACAAAATAGCGGGTGATTTTTTGCATAGTCCCTCGAGGCGAAGATTTCACGGGGCAGCCGTCAGAAACTATAACGCAATGCGAACTGCATGACTCTGGGTTTGGTCAGGGTACTGCTGTAATTTCCGAAGACTCCCTGGGGCTGGTCGAGCTGTCCCGTGCTTTGGGGCAACGCCGCCACGTCGAAGCGGACTGAGTTGGTGACGTTGAATACTTCCCAGCTGAATTTCAGGTTTTGGGATTCCGTGATGGGCCACTGCTTGCTCAGGCCAGTGTCGATGCCGAAGTAGCCGGGGCCGCGGAGTTCGTTGCGCTGTCCGGACTCGCCGGGGTAGGAGTAGCGGAAGTCGCCCTGGGCGGAGATTGGGTTCTGGAACAGGTTCGGATTGCCGTTTGAATCGATGAACTCGCCGGTTTTTGGTTTGGGACCGTTCAGGATTGCAGCTGAAGGCAACTCCCAATTGGTGGGGAATGAAGTGAAGGTTTCGATGGTGGTAGGGAAGCCGCTGGTCCAACGCGCCAAGCCGGAGAACTGCCAGCCTCCGACGATTCCGTTCACGACTCGGTTCGAGGCTGCCGCGAAAGTCTTGCCACGGCCGAAGGGCAGTTGGTATACCCAGTTGGTATTGAACTGGTGGGTGGTGTCGAAATCAGATACGCCGCGAAGCTGTGCAGGCGACCAGGAGTTGATGATCTGATCGGCCTGGTAGAACGCGTCGAACTGGTTGATGCGCTCGGCGTTGGAACCGATGTCGATCGATTTCGAGAAGGTGTAGTTGAAATCCCACTGCAAGCCGTGCGTCATGCCTCGCCTTATCGTCACCTGCAACCCGTTATAGGAACCGGTTCCGGTGTTGCGCCAGGCGTAGAGGGAAGTGAATTGCCCGTCGAAGAAGGCATAGGGACCGAGTTTCGAACAGGCCGGAAAGCACGGGTTGGGGCCAACTCCATATTCTCCGGGCACATCGGCGAAAATGAGAGGGAGGGTTTCGTTATGCAGATTGCAGGCAAACGAACTGTACATGGCTTGCGTAGCGGTCGGAGAGAAATTTGCAGGCAGTGTCGCCGCTCCTGGCGTGCAGGTACTCAGGTCTGCCAAGTCGAGTACGCCTGCCGCGGCGGGGAACATGTTTTGCCAATAGGGGATCGGGGCTAGATTCTGGATAGGCACATTGGCTTCGGCTGCCTTTGAGAACAGAGTGGCAGCCGAAAAATAATCCATTCCCGATTCTGGGTCACGGATATCCTCGGGCATGGCCAGATCTTCTTCCTGCAGAAGGCGGCGGCCGAGACGGCCGATGTAGGAGGTTTCGAGCACGAAGTTGTGCGGGAACTCGCGACTGATGGAGAAATCGAAGACATGCGAGTAGGGCGTTTTCATCCGGTCATCGAGTCCCCAATAAATCGTTGCACCGTAGGGAAGTCCTATTGGCGGCGTCTGGGGAAATCCTCCTGTTGGAGGGGAAGCGATTAGCGCGGACGGAATGTTGTAAAGGCCGGTGAAACGTGGTGAGGTATCGACGGTGTACTGGCCGATGGGGTTCTGGATCGATGTAGTCAGTCCGAAGGAGCCGTTTCTGTCGAAACTGTCGACGATGCCTTGACCGAAGTGGTCGTAATACATGCCGTAGCCCCCGCGGATGGAACTTTTTCCGAAGTCGCCGAAGACGCGCTTCCAGAAGCCGCTCTCAGGCTTGGGAGACCAGGCAAAGGCGAGCCGGGGCGCGACGTTGCCGTAATCGCATGCCCAGTAAGGAGCGCGGCCGTTGGCTTGCCCGGAAAGGGCGAAGGTGACCAGCGGGTTGTAGGTTTGTCCTGCCAGCATGGCGGTGGAACGGGTTTGGAAAAAGTTTTCCAGACTGATGGAAGGCGCTACTTGAGTTCCGGTGGTTTCGTACGGTGGTTGGAGAAGTGTGTAACGCAGGCCATAGGTAAGAGTTAATTGCGGCGTGGCGTGCCAGGAATCCTGGATGTAGGTTTCAAATTCGTGAGCCAGGAAATGGCGGACGGCCGGCGAACCTACGGGCTGTGCGTTGCCTTCTTTGGTTATGTTGTAGTTCGAGTAAGACGAGTCGAGCAGTCCGGTAAGAGCCATGACCGGCCAGTCGTAGCCGGTCTGGAAGGTATTTGAATCGACGGCGGGATAGCCGAAGGCCTCGGGATCGAGACTGCCGCCGGAGCCCGCGACTTTTCCGATAGGAGCAAGCCAAAGATCGTAGATTCGGGCATAGGGAAAGGAATCTTCATTTGAACTGCGGTTGTTGGTGACGATGCGCAGGTTGGCTCCGAATCCGAATGTGTGTTTGCCTTTTACCCAGTCCAGATCGTCGACGAAATTGTGGACTGGAACATTTACCTGGGTGGTGTTGGTCAAGGCGTAAAGAGGAGTGGGCCCGTTGCCGAAAAGGACGTAGGGTTCAGCGATCTGGCCGATGGTGCCGTATCCCTGGCGGATGAAGCCGTAGCGGAAATTGTTGATCAGGTTCGAGCGCAAGGTTGCGGTGTATGCGGCGATGATGCCTTTACTGGTGTTGGTGGATACGAGGCTTTGCGACTGGTTGGGAAACTCGGGGCCGGAGCCGAGGTTGTCGCCTTGCATTCCGCCGCGCACGAAGAGGTGCTGATTCTGAGTGATGTTGAAGTCGAACTTGGCGACGTAGGTGTTGAGCGAGCCGGGCGTGGGAGCGGCGAAGGTGTAACCGACAAAGTTGTAACCATCTCCGACGGCGGTGGAGTTGGGTTGGGGATATTGGTTGAAGAGAGCTTCGACATTGGGATCAGGGCCGCAGCCGGCTGATGTGGCCCAAGGGCAGGTTCCGTTGCCTGCGGCCAGCGTGTCCATGCCGGCGAGTTGCGCGGCGGTTAGGGTCTCGACGTCATCCGTGACTGGGCATGGCGTAGCATTGGGGGTGGGGCAGTAGAGGTACTGCATGATGCCGTTGCGAAGATTGCCGCTGGGCACGGTCTGCGTTAGTTGGGTATTTTCTCTGGTGCGCTGACCTTCGTAGGCCAGGAAGAAGAAGACGCGATCTTTGCGGATGGGGCCGCCAACGGTTGCGCCGAAGGTGTTGCGGATCAGCTGTCCTGGGACGTTGGGCAGACCGGATTCAAGTTCTGCCTGCTTGTTGAACCAATCGTTGGCATAGCCGACGTTATTGCGGTTGTATTCGTAGGCTGTGCCATGGAAAGAATTGGTGCCGCCTTTGGTGACGAGTGCGACTTGTGCTCCTGAGGAGCGGCCTTCGTCGGCATTGGAGTTGCTGGTGGTGACGCGGAACTCCTGCAGGGAATCGAGAGTGGAACGCAGAGCGCCTTCGAAGGCGTAACCTTTGACCTGGTCGTTGTCGTCGATGCCGTCGAGGGTGATGTTGGTCTGGTCGCTGCGGGCGCCGCTTACGGAGCCGCCGCGGCTGTCGTAGTCCTGGTTGACGTTCGTCCCTACAAAAGTTACGCCTGGTTGCAGACTAAGAATCTGGGTGGGATCGCGGCCTTCGAAAGGCAGCGCGGCGATCTGCGAGGTGCCGAAGGCGTTGCCGATGGTGGCGTCCTGACTATTGACTTGGACGCCGGTGCTGGTGACGTCGACCACGCTTACCTCGCCTTTCACTCGCATGGAAAGATTTGACGTAGCCGGGACGTTCACGAGCAACTGCAGGTTATTTTCTTTGACAGTGGTGAATCCGGGCCTGGTCAGGGTGAGGGTGTAGGTTCCGGGCGGAAGCTGCAGGAATTGATAGACTCCATCGCGGTCGGTTTTCCTCGATTCGGAAAAACCGGTGGTCGGGTTAGAGAGAGTTACAGTGGCGTCAGGCAAGACCGCGCCCTGAGGATCGGAAACGGTTCCGCGCAGCGAAGTGGTGGAGGACTGCCCCTGAGCGAAAGTGGTGAGAAGCAGGCTGGTGAGGATCACCACGAGAACCGGGACGACCATAACCGCAGGCGTTGAACGGTGCATTGCGCGCTCCTTTTAATGCACATGGGTGCGCCGGGCTTGCGGTAGGAATGGCGCGACTGAACGGCAATCGTGCCCGCAACTTTATTTCCCGGCGAGCGCGATTGTCAAGATCGCTTGTTCACTGGGTGGAATCGTTATTTCGGATCTGGAACTTTTCCGAGATGCGCATAAGAAGTATTTGATACTGTGGAGGCCATGAAGATGAAAAGGATAGGTGCGGTTGCGGCTGTTCTGGCAGGGTGGACAGTTCTCATGCCTTTCGCGGGCGGCCAGACTAGCCCTCGGGCACGGGACCTGGGCGTGCCTTTTGATGGAGCGCCGGGGCCGCTGAATGCGATCACTGATGTCAAAGGGGTGGAGGTTGGCGACACTACGCTGATCTCCGGCGATGGAGCTTTGAAGGTGGGCGTGGGACCGGTGCGAACGGGCGTGACCGCGGTCTTCCCGCGCGGAAAAGAGTCGAGCGATTCGGTGTTTGCCGGATGGTTCACGCTGAATGGCAATGGCGAGATGACGGGCACGACATGGGTTGAAGAATCGGGTTTTCTCGAGGGCCCGGTGATGATCACGAATACGCACAGCGTGGGCACGGTCCGCGATGCGGTGATCGCGTGGCGCTTGAAACACAGCGGCCCTGACAAGGAAGGCTATTCGTGGTCTTTGCCGGTTGTCGCCGAAACCTGGGATGGCTACCTGAATGACACGAATGGATTCCATGTGAAGCCCGAAGACGTTTTTCAGGCGCTGGATAGCGCACACGGTGGTCCCGTGGAAGAAGGGAACGTGGGCGGTGGAACGGGAATGATTTGCAACGAATTCAAAGGCGGCATTGGCACGGCTTCGCGAGTGCTCGCTGCGAAATATGGTGGATACACCGTGGGCGTACTGGTGCAGTGCAACTATGGTCAGCGCGATCAGTTGCGGATTGCAGGCGTTCCGGTGGGCCGCGAGATTGGAGGAACGAAAGTCTGGGATGACGATGTGGGCTCGATCATCGTTATTGTGGCGACGGATGCTCCGTTGATTCCGACACAGTTGAAGCGCGTGGCCAAGAGAGTGTCGCTGGGGCTGGGGAGGGACGGGAGTTACTCGGGCGATGGATCGGGAGACATCTTCATTGCGTTTTCTACTGCAAATGCGGGAGCGGCATTGGCGAACCATGCTGCTCAAATCAGCATGCTGCCCAATGATGACATCAATCCCGTTTTTCTGGCGACGGTGCAAGCTACGGAAGAGGCGGTGGTGAATGCCATGGTCGCGGCAAAAACGATGACCGGTGTCGACGGGCATACCGTGGTGGCGCTGCCCCACGATCGACTGCGCGAGGTGCTGCAGAAGTACAACCGGCTGGCGAAATGAGAGGATTGCCGGCAAACGCTAGCCGGGCAAGTGATGTAGTCTGTAGTTTCCGCGCATGAAGCTTCTACGAGGACAATGGCTCGGGCTGGCGGTGTTGGTTTGGTTGACCGGCTGCGCATCGATCGGTGCGCCGCTTCCACCCTCGCTGGAGTTGCCACGGCCACCAGAGGACCTGCGGGCCGCACGCAAAGGCGATAAAGTTACGCTGACCTGGACCATCCCTCCTCGGACCATGGACCGGCAGCGGGTGCGCTATTTGGGGAAGACGAATATCTGCCGGAGCCTGGATCCCACTCTTACGGCTTGCGGTACGCCCGTGGGTGAGGCTGCGCCCCCGGCGGATTTCGCGCGCAAGAATGAGCCGGGTGCACAGAAGTTGACAGCCAGCTACTCGGACACTTTGCCGCGCGACCCGCGGGTTCGCGATGTCTTTGGTTCAGTGACCTACGCTGTAGAAGTGTTGAACCGGGACGGCCGCGCAGGCGGGTTGTCGAATCAAGTGCATGTTCCACTTGCGGAGACTCTGCCTGCGCCAACGGATTTCAGCGCCCGAATTACGGCACAGGGCGTGGTGCTCGAGTGGAGCGGCGCACTGTTATCTCTGCCGAGTTCCAACCCTCTGCACTACAGTTACCGCGTCTATCGGCGGATCGAGGGCAGTCGACAAGAGATCCTGGTGGGTGAACGGGAGGCTGGAATGGAGAAGAATCTTTCGCTCACGGACCAGAGTTTCGAGTGGGAGAAAACCTACGACTACCGCGTGACGACCTACACGGTCATTGCGCAGCCGGGAAAACCGGAAGTGTCGATCGAGGGCGACGATACGCCGGAAGTGAAAGTGTTTGCTGATGATGTTTTTCCGCCGGCTGTGCCCTCAGGGTTGCAGGCAGTGTTTTCCGGGCCGGGACAGCAGCCGTTCATCGACTTGATCTGGGCGCCGGTGCCCGATGCGGACCTTGACGGGTACAACGTTTATCGGCACGAGGAAGGTGGTACGCCAGTCAAGGTGAATTCCGAACTGGTGAAAATGCCGGCGTATCGCGATGCGCAGGTGGTTTCGGGCAAGAAGTATTTTTATTCGGTGTCGGCGGTGGATTTGCGGGGGAATGAGAGTGCGCGATCGGAGGAGGCGAGTGAGAGTGTGCCGTAGGACGGAAGAGGTCCGGCGGTTTGGGAGACAGCGGGGCACTGGTAGAAACGCCTCGCGAGGGCGCCGGCAGCGCGGTCAGATAAGGGGTCCTTCGGCTTCGCTCAGGGCAGGCTCTTCGACTACGCATGACCGTCCTATCGGACGATCATGCTTCGCTCAGGATGACAGTAAAAAAGTTTGGAGGGATTTCCGGGTCTCGTGGTTAGATAGAGGACGATGAAATATTGCCGCTTTCAACTGAATGGTGAAGCTCACTACGGGCTGGTCGAGTCGGTCGCGGGGCGCGAGTCGATTCTGCGGATTCTGCTTACGGCTCCGGAAGAATCCGATGGCGACGTGGAGGGTTTGCGCACACGTCGGATCGAAGCGGTTGCGCTGGAGGAGGCTACGCTGCTCGCGCCGGTGCGGCCTTCGAAGATCGTCTGTGTGGGCCGCAATTATCGGGAACATGCCGCGGAGCTTGGTCACGAAGTGCCTAAAGAACCGTTGCTGTTCTTCAAGCCCAGTTCGGCGCTGCTGGGGCCGGGCGGCGTGGTGCGGCGGCCGAAGCTTTCGGAGCGCGTGGATTATGAAGGCGAGCTTTGCGTGGTCATGGGCAAGACTTGCTATCAGCTTTCGGCGGATCAGGATGTGCGCCCTTACATCCTCGGCTACACCTGCCTGAACGATGTGACGGCACGCGACTGGCAGAATAAAGATGGGCAGTGGGCGCGGGCGAAGGGATTTGATACGTCATGTCCGGTGGGGCCCGTGGTGGTGGAGGCGGCGGATCTTGATCCGTGGGCCGGGGTTGGGGTGGAGACGCGGATCAATGGCGCGGTGCGGCAGTCGGGCAATACGCGCGACTTCATCTTTCCGCTGGAGGTTGTCATCCGGTACATCGCGCAGGTCATGACACTTTTTCCGGGTGATCTGATCGCTACTGGGACGCCGCAGGGGGTGGGACCCGTCGTGGCGGGAGATGTGATGGAGATCAGCGTGGAGGGCGTGGGGACGCTGCGGAATTCTGTGGTGGATGAATAAATACGGAAGCGAGCCAAACGCGCGATTAATGTGTCGCGAAGAACGCGACACATCGCGCGGCTCGCCCAGGTCCTTCGTTCGCGCAAAGAACGCGCTCCCTCAGGATGACAGTGATGCTGACTACTGCAGGCGAAAGCGTTCTCGCATCAGGCGCTGCAAGCGGGGTTTGTAGAGCAGATCGTAGGCCAGTTCTTTGTCGGGAAACATGGCGAGCGCGGCGCGCTTGGCGCCGGCAGCAAGCTCGGAGGCTTCTTCTACGGTGAGGCCGGGGTCCTGGCTGATCACTGACGTTGCCATGCTGATCATCACCTGGAGGCGGCGGATTCTTCGGGCCTCATCGGCATCTTGATCCTGCGGCGCTCCTGCTTTTTGTCCCGCCAGAGATGGATTCTTCTCGTGATCCGCTGGTTCCCCGAAGTTCATGCTGGCCCCTTTTTTCGCTTCACAGCTTTTTCTTGCCCACAGCTTTAGATGTTGAGGTCGCAGCCCCGGTCGCGACCCTTTCCAGTATTCTCCTCTAGTCGGGAGAGAAAACAACGGCCCGAAAGTGCTGGCTGGGTCACTAACGTCATCTCAAGCTGTAGAAATGTGGGGGTCGAGACGATGCGGAACTATTGGTTTACCTGATAACGCTGGCTCTTCTAGGGTGCGCGCAACGCAGCTTCCTCGATCAGGGCTGCGACTTCCTTGGGATGGGAGACGTAGACCGCGTGGCTGGCGCCCGGGACTTCAACCTTGTGGCTGTTGGCTCGGGTGGCGTACCAGCGTTCGAGGTCAGGATTGATAGCTCTATCGCTTCCGGCAACTAGCATCCAGCTCGGTTTGCTTCTCCACGCAGGCGTAGTAATGACTGCTCGGAAATTATCAGCTTTGTTCAGCACCTGCGACCGTGCCATGAAAGCCGCTTGCTCAGTAGGTACATCGGCGGCGAAGTACTCATGAAACTGCGCCGGGTCCAGGTAAGTGAAGCCGTCCGCTGTCTTCTTTATTGCATTGGACTTGTTAAGGTCGCTGGGAAAGCGCTTTCCATCGTCAGACTCATTCTCTCCCCCATCCGGCATGTGGGCTGCGATGTACACCAAGCCGGCAACCGATGGGTCTGTCCCCGCTTCGGTAATCACGGCTCCGCCGTAACTGTGGCCAACCAGAATGCACGGTCCTTCCTGGAGCGCGAGGACGCGCTTCGTGGCCGTGACATCGTCCTGGAAAGACGTCTCCGGCTCCTGGACGATACTGACGTTGAAGCCGTGCTTGACCAAAATGTCGTAGACACCTTTCCAGCCGGAGCCGTCGGCCCATGCACCGTGCACGAGAACAACGTTTCGAATGTGGTGGTCTGGTTTGGTGTTCTGCGCGGACAGCGCGCAGCAGGTTAACAGGAAGAATACGATGCAGAAGGATTGAGGCACTCCTCGCATGGCTACCTCCGACGGGCTGTGGTGCAGCTAATTGTTTTCCCTGCAGGTAAGTACTGCTCTCTCGTTATTGCTTGGCAGTCTGCTCCAGGTCATTTTTCAGCAGGCTGACTTCGATGCGTGTGCCAACGCTATGCTTTTCCTCGGCAGCATTGCCCATCCCGATCACGTAGATGCGGTAGGCCGGAACCTCCTGGTTCAGGACCAGATAACGCTCGACGGAATCCGCCATTTTTTTTGAGTTGAGGATGGCAGCCTGGCCGCGGCCTGCGGAGAAACCCTGCACTTCAATGATGTAGCCGTGCTGACCCTTCAATTGCGCGGCCAATTCATCGAGCGCGTCCTTGGCCTGCTTGCTCAAGACGGTCTGGCCGGGACGGAAGCGAATCTCGGTCTGAGCTCCCGACTTGTACTGATCGAGGTTTCCGACCACGGTCTCGTCGCTGGCGACGCGGGTGTTGAGCGAGGTTATGGTCTGGTGCGCCATTTGAGCTTTGTTGGACGCATCTTGCGCATGTTCATCGGCCAGGCTGGCCTTTTCGGAAGCCAGCTGGATGCCGTGCTGGGCGCGGGCATCGACCTCCTTGATCATGCGGCTGCTTTCCGCGGTGATCTCATCGAGTTCGTTGACGCGGTCCTGGATGGGCTGAACATGCCGTCGAACGTAGGCTTTGCTGGCGAAAGGGTGCAGGACGAGCCAGGTGAGGCTAGGCTCGTCGCCATCCCAGAAATCCTGGCGCGGGGGAGACTGCAAGGGTTCGCTATGGTAGACCGCCAAAGGCTGTGAAGCAGGAGCGGCCTGGCTCGCCGATGTTGCCGGCTGCGCGCTCGAACTCGAGGTGGTCTGCTGCGCCATGGCGGACAGCGCAAGCCCCATCGACAACAGCAGCGTTATGAGTATGCGGTTCGTCATATCATTTTTCCTTCTGAGTGAAAATGCTGAGAGCTTCACTCCTGCCTGAGTGCCAATGCCGCCGGGCGATGGCAAAACCGCGAGATGCGCAAGCCTGCAATCTCGCAGTGGTATTGTAGCGCCAAAGGAGCGGATTTTCGGCTAATAAATTTGCCTCCCAGAATGGGCATGGGGTCGACGTTCTACGCGAGAGATTTGGACATTTTGACGAGATGGCAAGGCATTTTGGGAGGATGCTGGTCGTCGGGAAAAGGCAGGGTTCCATTTTCCACGTAGCCTCGCCGCCGGTAGTACCCGGGTAATTCCTTCCGCAGATTCACGATGGTCAGGTCCATGAAACGGCAGCCGGCGGCGCGGCAGTACTCTTCGGCGGCGTCCATCAGGCGAGATCCCATGCCGGCCCGTTGCTTGGCGGGATCGACTGCGAGCAAGCCAAAATATCCCCGATTGCCGCGCAACTCAATGTAGACGCAGGCTACAAGTGCGCCGGCGTTCTCGGCCAACAGGAATTTGCCTTTCTCGAGAAGCGCTCGCACTTTGTCTGGATTGGTGCGGTCCGCGTCAATGAAGAAGCGTTCCGGACGGAATGCAGCGTTCACCAGATGCGCAATATTTTCGGCATCTGCGGGATCCGCGGTTCGTGTCTTAGCTACGCCGATGGGCGGGCTTTTCATCGGTTGCATGGACTTCGATTCTAACCGAAGTCCCCCGCCGGCTACGGCAAGTTCGCGCGATAGATTGTCTGGTGACCGGGAACGAAAGCTCCCACCAGTGCGCCCGCCAGGAAGCCGATCGGCGCGATGATCGCAACTCCTTCACCTCTACCAATGCTGGGGCCCACACAGTTTGGGAACTGACTGGGGGAGGAATTCGGCGTGCATCCGTGGAACGCCCCGGCGCCGATCGCCGCTCCCACTCCGGCACCCACCAAACCCCCGATCAGGATGTTTCGCAAATGGTGTTTGTTCTCCATGAGCTTCACCCGGCGAATTTGTCGCCTTGGAATAGTTTGCCCGCCTGCTGCGTCCTGGTACAGGATCGCAGTTTCGGAAAAACTCACGAAGATTCCGGAATGCTTCTTCGAGCTCATTTCGACGATTTGAATCTTCTGCCCAGGATGCAGGACGCTCAAATTCGTCCAGGAATCTTTATCACCTTGCGCTCGCGACGCGCAGGCTATGCCAAGGATGCAGATCAGAAACCAGATGTTTCGCACGGAGCACTCCCTGAAAATTGCAGGATCGCCCGGCCGCCACTCGATGCGACCCTATTTCAACCATTCGCGCCCGCTCAAATCTAGGCCTTTCACCTTGCGAAAGCAAACCATCCGAATCCGCCTTCGAGCGAAAAGATAGAAGCAAAGCGAACGCCGCCTCGGAGGGCGGCCCTTGCTTCAACTGGAATTTCGGAGTGGCTCACGCCCCCGCGCGGGCCGCTCTGGCCAGTGGTACGGTGCGGGGAGTTTCTTCCGCTTGGCGAAAGTACAGCCGGTAAGAGCGGTGGATGCCATACATCACCGGGAAGACCACCAACGCAGCCTGCCAACCCAGGCGATGGCTGACCGTGTTCATCATTGAGGTCATGCCCGCGCTAAGTACGTAATAAGGAAATGATAGTTGAACGATGCTGAGCCAGACGCGGCGCATGGCCGTGCCCTCGGCCAGTTTGATGATCCCGGCGACCGGAGCGGTCTGTCCGACAAGAAACGCGGCAGTTGCTGAGGCCAGCATGAGCGGCTCAGAAGCCCAGGCCGATCTTCCCCATGCCGATCTTCCCCGCCAGCCTGCATTGCAGATCAAGCAGGCCATGCTGGCGGCAAACGCCATCATGCTCACGTTGAACAGCATCTGTTCCGGCCGGAACTTGCTGCCCGATTTCGGCCAGCACTGTACGACCGTGGACAAGCAGGCGATGGAGACCGCTTCAACCGCGCTTACATTCACCACTGCCATCAGCAGGAAGGGCAGGTTGACTGACATGTTGCCGTCAATGCCCGGCAGCTTAATCTTCATCTTTGAGGCTGCTGCGGCCAGTGCCAGTATGGCCAGTGCGTGGGCCGGATGCAGGGAGTGGTTTGCGAGTGAGGTGTACGTCGTGCCCGCAATCGCCGCCAGGAACGTGCCCGCGATGAAAGTCTTCGTTAGCCGTGGATTGCGCTGCATATCTTCTCCTTTCTTTGGTTATTGCACACGGCTACTGCTCATCGTCTCCGGCATCGGAGAATGCTCCGTCGGCACTCGATACGGCCGCACCCCAAACTACGCTGGTAGCTTGCGTACCCGTGCCTGTGCTCGAGCCCCAAACCACGCTGAAGGCGCTCAACAGGTTGTCATTCCACGGCAACGCCGCACCCCAAACCACGGAACTGCCGGATACGTTTGCACCCCAAACTACTGATGCTCCCCACACTACCGACGCTCCCCAGACCACCGATCCCGCCGCGACGGAGCCGTTTCCTTCAACCAGGGAAACCGTCCCCGTGGACGGGTTATAGACAACCGATGGAGACAACGCGGCGCCTACCGTCGCCGGAGCGAGATCCGTGTTGGCAATCGCTGTCTGCATATTGAGCAGGCCCGAACCGACCGAGAACAGATCATAAAAGCCGGTAAAGTTCTGCTGGAGGTGCGGCACCCATGCGACGGTGGAGGCAGGAAACACTTTGTACGCCGTTTTCATCAGGCGCGCCTTCACCTGGTCCGGGGTCAGATTGACGTTCTGCTGCATCATTAGTGCAACCGCGCCGACGACGACCGGCGTTGCCATGCTGGTGCCGCTCAGCGTGAAGTAGTCGTTGTTTCCGTCGTTGCCGGTGACCAGTTCCGCTGGGAATAAGCTTTCCAGAGTGGCGCCAGGAGCGGCTAGCGAAACGATGTCGTTGCCGGGAGCCATGATGTCGGGCTTTACCACGTGATCATAAGTAGTGGGACCCTTGGAACTGTAGCTGGCAATGGTCTCGGCCGACTGCGAAGTGGATCCGTTGCTCTTCATCGCACCCACGGTGATTACGTAGGGATCGTTGCCCGGAGCTGTGATGGTGCCGAATCCGTTGCTGCCATTGACGCCCACGCGGCCATAATTGCCCGCCGCCACAACCACCACAATCCCGGCCTTCCAGGCCGCTTCCACTGCCTGGCAAAGAGGGTCCTGGGTATAGCTGACGAAAATGCCGCGCCCGAGCGATAAGTTGATTACCTGGATGTTGTAGGTGTTTTGCAGCGCGATCGCTTGCTCAATGGCCGCAATCACGGTGCTATCGGTACCAATGCCGTTGAGATCCAGCGCGCGAAGATCCACGAGATTGACGGCGGGAGCGACTCCAATGTAATTCCCGCTTGAGAGATACCCGTTGCCACCGATGATTCCGGCGACGTGAGTGCCGTGTCCATAGAGGTCGTACATTGCCCCGCTCGAATTCGAGGTCGCAGTGCCCGTGAAGTCCTGGTGATAGACCACGCGCGAATGGGTCTCGTTCGAATTCCACAGATCGGGATGACTGTCGTTAATTCCGCTATCAATTACGGCTACGCCAATCCCTCTTCCGTTGTAACCAGCATTCCAGGCCGTGGGAACGCCGGTAGCTATGTCTGTGGTGTCATCCAGTTCCTTCATCGGATGGTC
Organism: Candidatus Sulfotelmatobacter sp.; assembly: GCA_049584615.1. GTDB lineage: Bacteria > Acidobacteriota > Terriglobia > Terriglobales > Acidobacteriaceae > Sulfotelmatobacter. Next base: position 17,852 of record JBAUYE010000257.1, read on the forward strand.
AACGTTCACGGAAACAACCTCGGGGTCGGCCTCCAAAGCCGGCAACGCTCTTACCGGAATAGTCAGAGCGATCCCCTTGACCACGTGTAGCCTGGAGTTCAGGTGGGCGCCGAGGCGTTGCACTCGACCCTCCTGCTCTGTCTGAGGCACCTGTTTGTACTGCACGATGACATTCACGGTCTCATTCGCGGCCGCACCGTGGGCGCGCGCAGCAACGGGCGCGAGGTCCGGCGCGAACTTGCCCACGAACTGGCCGTCCCCTCCAGAATTCTGGGCGAAGGCAGTTCCCGCGACCAACACGAACAGCAAGCTCAGGCGCTTTCCCCAAGCTGCGCGGTGACGCTGGTCTCGACCCGGGCTCTTAGGTTTCAGTCTGTGCAACATCAGTCTCACCTTTCCTGTCTGGTGCGAACGATATCTAGCGCGAACGAATGTGGAGCAAAATTGTGCTGTACCCGCATAGTGTTGTGCACGGGCGATGCCAATTCGGTCCTCGTAAGTGATTGTTATGATGGGAGATCGGCGATGCTTTCCACAGAACATTGGGTCACTCTGTCCTTCCATGTGGGACGTGGGACAGTTTGTCCCGCACGGTTTCGTCGCTGCGCTTAAACGGTTTGACCGGAATTGTTCAGTTGACACAATGGAATTGGGATACCTGAAGTTTCGAAATGCGGAGGATTTTATCGCGCGGTTGCTTTCTCGGCCTTCAATGGCAACTGCGCGGCCGACGACAGCACTCGCGGCATCGCGGCCATTAACTTCCGGGTGTAGGCGTGCTGCGGATGGGCGAAAATCTCCGCGGTCGCTCCACGCTCTACGATCTCGCCTTCATGCAGAATGGCGATGCGGTCGCAAATCCCCGCCACCGAAGCCAGATCGTGAGAAATGTAGAGGATCGCCATCCCGGTAGAGCGGTTCAATTCGCGAAACAGCGCCAGAATCTCGGATTGCGTAATCACATCGAGCGCGCTCGTGGCTTCATCAGCGATGAGCAGTGCGGGACGATGCATAACCGCCATGGCAATCAGCACGCGCTGGGCTTGTCCCACGCTCATCTGCGAAGGATGCTTGCGCAGGAAATCGTCATCAGTGGGCAGGGAAACGCTCTGCAGGGAAGCGCGAATCGCATTCGCGCAGTCTGCGGTCGTGCCCGAAGCATGAGCCCGCCATGCTTCTTTGAGTTGGGTTCGGATCTTCAGCGCCGGATTCAGAGAGGACAGGGGACTCTGCAAGACCAGAGCAACAGCGCGTCCCCGCAGCGCACGCAGCTCGCGCTCTGAAAGCTGCAGCAGGTCGGATTCCTGCAACCTTATTGTCCCTTCAACCTGCGCCCGCTTATCGAGAAGCCCGAGGATCGCCAGGGCCAGCGTGCTCTTGCCGGAACCGCTTTGTCCCACCAGCCCCAGAACTTCGCCGCGCTGGATTTCCAGCCGCACGTCGCGGAGAACGGCCGGTTTGCCGGCATAGCGCACCGAAAGCTGCGCCGACAGTAGAACCTGGTTTTGCGAAGCCTCAGACGGCATCTTTAATTACCCGCGCAATTCCGAAAGTTCAAATCCGTGTGATCCGTGAAAATCCGTGGCAAAGAATGTTCGATCACTTCCCCGACACCGTAAGCCATTCCGCATTCCAGAAAGTTTGCGGAGACAGAATTACCGGATCGGCGCCGTGCACTCCCATCGAAACCGCAGAAAGCGAATTCTTATTAATCAGAAAGATAAACGGTTCCTGCTCGACTACGATTTCCTGCACGCGGTCAAAGGCTTCTTTTCTCTTCTTCACATCGCTCGAAGACGCCTGGGCACGCATCAGCCGGTCAATCTCGGCTTCCCATGCCGTTTCCGGAACCTTCTGCTGCGGGTTCCATTGATGATTCTCCGAAGAACTCAGCCACACATTCATCTCCCCGTTCGGATCCAGGTCAACGTTGGTCAGACCGAGGAGAATCGCTTCGTAATCAAAGGTCTGGGTCATGCGCTCGATCAGGGAAGGGAAGTCGAGAGTAACCACGTTCACGTGGATGCCGATCTTCTGCAGATCGTCCTGGATCAGAACTGCCATGCGCTCGCGTATCTTGTTTCCGGAGTTCGTGATAATGGAAAACACAACCTCGTTGCCGTCTTTATCTTTGAGTGTCCCGTTTTCCATGCGGAAGCCTTCAACCTGCAGTTCCTTCAAAGCCGCATCGGGGCTGTAGGTCTGAGGCTTCAGTTTGTTGTTGAACCAGAATTTATTGGCCGGCGAGAATGGCCCCACGGCGGGCTGTGCGTGACCGTGGAAGACCACGCGGCTTAAGTCGTCACGGTTAATTGCTTCCGAAATTGCCCTCCGGAAGTTGGCCGAGCGGAACCAGATCTTCTTGTAGTCTGGTATCGGTGACCTCGTAACTTCGTTAAACCAGAGCTGCTCGCTATCGAGCGACGGTCCGGCATCGTGCACGAGTGGCGGTGAGGTCGCGGCCAGTTTGTCGAAATATTCACTGTCGAGAGAGTTGATCAAGTCCAACTCGCCGCGCTTAAAGCGCAGCATTTCCACGTCGCGGTTTTTCTGGATATCGAGCTGAATGGAATCAAGATAGGGCAGTCTCCGGCCCTGCTCGTCGGTCTTCCAGTAATTGGGATTGCGCTTTAGAAGGACCGAGGACCCGGGCTTGTAGTCCGCCACCATGAATGGACCCAGCACGGCCATTTCCTTCTTCGGCGAACGCTCGGAAAGAATCGCGACCTGGTCGAACAGGCGATCGAGTCCGGCGACTGGCGCGGGAAACCGGATCGAAATCTGATTCGGAGAAATCACCCTGGTTTCGACACTCCCCGCTCCCGAACGGAAAGCATCGCCGGTCGGTGAATGCAGCGCCGGGTCCATCAATTGCTGAATGGTGTAAGCCACATCTTCGGCGGAGAATGGCGTGCCGTCGGAAAACGAAACGCCGCTGCGCAAGCGAAACCAGATTTGACGGCCATCTTTCGAAACCTTCCATGAGATCGCCAATCCAGGATCGAGTTCTTGAGTCTGACGATTCAAGCGGACCAGGACTCCTCCGGTCAGATAGCGGATCGCGCCGGAGGCATCGTCCTCAACTTTCAGCGGATCAAACGTCTTCGGTTCTGAGCGCAGACAAAACCTCAGTTGACCGCCGCCCTGAGCTGGCGCTTGCCCCAGTAGAGATCCCAGACAGAGCACCGTGACTGCGATTACCTTTCCGCAGGGATTTACCAACTGCTTTAACTTTTCTCCGCGACGCATCATGCGGCTAACTCCTCCTGCCTGGAAAGCAAAACCTGAAACGACGTCACTACCACCACCAGCAAAATCAACGGCACAAACTTCCATGGTTCTTCACCAACCGAGACCAGTCCTTCCAATTCTTTCAACAGACTTCCCCACGAGGGCATGGGCTCGGCCACACCCAGCCCGAGGATTCCGAGGTTGGCCTCACTCAGGATGAAGACTGGAATCGAAATCCAAAACTGCGCGTAGAGCACGGGTTTCAAGTTCGGCAGTAGATGGATCCAAAACAACCGTTGCCCGGGAAGCCCTGCCGCCCGCGCCTGCTTGACAAAACCTGACGCACGCAGCGACCCCGCAGTCGTGCACAACACGCGAGCCGCGGCAGTCCAGCCCAGAAGTCCGAGCAACAAAAACGTGACCAGCACCGAGACCAACGGAGAAACATTCAACGGCATCAGTGCCCGCGCCGTGATCAGCAGGAACAACCAGGGCAGCGACATAAACAAATCGGTCACGGCCATTGCCATCCGCGCCCAGGTGCCGCCGAGATATCCCGCGAGTCCTCCAATCAACGCCGCCATCAACGTCGAAAGCAGAGCCGCGGCCGGAGCCAACATCAAAGAGATTCGGGTTCCGTAGAGCACGCGGGCGAAGCGGTCGCGTCCAATCTCGTCCGTTCCCAGCCAGTGCGTGCGCGAAGGCGGTGCATTGGTCGCCTCCCGGTACTGTTTGGCGTATCCCGCGGGAGCCAGCCAGTTCGCGGCGAGTGATGCGCCGATCACCAGCACTAAAACTACGCACGCCAGCTTGCGCCAGAAGTTCATGCTTCCTGGCCTCGAACCACATGACTGATTACATCCGCCCCGGAATTAGCCAGCAAGGTTACGAGTGTCACCAGGATCGTGATGTTAACCAGCAGTGGAAGATCGCGGGCCAGCGCAGCTTGCCATGCGAGCTGTCCGATTCCCGCAAGGCCACATAAAGCTTCGACAGGAATGGCCGCGCCTACGGCCAGGCTCACCGACACTCCGGCCACAGCCAGCAACTGCGGAGTCACCACCGGCACAACATGCCAGAAAAGAATGCGAGCCTCGCCCAGGCCCTTTGCTCTCGCAGTGATGACGTGAGGCCGCGAATAAGCCTTCACCAGCAGATTTCGCGCATACCGGTACGTGTGCGGGAACACGATCAGCGCAATCGCTAACGACCCGGGCACATTCCACAGCACCGAGAGCAATGCCAGCACGGCGGCCGGAAGGCAGAGAAATGTTCCGCTCACCACCGTGGTCAGTGTGTCGTAAACCGAAAGCCGCAGCCACGCCGCACTCAATGCCAACGTTAGGGTCAGCATCCACGCGAGTCCAAGACCCACTGCCAGCAATCGCAGCGTGAGCGGCGCGCGATCGCGCAGCAGTGTGCGCACCGGCTGTCCCAGCGCGAGCGAGGTTCCCAAATCGCCATGCGCGGCCTGATTCATGTATGCCAAATAGAACTGGAAGACGTTGCGGTCTCGATTTCGAGCATCATGCAGCGCCCGCAAGCTTTGAGCATTCAGGTGCGGATCCAACTCCCGCTCATCGACGTTGAAGCCCGGTGCCAGGCGCACCAACGTCGCGGAAAGGAATCCTCCGAGAAGAACCGTTGCCAGCAGAGTCAGCGCATGCCCGGCAATTTTCCATCGCAGGCCTCGCATTTATTCTCCCGAGGCGCCGCGCGCAAGGGGATCTTTGCCGGCGGTACCTTTCGCGTGGTGAGTCTGCTTCATGGAGTACATGCGCCGGTCGGCTTCAGCCAGCAGTGCCTCCACGTCATACCCGTCTTCGGGACAGAAAGCCGTTCCCACGCTCAGGCTCACCACGTCACGTCCGCAAGTGTGCCGCCCCGCGTCGACCGCCGCTTCGTTCAAACGGATTGTCTTTTCCTCGACCGCTTCCACCGTGAGCCCGGGAGCCGTGATCACAAATTCATCGCCGCCCATCCGCGCAACGTAGTCGTAACCGCGGCAGGCATCCTTCAGGCGCGTGCTGAACTCGCGCAACAGTTTGTCGCCTTCGAGATGCCCGAAGGAATCGTTGATTTTCTTGAGCCCGTCGATGTCGCAGACCATCACCGCCAGCGAAGTCTTCATGCGCCGGCATCGCGTCACTTCCTGCGCCAGATGCACAAAGAGCGAGCGTGCGTTGGGCAGCCCGGTGAGGAAGTCCGTGGTCGCTGAACTTTCCGCCTGCTGATATTTCAGAGCATTCTCCACCGAGAGCGCGACCTTCGAAGCCACGGCTAAGAGAATCCGGAGATGGTCTGCCGTGAAAGCGTCCGGAGTCGAGTGATACATCGCCAGCACGCCCACCACTCCATTCAATCCCTGCAATGGAACCGCCAGGGCTGAAGACAAGCTCGCCGTTTTCGGATCCGCGACGTAGCCCGACTCTACCCCCGGGTTGCCATTGATGATGGGCTTGCAATTCTCCGCTACCCAGCCGCACAACCCTTCGCCCACTCGGATTTTCAGCGACGACAGGACGCGAAAGTTTTCCCCGCTCACCAGTTCCGGTAGCAACCAGCCATTCCTGTTCACGAATACGGCGATCGAGTCATAAGCAATCAACTTGCGCAGCCGCATCGACAGCACCGAAAGTGTTTCGCTCAAGCTCAGAGAGTTTCCTAGATCCTGGCTCAACTCGAACATGGCTTGAGCCTCCTGCCTCGCCGATGCGATCGAGGTCAGGAAGTCGGAGTCGGTCTGCGAGTTGTCAGACCATTTCTCGAACCCCGTGGCAGGAGCAAGTCCGCGCTCGACCCGCAGTTCTCTGGATAATCCGCGAGGGACAAAGCCGTCTTCATAAGTTTGTGCAATGCGTTCCAGATCCACATAGCGGCGCTCCAGGACTTCCACGATCTTCGGGTCGAACCATGTTCCTGCTCGTTCTTTCACTCGATCCATGGCTCGATCGAGCGGCATCGCCTGGCGATACTGCCGGTCTGAGGCAATGGCGTCCAGGCAATCCACGACCGCCAGAATCCGCGCACCGATAGGGATCGCTTCGCCGCTAAGCCCCGCGGGATACCCAGAGCCATCCCATCTTTCGTGATGCGAGCGCACGATCGGAGCCACGGGATATGGGAAAGCAACGCGATCCAGAATTTCAGCACCCACCAGCGGATGCACCTTCATCTTCTCGAACTCTTCCGGCGTGAGCCGCCCTGGTTTGTTGATGATGTGCTCCGGCACCGCGAGCTTGCCAATGTCATGCAGCAGCGCCGCTGCCCGCAGCGCCTCGATTTCATCCGGCAACAGGCCAATCTCTTTGGCGATTTCCACCGCATAGGTCCGCACACGTTGCAGGTGCGTGTGCGTAGTGTGGTCCTTGGCCTCGATCGCGAGGGCCAAAGCTTCGATGGTTCGCATGTTCAACGAAGCAATCTGCTCCACGTGCCGCTTCTCAACTTCCACACGATCTTTCTCTGCTTCCAGCCGTCCCAGATAAAGTCGGTAAGAACGGTAGACCCAATAGATCACCGGCAGCACCAGCAGCGAGGTCTGCCACCCGGCGCGCTGGTTGATGATTCCAACCAGCCCCACCGCTGCTGCTCCTACCAGGTAATAAGGAAACGACCAGAAGTAGCACTCCTTCCAAACCTTGCGGCTCGATTTGTTTTCCGTCAGCGCGATGACCACAGAGATGGGCAGCGTGTTCGCCAGAAAAAAGACCAGAGCCGCCATCATCAGCAAGATAGGTTTATTCGTCCCGACTCTCGGTTCCAGCCAGTGATAACTGACGTAGCACACCGCGCTGGCATTCGCCATCATGCCGAAAACATTGAACAGGACCTTAACCGGATCCAGTCGATTTTTTGTGTGCCAGACGCTCTGTATCAGGGTGGCCGCGCAGCCGATCACCAGCGTCTCCGGCAAGCTGAGTTCCATTACGCCCAGAAGAATGAAAAGGAAGTTCACTGACATCGTGCCGTCGATGCCCGGCAACTGGACTTTCAGACTGGAAGCCAGGACGGCCACCGCCAGATAACACGCGAACCGAGTCAGGTCCGCGGATTGCCAGTGCCACAGGGCGGAGCCCAGCACCACCATTCCGAGCGAGACCGCGATCCCGACAAATAGTTTCGTCCGAGTCGACATTGCGTCGTTACTGCTATCGCAAGGGGAGGCGGCAGACTGCGTCCAAGGCGCGGAAAGTCCTTCCCCGCGCACACCTCGGGCGAGCCTGTTCAGTGAAATGCTATTGCGGCTAAAGGGTTTTAAGTAGCTTACTTCCGTAACCTGAGAGCGATGTCCTCAAACCTTGTTCCGCAGCTCTCCAGGGTAGGAGGTTACTTTCGTGATCATCCGAAGCGGCATACTCGCTCCAAGCGTTGTTCACTGTGGCAAGATCAACTCCAAACGCGCGGGATGCCACCAGTAAATCTCAATTCGCAGCCGCTAGGGCCACCGGTCGATGCCGGCGCAATCGGCGGAATCGCGGTCTTATCCACCGATCTCAAAGGGAAAATAACTGGGTGCAACGATGCTGCCCTGAAAGCCTTCGGCTATACCGCTGCGGAAGTCTTGGGACAAACTCTCGCGGCTCTTATCTCAAGGAAAGACGGCGTCGTGCAGAGTCATCTGCAGAAGACTCTGCTCACCGCAGTGGTCGAGCACGGTCAGCATCGATCTTCACACTCGTGTAAGAACAAGGCCGACCAGACCTTTTCGGCCGCACTGACCCTCACACTGCTTCGTGACGGCAAATCCGTGCCGACGGGAATAATCGCCTTGCTCTCCGTGGTCGAGGAGAAATCGATTTTCGGGTCAGTGCCCGCCAAAGCGCGCGATGCGAAACAACGCGATGTGAAACAACAAGGCGCGGATGAAGACGAGTCCGCGCACACGGTTTCGCGTGAAATCGACGGCACCAACCTTATACTCGCCAGTCCAGTAATGCACCGCTTCATGCGCATGGTGGATCGTGTAGCCGGCCATGCCGAGAGCGTGCTGGTCACCGGTGAAACCGGAACCGGTAAAGAACTCATCGCCCACGCGATTCACCAGGCTTCGAACCGGCGCAGCCGGCCTTGGGTCGACATCAACTGCGCCGCACTTCCCGAGAACCTGGTCGAGAGCGAGTTGTTCGGTTATGAAAAGGGCGCCTTTACCGGCGCCGATGCGTCCAAGCCCGGCCTGTTCGAACTCGCCGACAAGGGCACGCTCTTCCTCGATGAAATTGGAGAACTACAGATTCAAACTCAGGTCAAGTTGTTGCGCGTGCTCGACGGATCTCCTTTTTACCGGCTGGGAGGCCACCGCAAGATCACAGTCGACGTCCGAATAATCGCCGCTACCAATCAGGATCTCGACGCTGCCGTCGCCGCCGGCCGTTTTCGCCAGGATCTCTTCCATCGTCTCGGCCAGTTTCAGCTGCGCGTGCCTCCGCTGCGCGAGCGTCCAGAAGATATCGTCGCGCTGGCCGAGCACTTCCTCAGCCTCAAGAATCCCGGCAGTTCATTCGCTCCCGATGCCGTTTCCGCGCTGCTCTCGCATTCATGGCCGGGAAATGTTCGCGAACTGCGCAACCTCATTGCGCGCGTTGCCGTGGAATCACGCAGTCCTGAGATCCACAAATCGCAAATCACAGACGCGATGTCGGGCAATCCGGTCGCGCAGCGTCAGGCTGCTTCCATGCCGGTGGGCAATCTCGAGAGCATGGAGGAGCAGATGATCATTCGTGCTCTGGAGCGCAGCGGAGGCCATCGCAGCCAGGCCGCGGAACAACTTGGCATCTCCCGCCGGACCCTGAGCCGGAAGCTGAAGGAGTACAACATCAACGTGAATTCCGCCGACGCTGCGGATTCTCTGGCCTACGTCAGCCTGCAGCAGCAGAAGTTTTTCCGCGCACGCATCCAGCTTGCGGTTGCGCTGAAGAACCAGCAGGGTGAAGAAGTTTGCGTCCAGGGCGTGAACCTCAGCACCGGTGGCATGGGCGTGGATGGATTGAAAGAACCGATGAAATTTACCGGCCTGCTCGACGTCAGTTTTCCGCTCCCTGACAGTGAGACCGTTTTTCGAGCGAAGGCCCGCATCGTCTGGTTCGGAGGCGAAGGCCGCGTCGGCCTTCGTTTCGCCGTTATCGACCCCGCTCTCTTCGAGCAGCTACAGCGTTGGACAAACAACAAGATGAAGAACGAAGGCTGGGAACTGCCTTCCGGCCCTCAGTAGAACAACCCACAACTTCCTCTCAGACTCCTAATGCACCGGCGCCGGCTGCGGTGCGGCCTGCGGAGCCGCGGCGCCCGGACTTGAGAAATTCACCTTCGGGACTTCGCGCGATCCGGGCGAGGCTTCAAAGTAAGCTTCATTCGGCTTGAATCCCGCAAGCCCTGCGTAAAAGCTATTGGGAAACTGCTGCACGTAAGTGTTGTAATCCCGCAGCGTGTCGTTGTAACGCTTGCGCTCAACTGCAATCCGATTCTCCGTGCCGGCGAGTTCATCCTGCAGGCGAAGGAAATTCTCGTTCGACTTCAACTGAGGATAGTTCTCAACCACCAGCAGCAGGCGACCAAGCGCTCCGTCGAGCTGCCCGTTGGCCGCGATCTTCTCCTGCGGCGTACCCGCGGAAAGCAGCGCAGAGCGCGCCTTCGCGATATCCCCGAACACGGTGACTTCCTGCTGCGCATAGCCCTTTACCGTCTCCACCAAATTCGGGATCAGGTCGGCGCGCCGCTGCAGCACGATGTCGACTTGCGACCACGCGGCCTTCACCGCCTCGTTCTTGCTGACCAGCGTGTTCTTCACGCTGACGTACTGCCCAAAAACAAACAGACATCCCAGCAATAGAATTGCCACGATAACGAGCACTGCGATCAACGCCTTGTTCATGACTTTCTCCTGAAAACCAGCATCCGCGAATTCTACTTAGAACCCGCGGCACCCGAATCCAGCATTTTATCAACTGCGGCCGCCACCTGCTCCAGGGCGGCGAGATATCGCGAAAAAACATCGACTACGTTGTACTTCTTACGGTCGGCGTTGCGCTCCCTCACCTCCAGCACCTGCAGAATCCCCGATGGATCAAATCCAATCTGCTTGGACAACGCCTGCACAGCCTCACGCTTCCCCCCGGGCGCATCATGGCCGAGCACGATAAGCGCGTGGCGGAAGAGCGTGGCGAACGATGAGACCGATCGCAGCAGCAACTCCCACATGCGGGAGTCGTTGCCGGCGGCGAGCAGCAAATGCTGGCGCAGCAGAGCCAGCTTTTCCCGCAGCTCGTATTCCACCTGAACGCGATGCAAGTTCGCCGGAATCGATAAGCCCTGTATAACGTCTTCGCCGAAAAGAACACGGTGGTGCTGCTGCATGTCCAGCAATTCGATGGTAAACACATCGATGGAGCACCTGATCTCGTCACGCGTCATGAACAAAGGCGGAGGCTGTTTTTGCGCATTCCACCATTTCACGGCAGGGGCCAGCGCCTCCAGCGCCGCGAATGAGCTGTCACGAATCACGCAGAATAAATTCACATTCGAAAACTCAGGATGAAAATCTCCATCGACCGCCGATCCAAAGAGGATCACGCTCTCGAGGTTAGCGCCAGCCGCCGCGCGCAGCCGGGTGACAAACTCGTTAATATTTTTTTCCGGAACCATTTGTGCCCTCGCTACCAACTTCCGCTAGACCCACCGCCGCCGGACATACCGCCCCCGCCAAATCCTCCGAAGCCTCCACCGCCACCGCCCCCGCCACCGAATCCACCCCCACTCCAGCCGCCTCCTCCGGATCCTCCTCCGCCAAACATACCGGAAAAGAGGATCCAGAAAAGCACGCTCCGAAGCGGAGTAAAAAGAATAATGAGTATGACAATAATCAGCAGGATTACTCCGCCGGCCGACATCCCTCTGCCACGCTGGTTATCGCGCTCAACCGGAGCCTCCTGCTGCAGGTTGGTAAGCTGAACACCGGCATCATCGGCAATGACCTTCGCGACTCGCGACGTGACCAGCAGCAGGCCCTGGCCATATTGCCCCGCGCGCATGAGCGGCACAGCTTCCCGCGCAAATCCCCCCGTCTTCCCATCGGGCAGAATGGGCTCCAGGCCATAACCGACCTCAATGCGGTCGCGATGGTCGTCAATGGCATAAAGAATTAACACGCCGCGATTGGTGGCCTTCGTTCCTAGTCCCCACTGCTGAAATAATGCGACCGCGTAGCTTTCAATATCCGAGCCGTCGAGCGAGTGGATGGTCACGACCGCGATCTTGGCGTGGGCTTTTTGGTCAACCTGCCGACAGAGGTCATCCATCTGCGCAATCGCGTTCTGGTCAAGAACGTGGGCAAAGTCGTTGACGTAGTCAGTGGCTTTAAGTTGGGAGACCGGCTCGGCCCGCGCTGCCAAAGCCAGCAGCAGCGCAGCGGCCACACTCAGCCACCATTTCGCGTGAGAACTCATCGAAGTGCAAATTGTACAGGACGCGAGGCAGGGGAAAGACTGGCCTCGAGCAGCCGAGGAGTCATCCGGCAACAGAGGGCTCAGGAAGATGCGCCGGCCTGTTGGCCGGCGCTTCCCTAGAGTGTCAAATTGTTAGCTCACGCGCAGAGTTAGTTCACGCGCAGCAGCATCAACGTCCCGCTTTCAAGTTTTACATTGTTCTTTTCCGAGCTGAGAAGAGAACCTTGGTTCGCCGTCGGCGACGACGACGTAAGTGTAAGATCAGAGATTCCCACCACTCCCTCTGTCTGTGCGGTAATCCGCGGACGCGTACTCGTTCCCGTCTGCGTATCGCTCGGCATGTTACCCTGCGACGCCGCCTGAGGCGCAGGCGATGGCATGGATCCGCCCATCCCTCCGGCTCGCGGGGAGCTCGGATAGCCGCCTGTTCCGCTGCTCGGAGCTGCTTCGCTATTTCCCGCTGCACTGCTCCCGGAATTTTGTGGGCCCGAATTCTGTGAGCCAACGACCGCCTGGATGGACATCGGCATCTGCATCTCGCTTCCGTCCCTCATCACAGCGTGGTCAAATGTGATTCCCACCTGAGATTCCTTTTGCTCCTTGTTGCGCGCCTGCGCTTCCGTGACGTGACCCACGACCTCCGTATCTTTGGCCACAATTACTTCCCCGGCGTTGCTCTTCAGGTCTTGTGTGACTTTGGCCACCACCTCATCGCCGGTCTTCACTTTTTTCGCGTCGACGGTCTTGGTCAATGACACTGGAATAACGCTGCCCGGCGCGATTCGCAGTGGCCGTGCTTGAGTGGCGGATTCCGTCGCCGTTTGTTGTGCGGAGGGCTGGGCCCGCGAGGAACTCTGCTGATCGGAAGGCAAAGTCGACTGCGCTGGGGCGGAATTACCTTGTCCGTACGCGACCCCCAGCATCAAGGCACCCGAGAAGATGCTGATCAGAACCGTTTTCATTTACGACCTCCTTCATGAGCTTTGAGGCTTATTAAGCCGAGGGCGCAATACCCGTCTTAATCTGCTATTTATTCGATGCATTTTTAGAGTGAGAGGCTGTCGGAATGTCGCCAACCTCACACGTCAACATCGCATCGAAGCAGTGTGCCGTTCCTATCTCTCCATCGCGTAGGAGTTCTTGTGCTTGGCCTGTCGTTAGTCGGCATCGCCGCGTGCACAAATCACAGGGACAATCCAGATGAAATCCGTCGGCGCACGGCCGAAGCCACAGAGACCATGAGGCGCGATGCCCAGGCGGTAGCCGAAGGCGTGAAGGAAGGGATGGGTCACCAGCAGGCGATCAACATCAATCGAGCGTCGCGTGAAGATCTGCTCAACCTCCCCGGTCTGACCGAGCGTGAGGCCGACCGCATCATTGCCGATCGGCCATTCCAAAATGCGCATGACCTGGTTACGCGCCACGCTGTTTCGGAAGAGGAGTACGAAGAAATCCGCGACCGCGTCATCGCAGCACGCTGACCGCAGGTCATGTCCAATTCGATAACCGGATGATGTCGCCTGTGACTTCGGTGCGATCCTACGATATCATCAAGGGGATGTCTTCCTGGAGACAACACCATTCGTTTCAGACCGATGACCCGCGGCTGAAGCCGATTCACGGCAAAGTAATGGCTCGCGAGCGTCTCGACGCGGACGATGCCCTCGCTCTCTACCGCACCGGCGACATTCTCGCCGTGGGATGGATGGCCAACCACGTCCGCGAGCGCATGCATGGCGACAAAACGTATTTCAACGTCAATCGACACATTAATCCCACCAACGTTTGTGTCGCGGCGTGCCGCCTGTGCGCCTTCGGCCGTAAGAAGGACGCTCCCGGCGCCTACACCATGGCGCTGGACGAAGCTTTCGAAACCGCTGCTTCTGGATACAGCGAGGCCGTCACCGAATTTCACATCGTCGGCGGATTGCATCCCGACCTGCCGTTTCAATATTTTCTCGACCTCTGCTCCGGCCTGAAGCAGCGCTTCCCGCAGGTTCATCTCAAGGCCTTCACCATGGTCGAGGTTGCGTACCTTTCAAAACGCGCCAAACTGTCGATTCGCGAGACGCTCGAGCAACTCAAAGCCAACGGCGTGGATTCGCTCCCCGGCGGCGGAGCAGAAATATTCGCCGACCGCGTGCGCCACATCATCTGCGACCACAAGATCGACGGCGATCAATGGCTCGACACCGCCAGACTCGCCCACCAGATCGGACTGAAATCGAACGCCACCATGCTCTACGGCCACGTCGAGAACGACGAAGACCGCGTCGACCATCTGCTCAAGCTGCGGGCGCTACAGGACGAAACCGGCGGCTTTCAGACTTTCATCCCGCTGGCATTTCATCCTGACAACACGCCGCTGCAGCATCTTCCCAAAACCACCGGCATGCTCGATATTAAGCAGATCGCGGTCAGCCGCCTCGTGCTCGACAACTTCCCGCACATCAAGTCCTATTGGCAGATGATGACGGCCAAGATCGCGCAGATTTCGCTACGCTTTGGCGCCGACGACATGGATGGCACGGTGATCGAAGAAAAGATTTACCACGACGCCGGAGCGACCACGCCTCAAGGGATGCGCCGTGAGGAACTCGATCGTCTCATCCGTGCCGCCGGACGCGAGCCTATCGAGCGCGACACTCTTTACCGTCCCGTCACGCGGACGGAGACGTCGGTTACGGTCGCGGTGTAGAACCTTAGAGAGACCTCGGAGACAACAAAAAGGGCCGGAGCAGAGAAAATAATTCCCTTTTTCCGGCCTATCGGAAGCAAGACCTACAAACTGAAAGTATTAATTACAACTTCTCGTAGAACTCACATGCCGAACATGAAATGTAAATCCCGCCAGGCACGCCCCGCTCGCGGTCTTTCATGCGCTTGACGATGCGCGTAGTCTTGCCGCACTTGGGGCAATCCGTGCTCTTGCTGGTGTCCATGACCTTCTTACGATCTGCCGTTTTTGCAATCTTCGCGCCTACTGCCATGGTTCGTTTCTCCTGATCTCTTTAATATGTGCGCAGCGATCCGCTGAATTTCACGAGCGGACATTTGTGGATGGGATGTTTCAGAGAGCCTGTTTCAGAAAGCCTAACCAGAAAATCCACTTGGGAAGATTCTTACAGCTGCGTCTTGTCTCTCTTCCGTACACGTTATTTTACAGGAATATCGTGCCGCCTGTCTTGCGCGCTCAGTGTGGCGTTGACCCCATTCCTCGCCCCTGCTACCGTCATATGTTTGCCCTGCAAGGAGGTTGGTCATGCCTGCCATCAAATTTCGCGGTGTCGATTTCATCCAATTTGATTCGCTCCTCACTGAAGAGGAACACTTGGTCCGCGATACCACCCGCAAGTTCATCGAAGACAACCTCATCCCCATTATTGAAGAGTGCAACCGCGCCGGCCGCTTCCCGCGCGAACTGGTCAAGCCCATGGCCGATCTCGGCTTCTTCGGCGCATCGCTGCAGGGCGATGGTTGCGCTGGCATGGGCAACGTCGAGTACGGGCTGGTCACTCAAGAACTCGAACGCGGCGACTCCGGAGTGCGCAGCTTCGTCAGCGTGCAGTCGGCGCTGGTGATG
>JBAUYE010000258.1:0-4905 GCA_049584615.1 Candidatus Sulfotelmatobacter sp.
CGTCCCTTGTGAACCAGTTAGACGGTCCGCGCGTGCGCACGAGCGTGTGCGCGGGCGTGCGCGCGGGCGTGTGCACGGGCGCTGCTGCGCACTTCGCTGGTCGAGACATCCTTTGTGGCCGGGGTGCTGGCCACGATGGCCTTCTTGGTGGTGTTCAGGGTGCTGATCAAGGATTTCTTCTGAATGCTCACGGGACGCTCCTCAAATTTGTTTTGGATTGAATTCCATCACTCGGCTTACCCTGTAGCACGAGCCGCGCCAAACCCGCGGGCTTGACCTCGAAAATCGCTAAGCCTAACAATCGCACCTCCTTAGCGGTCGCCGGCCTGAATTTGCAATCCCTCGCGGCGGGTGAAGAATTCTCTTTCGGTTAATAATTAACCGACACGTGGTTGATTTTTAACCTTGCCCGTCGTCGAAAGATTACAGATTCAGCTTCCGGCAGAGGTACTTCATGCGTTGCGGGTCCATGTTGAGCAGAGTGGCGGCCGCGGATTTCCTGCCCTCCGTGCGGCGGAGCGCGGCGTTGAGATAGGCGATCTGGATCTTTTCCATCTCGGCGTCAAAGTCCACCCCTTCTTCTGGGATCAGGATGGCCTCGTGGCTGGCCGCACTCGAGCGCAGAAGTTGGTGCGGCAGGTGTTGCGCCGTGATCACCGGCACGTCGTTCATTACCACCGTGCGCTGCACCACGTTCTCCAGTTCCCGAACATTGCCCGGCCAGGAATAGTCCTCCATGATTTGCATCACGTCGGGCTGCAGCTGCTTGATCGGCTTTTTGTTGGCTGCACAGTAGATGCGCAGGAAGTGCTCCACCAGCAACGGCACATCACCATCGCGCTCGCGCAGCGGCGGAATCAGGATTGGCACTACATTGATGCGGTAATAAAGGTCCTCGCGGAAGCGGCCTTTATGCATCATGTCTTCCAGGTCATCGTTGGTCGCCGTGATCAGGCGGAAGTCGATTTTGCGCGAGGACCTGCCTCCCAGGCGCTGCACGGAGCGGTCCTGCAAAATGCGTAGAAGCTTGCTCTGCAGCGGATGGTTCAGCGTGGTGATCTCGTCGAGAAATAGCGTGCCCCCGTGCGCCATCTCGATCAGCCCCGGCTTGGCGCCTTCCGCTCCGGTGAAGGCTCCTCGTTCGTATCCGAACAGCTCCGACTCGATCAGGCTCTCGGGCAGGGCCGAGCAGTTCAGGCACACGAAGGGCTTGCCCTGGCGGTTTCCCGACTGCACGATGGCGTGGGCGACCAGTTCTTTGCCCACGCCACTCTCCCCTCGCAGCAGCACGCTGGCGTTGCTGTCGGCCACGGCCTGGATTGCTCCGTAAACTTTCTGCATGCCCTCGCTGCCGCCAATCAGCCCGCAAAACGCCGACTTGCTTTCCACCTGGTCAAGCAGCCAGCGCCCTTCAAACTGCAGCGCGCGCTTCTCGATCGCTCCCAGCAGCACACCGGCTAGCTGACTGAAGTCCATGGAATCGAGGAAAAACTCGTCCGCTCCTGCCTGGCTGGCCTTCAGCGGTATCTCGCTGTTGCTCGATGCCGTGATCGCCACCAGCACAACGTCTTCGCGCAGCTTGCGGATTTCCTGCAGCACTTCAATGCCATCCGCCGCCCCCTCACTGATGCAGTCGAGGTCAAACACAATCCCATTGATGTGGGGGTCATGCACTGCGGCCTGGATCTGCTCTTCCGTGCTGGCCAGCACGGTCCGGAAGGTGAGCGCAAGGTATCTGCCGATCTCGTGAAAGGACGTTCCTTTCGCAGTCACGATCGCGACGGAATACTTTTCTGATTCGGGTTGATTTACGGGCAGCTGAAGCGATGCAGCCATGGCGGGCGCCCCGGTAGCGGATTATAGGTGAATTTCTCACCATGCGAAAGGCAAAAAATCACCTTGTTCGGTTGCCAGGCCTTTTCGGGACGGCCGCCCGGAACGCGGAGGTTCTCAGCGTCCAATCATGTTTGACTTGACTTCGGCCTCCCGGGGAGTATCGTAGTGGCGTTCAGCCTGCCCCACTTGCTCGGGTCATTGGGTGCGACTGAACCCGCGCATCCCATCCCCAAGAGCGCTGCTCGTCGTCCGCAGATTCCCGACTAAGGAGGCAGCTCATGGCTGCGAACCCCATCCCAATCTCAGAATTAACTCTGGAAACGGTAAAGGCACCCGATGAGACCATCGTCCGCTGCATCGGCAGAATCAATTCGAGTACCTCTGCCTTGTTCCAAACGACAGTCCGCAGTCTCATTCCGGAGAGCGAAAGCATTGTGTTGGACTTGACCGATGTGAGCTACATGGATAGCTCTGGCCTGGGCGCCATCGTTGGCCTCTACTTGTCGGCCAAGAGGCAGCACTGCACCCTGAAGCTGGTCAATCTGAACCAACGCTTGCGGGAGCTGTTTCGCATCACGAAACTGGCTTCGGTGTTCGAGGGACACGAAGACTTCCTCGGCCACACTCCCGACTGATCGGCCGGGGTTAGGCGAAACCTCCGTACAGCGCGGCATTTTGCGAGTGCGCGGCCCAAGGGTTTCTAACGGCGGCGAGTGTTGTATCTAAACCCGGAAAACACGTTTTTCGCACAGTGTCGCTGTATTCTTGTCTTGACAAATCGTTACACCCGGAACAGAATGCTAGGCCGGAAATTGGGACCCGGCTCGGAAGGCGCGTCCAGCCTTGCGTTCAGCGCGCTGAGGCCAAGCAAGTTGAACCCACGGACGTAGGAACGGGAGAGAATATGGAAACGACAATCGGAGTATTCGCTTCACGCGATGAGGCGGAAGGAGCGGTTAAAGAACTACTGGAGCGAGGTGTCCCGGAAGAGTCCATCGTTTTCCTGACCCGGTCTGAAAGCGAAGCTAAAACCATCGCCAAGGAACTCGGCACATTTGTGGGAGGGTTTCTTGGAGGAGCTGCCGGCGTGACCACCGGCGTGGTGGCTGCGACTCTACTTCTTCCCGGTATCGGAACGGTATTTGCACTAGGGATCGGGGCCGCCGCACTACTAACTGGCGCCGGAGCGGGCGCCGGAGCGGGCTCTGCCCTCGGCTCGGGAACACACGGCGCCGACGCTCCGAAACCGACAGCGGTCGAAGATTGCGCTGAGGACATCACGTTCTTCCGCGAAGTTCTCAAGGAGGGACGTTCGCTGATCGTGGTTCGCACGGAATCGCAGGAGCTCGCGACCGCGGCGTGCGCAATCCTTGACCGGCGTGGACTTGGAATGCAAGGCTCGGCTCCAGTCAAGATGCAGGCAGCGACCCGCCAGGTGGGGCCAGTGACCGTCCTCGACATCAGCGGAAGAATTACGCTCGGCGACGGGAATATCATGCTGCGCGAGATTGTTCGCGATCTGTCAGAAAAGGGACAGAAGTCGATCGTCCTCAACCTGGGCGAAGTTAATTACATTGACAGTTCGGGGGTGGGCGAATTGGTCAAGGCTCACACCACGATTCGCAACCAGGGTGGGCATTTGAAACTCGCCAACCTGACCAAGCGAGTCCACGATTTGCTCCAGATGACCCGGCTGTCCTCCGTTTTTGATATTCAGAAGGACGAGGCTAGCGCCATCGAGTCCTTTGGCGGATCCTCGCAAGCAGTGGCTTAGCAGTAGACTGTAAACGATTCAGCAGTAAAAGTTCAGAGCGGCGTGTCCCCCAACTCGCGGCCTGAATCGGTCCCAAAATCCGTGAGAGTTGCTAGCGACTGGTCCCCCACCTGTCTTGCGTCTCGAACAACACGAAGTGATGAACTGCAATCGCCCAGGTCAAATGTTCGCCGTCGTCCGCCGCGGCCGTCAGCGAGGCCCACGAAGATTCAAAAGTCCGAAAGCGCGACTGGTAAGAACCAGCGTGAAGAAAAGAGGATATCTATGAAGCTAGCAATTACGAGGTTCGTTATTGTCGCCGCAATCGCGGTTTTGGTGGTGGCTGTGGGAAGTACAGCCGCCTGGGCTCAGACGCCTTGCCCAAACTCTCCCAACTATAGTCCAGATTTCACGGGCGCCACTTTCACAACCATCGGGGGGGCGCCAGGTTGCCTGACGGCGAACGGGGCGGCAGCTCTCGGCGCGCCGGCTTTCAGCCTTCCACAGCCAACTGGGACGACAAACCAAGCTCTGCCTGACCCGACGAACGTAACGACTGTGCTGCGGGTTACGCCGAATACGACCGCGGTGGCGGGGTCTGTCTGGTACAACACCGAGCAATCGGTCACTGCGGCTTTTTCCACCACGTTCACATTTCAATTAAGCGGGTCCCAACCCACCGTGTACGGCCCCGCAGATGGCATTGCGTTTGTAATTCAAGCTTCCGGGACGAGCGCCTTGGGTCCCGCCGGCTGCGGCGAGGGATTTGCGCAGGGCAGTTGCTCAACTCCTTCTGGCGGTATCCCAAGCAGTCTCGCAGTAGATTTCAAAACCTATAATGATGGCTATCCTGATCCCAACAATAACAGCGTATCGATTGTAAGCGCCGGGACTGGCCCGAACTGCATCGACCAGGCGTGCAATATCGCATATAACAACGCTCTGCCGAACGCCCCCTCCGGGGCCCCTATCAACCTGGCGGACGGAGGCGTCCATACGGTGACGATTTCGTATACGCCAACACCCACTCAGTCGAGTTCACCGAATTGCTTCTCGGGCTCTACCGCCGAGCCGTGCCTCGATGTGATCCTGGATGGCATTGACTTGTTTAGCGGCGGCGTGCAACTCATCCTTAACGGCACCACCACTCCGCTCTCCCTGAGCACCCTGATCGGCAATAGTAGTAGTGCCTGGGTCGGGTTCACGGGCGGAACGGGCGGCGGGGACGACAATCAGGACATCCTCAGCTGGACGTTCACGCCCCAAGCCCAGTCCCAGACGGCGCCGGTTACGCCGTCAACTCCAGCCAACTATAG
>JBAUYE010000259.1:0-9920 GCA_049584615.1 Candidatus Sulfotelmatobacter sp.
GCCTCACGCCAACTGGCAAAGTTCTCGAAGTATCGGAACCGGTTTGCGTGAAATTCGTGCCGATCGACTAAACCGCTGTTCAATTGGCCGTTACGGGCACGGGCGCGGCCTTCGGAGTGCTCAGATACCCCGTCGCCTTCTTCTTGTCCACCGTCCACACAACTAGTTCAAACAGCAAGTGATCCCGTCCCGAATAGAACTGAATCGGCTCGGAGGTATTGCGATCCTGCTTCTCGATGGTCCTGTCGTCAGAAGTCACATTCACCGTGAACTTGCCGTGTTTGGGATCGGTCTTCTTAAGCTGAAGGCTCACCGTCGCCACCGGCTGAGGCTTCGCCCCCTTCAGCAAGGTGAATTCGTAATAATTGCGGTCGCCCCTGTGTTTGAGAATTTCCAAATCGCTGCGCGTATTGGCGATCAGGCCACTCTGCACTCCCAGGTCGCCCACCGCACTCTGCAGCTTTGCTTTCGTCGCTTCCAGATCGGCCTTAGTGGAAGCCACGTCGGTCTTCACCCCGCCTACGTCAGTCTTCACCCCGGCCACTTCTCCGCTCACTTGCCCGATCTGCTCTTTCGATTCCTTCTCTTGCTGCGCCAGCCGGGACTCGTCAACCTTCTGTTGCGCTTGCAGCGCGGCAGCGCGTTCCATCAGTTCTTTCTTGGTCATGCCCAGCCTTTGGGCGATCGTCTCTTCCTGAGCTTCTGAGGACTGCACCCGTTTTTGCAGTTCCGCAACCTGCGCCTGGCTGGCACTCAGGTCCGTGGTCAACTTCTGCACGTGCTGCTGCGTGGTCACATACCCATACACCGAACCCGCGACAAAAAGAATTGCCAGGATCACGAGAATCCACTTCCCTGCAGTCGACTGCTGTTCAACCTGTATCTGTTCGCCTTCGTCCGGCATGTAGTTCCTCCGAGGATTAACCGCCTTGACAGCGGGGTCCATTCAATTGTTTAGCACAAGCGCCGCACTGTCAAACGGGCCCACGCAATTTCCCGCCCGCACAGAACACGGCGCTGAATTTCGGAAGGAGTGCCTCAGGCTGGACTAGGTTAGCGGCGAAGCGCCAGCGCTTCCTGCAGAACGGGGTCGGGATCGCGACGGATTGCAGCCGCTTCGGACCCAATCCGGCTTTCGGCTCGTTTGCTGGCATCGGCCAGGAACTGTTTTTGCGACGCGTCGGGGAGAGCATTCTCCAGCCCGGACTTCACAAAGCAAGCGTAAGCCAGTCGAGCCGGAAACCCGGAGTTATCAAGAAAGCGTCCATAAGCCAGCCAGTCTTCGGCACTCGACGCCTTGTCGCCAATCGAATTATCCAACTGCAGCGCGTTCTGGTAAAGCTGAAGCGCCTGGTCCAGTTTGCCGGCGTCCGCTTGCAGCGCTGCTTCGTTCACATCGGCGACGCTCTCGAGCTTCGGCTGTTTGGTTTGATCCGCAATGGTTGCTGCCAACTCGTAAGACTGAATCGCCAGGGTTTTCTCGGACGCGCGCCCCTGGCAGTCTGCCATGCGAAGCGCAATCGCAATCACCTTCTCCGGCGCCGGACGTTGTCCCACCGGCTGCCGGGCAACTGCGTTCAGGAACACTTCGTAATGCCCCGCTGCCGCGCGAGCCTTGCCTTCATGATCGAGTTCATTCGCCAGGTAAAGATGCGCCGCCATCTGGGCCGGGTCGGCAGAAATCGCGCGCTCCCAGCTTTCCACAGCCTGATCGGGCTGACCGATGCGCAGCGCCAGCAGACCACGATCCACCAGGAGATTCGCATCTTTGGGGGAGTACTTCAGCGAAGCATCCGTCAAGCTCAAGGCTTCATCGATGCGGCCCTGCCCGATAAGGAATCGCAGCAGCGCCTGCCGCGGAGCGGGATCGGCTGGGTTGACTTGAATGGCCTTGCGCCACGCCGCTTCCGCAAGCCGCGCCTGGCCTTCATCCAGCTCTCGACGGGCCAGACGCATCTGCACCGAGGTATCGAAAGAATCCATGGCGGCCGCACGCTGCAAGTCCCGCAGATTATCCGCACGCAGCGACAGATAGTACCGCGCTTGATCCACCGTTCCCCACAACAGCAGCATCAGAGCAGCGCCGACCCGCAACTGGCGCGCTCCAGCCGTTGCGCCGGTAAGCCAGCTCCACGCCTGAGATAGCCGGCTTCCGGCTCCCGACGCAGCATCGGAAATTCGCTCCCGCGAGTTCAATAAAAGCACTGCGATCTTCCCGTCCCGCAGCTTCCAGATGGCGCCGTCCAGAAGAAAGTGGTGGATGTTCACGAGCGCAGTGAAGATCAGAAAACTATTCGTGAAATCGTGGTGAAATACACGGCTCGCGAGCCAAGGCCCAGGAACAAACAACGCGATGCCACCGGCAATCAACACGCCGAAATACCCCCACGCCCGCCAAGGGCGGCTGCTCTCACCGGCAGCTTCGCGACGGGCGTAGTAACTGGTGATCCACAAGTATTGCGCGGAGTGCATCACCGCCAACACGCCAGTGCTGTAACGGCTCTGCGGAATTTCCCAACCCTTGATCAGCGAAATGGCCGCCGGCAACACGAACCACAAAAACTGCGAAGAGAATAAAGTCAGCGAAGGCAACAGCTTCCGCCAGCCGGTCTCCCGCGCCAAGCGCGACAGACCGAACCCTGCGAGCCCGACAAATGTCAGGGCAAGCACAACCTGCTCCCACCGGCTTACGAAGGCGGGAATTCCGAGAGAAATGAAAAGCGGATCTGTCGAGGTCCCGGTGTGGAAGCCAAGAAACAGAATCAGATACGAAGCGATGAACGCGCCGTAGAGCGCGCGGCGTATCGCCTCACTCGGCTTCGCTCCCGCGCGGCGCGCGAACATCATAAACAAGCCGTAGTTCTGACCGCTGTAATGCCATGGGCTCCAGGTCAAGTAAATCGTAAAAATCCAGGGCAAAATTCGAACCCAGGAATGCGCCAGCACCAGCGTCAGCACGATCAGCGCCGTAATATGCACCGTGAAGATTCGGTATTTATGAAAGTCTTCTTCGCGGTGGTAGGCGCGATAGATGGTCGCCATGTAATGCGGATAATTGAAAAATAGTGCCAGGACGTAGAAGGCAACCGCCCATGCACGCGCGCTCGAAGCGATCGAGAAGTAAGAGATCAGCAACAGCGGAGCCGACCACGCCCCGCATCCGACAATAAGATCAAGCCAGGGACCATAAATCCACGGTGAAGCCGCAGCAGTTCCCTCATTCGCGTTGGGCTTATATTTGGCGATCATTGTCGAGTAGGTTTTATCGGATTATAGGGGGCAGAAGGGTAACCACCCGGGTAACGAAAGTAACCGAGTCTTTTACAATGCAGAGGTGAAGAATTGGGATGCAATCGTCATCGGCGGGGGCATCATAGGACTCTCGCTGTCGATTGAGCTCCGGCGTAAGGGCGCGAGCGTCCTTGTAGTTGAGCGCGGCGAGCCCGGCCGTGAAGCCTCCCACGCCGCAGGCGGGATGCTGGTCGATTACCAGCTTGAAACGCCCGCCGCTCTGCAACCGCTAGCCACGGCCAGCGCGCGCATGTATCCCGAGTTCGCCCATGAACTGGAAGTGGAATCGGGCATGAAAGTTGACCTTCGCGACCAGGGCACGATTCTCTTCCCATCCGCCGAGCATCTTTCTTCTCCGTGCTTAGAACGAGCGACGCTTCCCGCACCTCTGGCTGAACTCGAACCAGCTGTCGCCATTCTCAACCAACCTGCTTTCTATCTGAAGGAGCGCAGCATCGATCCGCGCGCCCTCACTGCCGCCGCGCTGCAAACTGCCAAGCGCCGCGATGTAGATATTTCGTCTGGCGAAGAAGTAATAGCCGTCAATCTTTCCAATGGCCGTGTCGCCGGCGTCATCACGACCAAGACCTCATTCCACGCGCCTAAAGTCGTCAACTGCGCCGGAGCTTGGTCGGGCCAGATCGCCCCGCATGCTTTTCCCACGCGGCCGGTGAAGGGACAAATGCTCTGCCTGCTCTCACCCTCCCGCCATCTCCTAAAGCACGTGATCCGTGCGCCAGAGGTTTACCTGATCCCGCGGAGCGACGGAAGAATTCTGGTTGGAGCCACAGTACAAGAAGCCGGATTCGACAAGCGCACAGACGTCGAGACGATTCAACGCCTTCACCGCGCCGCGATCGCCATCGTTCCCGAACTGCGCAATGCGAAGATCCTCGAAGACTGGGCCGGCCTGCGCCCCGGAACTCCCGACGCACTGCCGATTCTCGGCCCCACCGCGACTCCCGGCTATTACGTAGGCACCGGCCATTTCCGCGACGGAATTCTGCTGGCCCCGATCACAGCGCAGGTGATGGCTGAAGTAATTACAGAAACACCCTGCGACCATGACTTGCAGCCGTTCTCCCCAGGTAGATTCTCCGACTAGCGCTTTCCCGCCAAGCAAGGCGAGCCGCTCCGCCGCCCAATTCCTTCCGGTATACTGAAACGTTTCCGCGCCCGCATCAGTCCGCGCCGTTGCACTCCAGCACAGAAAGGATCAACCCATGGCCTCGCCCGCAGTAGATTTCGCCCGCAATAATCAGCAACGCTTTCTGAGCGAACTCAAAGACCTTCTCCGAATCCCGAGCGTGAGCACGTTGGAAGAACACAAACCCGACGTACAAAAGGCCGCCGACTTCGTAGCCAGCGAACTCCGCCGCATCGGCATGGAAAACGTTGAAGTCATCCCCACTAAAGGCCATCCCCTGATCTATGCTGACTGGCTGCACGCTCCCGGCAAGCCTACGGCGCTGTGCTATGCCCACTACGACGTGCAACCCCCAGATCCGCTGGACGAGTGGGTGACTCCACCTTTCGATCCCACGGAGCGCAACAACAATATCTACGCCCGCGGAGCAGTCGACGACAAAGGCCAGCTCTGGATGGAAGTGAAGGCTCTGGAATCGCTGATGAAGTCTGGCGGCGGCAAACTGCCCATCAACGTCAAAGTAATTTTTGAAGGCGAGGAAGAAGTAGGCGGCGAATCCATCTCCGAGTACGTCCACAAGCAGAAAGCCAAGCTGAAAGCCGATTTCGCCCTGGTCTGCGACACTGAGCTTTTCGCGCCCAACCTTCCCACGCTGTGCGTAGGCCTTCGCGGCCTGGTCTACACCGAGATCGAAGCCGTCGGCGCCAAGGTCGATCTGCACTCCGGCATGTATGGCGGCGCCGCACCTAACCCCTTCTTTGCGCTGATCGAAATCATCAGCAAGCTGAAAGACGCCAAGGGAAAAATCCTCATCCCGGGGTTCTACAAGAACGTGAAAGCGCCGAGCAAAGACGAACTCAAAGCCTGGAAGCGTCTGCCCTTCAACGAAGAGCACTACCGCAAAACCGAAGTTGGATCGAAAGTTCTAACCGGCGAGCCGGGCTATTCAGTTCTCTACCGCACATGGGCGCGCCCCACGCTCGAAGTCCACGGCATGCCCGGTGGATTCATCGCCGCCGGCGCCAAGACTGTCATCCCAGCCAAAGCAGCAGCCAAAGTTTCCATGCGCCTCGTGCCCAACCAGGATCCCGACGACATCCTCAAGCGCTACACGGCCTTCGTGAAGAAGCTCACACCCAAAGGTATCGAAACCAAAATTAAAGTGTGGAGCAAAGGCCCGGCCAGCGTGGTCGGTACCGACAATCCCTACATCAAGGCCGCAACGGAGGCGCTGCACGACACTTTCAAGAAGGAAACCGTCTTCATCCGCAGCGGCGGATCGATACCCATCGTCAACGATATCTATCAAGCTTTGAAAATCCCCAGCGTGATGATGGGCTTCGGTCTGCCGGACGACAACCTCCACGCCCCCAACGAAAAATTCCACATCCCCAACTTCCACCACGGCATAGAAACCATTTGCCTGTTCTTCGAAAGGCTGGGAGGAAAATAAGCCTCAGCAAGAAACGGGTGGGGACCGCCGCCGCGGCTGTCGCGCCACGCACAGCGAAGCGTGTCTCGCAGTGGTAAGTCCGGAATCGTTGTCCTAGACCGCGAGTTGCGCTACCATAGTTATGCTCTCGCGGTTTTCCCACCTCGTCCTTCCCCCCCCATAAACCATCGATCTGCTGCAATGCATGTGCAACCCAACGCGCTCGCTCTTAAGGCCATACAATATATAGTGTTATATTGCTTGACCCCGCCCCGATTTCACCGTTACAGTAGTTGCAATTTGTGTCTACCCGGTCCAGCCCGGGACAGCAGAAGTTTGGGCAAGCGCCGTTTCAACGCTGGAGGTATCAGTCTGGTAAACAGGCCGGCAGGCAGCAAAGCGAAAGACCAGCCACTCACAACTGGCCACTGGCCACTGCTTCTCCAAGGAGTTTACGTTGCTTAAACTGAAGCGGCTTCAGATTCTCGGGTTCAAATCGTTTTGTGACCGCACTGACCTCAAGTTTCACGGGGACGGCATCGCCGCCATCATTGGCCCCAACGGCTGCGGCAAGTCGAATATTGCCGACGCCATCTCCTGGGTGCTCGGCGAGCAGTCCGCCAAGACGCTGCGCGGCTCCCGCATGGAAGATGTAATCTTCGCCGGCACACGCGACCGCAAGCCCACCGGCATGGCCGAGGTCTCGCTCACCCTGATCGATCCCGAAGAGTATCCCGGCGCCGACGCCGGCGCGCCTACGGAAATTGACATTCAGGATGAACTTCCGGTCAGTGCCGAAGCCGCGCGCCGTCCCGCCGAGGACTGGGACGAAGCTGCCCTCCGCGCCCACGCCGCCGAAGAAACCGAGCGCGCTGTGGAAGACGCTCAGCCCGGCAAAACAGAAGAAGTAGAAGGTCCGCGATCGAAAGTAGACACGTTGGCGGTCGCCTTCCCCGACGATGAACCGGTGTTCGCATTGCCCGTTCACGCAATCGTGCCGATCGCGAATTCCGCCGCTGTAAGCGGCGCAACCCAGGTCGTGCTGAAGATCCGCCGCAGGAAATTCAATCAGCAACAATTCCGCGCCGGAGAGATCGTAGTCACGCGCCGCTTGTTCCGCTCGGGCGACAGCGAATACCTGCTCAACGGCAAACTCTGCCGCCTGCGCGACATTCAAGAACTCTTCATGGGCACCGGCCTGGGACCAGAGACCTATGCCCTGATCGAGCAGGGACGCATCGGCCAGATTCTCAGCAGCCGGCCCACCGATCGCCGAGCCATTCTCGAAGAGGCTGCGGGAATCACCAAGTTCAAAACCAAAAAGCGCCTCGCCGAAGCTCGCCTCGAAGATGCCAAGCTGAACCTGGCGCGGGTGAACGATATTTTCGACGAAGTCACGCGTCAGATGAATTCTCTGAAGCGCCAGGCCTCGAAGGCCGAGCGCTACGCCAAGCTGCGCGACGAAATGCGGGCCCAGCTGCGCGTGGTGCTGGCAAGTAAGTTAGCGGCGATTGAACAGGAGAGTGCCGAACTCGACGCACAACTCAATGCCCTGGCTGAAAATATGCAGCACCGCGCCGAATCGGTCCGGCAACTCGAGTCCGAGCATGGGGAGGGAACCGAGCGCGGCTATGCCATCGAGGCCGAGCTGCGCGAGAATCGCGAGCGCCTCAGCCAGATCGATCTGGAAATCGATCGTGCCAGCGCCCGCCGCCGGCACAACGAAGAACGCTGTGCCGAACTCGTGGTCCGTTCTGCTTCGGCGGAAGCGGAATTGGCGCAGGCCCGTCACCGCCTGACGGCCCTCGAAGCCGAGCGTGATTCCAACCGGCAAGTGCTCGAATCAGCCGCCGCCGATCTGGCTGCAGCTCAGCACGAACTCGCTCTGTCACAGCAGGAAGCCGCGGCCGCCGCGACGGCGCTGGCCGAACTTGAACATCGGCAGGAAGAATCGCGCGTAGCCATTTTCGACACAGTGTCGGCGGCCTCTCGGCTGCGCAACCAGCTCGCGCAGGCTGAAGAGCGCCTCGCCGGCGCCGATCGCGAGGCCCGGCGTCTGCAGACGGAAATCAGTAGCGCCAATCTTCAAGTCGAAGCTTTCGGCGGCCAGCGCGGGCAACTTGCTCTCGAATTTGAAACCATTACCCAACGCGTCACCGGAATTACTGAAGAGATCAGCCAGATTAAACGCCTGCTCGAAGCCAAGCGCCTCGAAGAGACGAAAGCCAAGACTCATCTCGACTTGCTCCGCGCCGAATTCGCTACAGCTCTGGGTAAGAAGGGATCGCTCGAAGCAGTGATCGCGGAACACGGATACTCGACCGAGTCCGTTCGCCGTCTTTTTCAGTCGGGAGTGATGCAAAGCGGCCTGGCCCCGGTCGGCGTGCTCGCCGATTTCCTTGAAGTCGAGCCGCGTTTTGAGCGCGTGGTCGAAGACTTCCTGCGCGACGAGTTGAACTACATCGTAGTCAAGTCCTGGGACGCCGCCGACGAGGGCCTTCGCCTGCTGCGCAGCGATGTCGATGGCCGCGCCACTTTCCTGGTTCATCCCGAAGACGCGCAGGCCAAGTTCTCTTTTATCCTCGACGAAGCCGCGCACTGCGCGCCGCCAACGGCTTCCATCGTGCCGCTGAAGTCCACTATCCGCGTGCTCGACGGATTCGGGAAGTCGCTGGAAGTAATTCTCCCTAAGCTGCGCGATGGCTACATCGTCCCCGGCTCTGATACCGCACGCGGGCTTGCTCTCGAGAATCCCGACGCGTTCTTTCTTTCGCAAACCGGAGAATGCTTTCACAATGTGACCGTTACCGGCGGCAAACAGCGCGCCGAAGGCCCGCTCTCGATGAAGCGCGAACTTCGCGAAGTTCTGCGGCAACTGGAGGACCTGGAACGTGCGCTGCGGCAAGAAGAGATGCGCGTGCTGACGCTGGGCCGGGAAATTAAAGACTTCACTTCCCTGCTGGAGCGTCTCGACGCAGAAAAGCGCGAAGCCGAGCACCAATCGATGACTTCCGGCCACATGCTGCAGCAACTCGATTCGGAGATGGCCCGCGTCGCCGAACGCGTGAGCGTTTCGCAAGCGGAGTTGCAACGTCTGTCTGCGGAGCAATCTGAGCAGGAGTCGATTGTCGCAGCGCGTCACTCTGAGATCGCCGTACTCGAACAGACTCGCGCCGAACTCGAGCAGCAGATTGCGGCCGCCCAGGAATCGCTCGGCGTGCTGCGTCAGCGCCGGGAAGACGCCGCCCAGAACAGTTCGCAGCGCGTGGCCCGGGTCGCAGCTCTCGAAGAGCGTCACCGCTCGGCAACCGCAGTGCTTGGACGCATTGATTCCCTGTTTGCCGAAATGAGCGAGCGCCTCCACGCTCTGGTCTCACAGATTGAAGCCGCTGCCGCGGAGAAACTGCAGCGCGAAACCGAGAACCTGCAACTCGAGCAACAAGCCGCCGACTTTGTGGCCGAGCGCAACGCAGGCCAGGCTCGTGAGGGTCTGCTGCAATTCGAAAAAGACCAGCTGCGCGCGCGCCTCTCAGAAATCGACGAACTGCTCCGCCAGGCTCGCCAACTTCTCGACCAGGCTCGCGACCGACGTGGCGAGTTGCAGGCAGCAGCCGCCAAGCTGCAAGCCGATGCCATGTACATGGCGGATACTTGCCTGAACGAACTGGGAATTGAGCGCGCCGCTTTGCTGGCCGACACTACCCTGGCGCTGGTCACTGGCGACGAACTGACCGCCTGTGACCAAGCTCATCGGGAGATGCGCGCCAAACTCGAAGCCATGGGCCCGGTGAACATGATGGCGCTCGAAGAGTATCGCGAGACGGCCGAGCGGCACGGTTTCCTCGACGGCCAGCGCAAAGACCTTATCTCGTCCATCGAGAACACGACCGCGACCATCCGTGAGATCGACGAAGTCTCCCGCCAAAAGTTCAAGGAAGCCTTCACCAAGATTAACGAGAACTTCGGGGTCACGTTCAAGAAGCTCTTCGGCGGCGGCCACGCGTTCATGAAGCTCACCGACGAGGAAAATTCCGCCGAGAGCGGCATCGA
>JBAUYE010000260.1:0-4855 GCA_049584615.1 Candidatus Sulfotelmatobacter sp.
GCAGCCCGTGCTGGCGCAGGAGCCAACAGTTGAACATCGCCAATGAAGATCGTGCGGTAACAAACGTGCAAGTAAAGGGTGAACCTATGAAGCACATCACACTGATCGGATTAGCACTCGCATTGTCCACGGCCCTGCTGGCGTCTACGGCGGCGGCCCAGACCGCAGCTCCGGCACAGGGTCAATCGTCGCTCGGCGACTACGCCCGCAAGATCCGCAAGGATCCCGGGACGGCCAAGGCCAAGCCCAAAGTCTTTGACAATGACAACCTCCCGACCGAGGATAAGCTTTCGGTTATCGGCGAGAAGTCTGCCGACAATGCCGGAGCGCCTGGCGAGGACAAGAGTGCTGCCGGAGCCAACGCCGACGACGACCAGGCCAAGAAACAAGCCGTCTGGAAATCCTGGCAGACCAAGCTAGGCGCGCAGAAGGATCAGATTGACCTGGCCAGCCGCGAACTCGATGTTCTGCAGCGCGAATACCAGCTGCGTGCCGCCGAGATGTACGCCGATGTTGGCAACCGTTTGCGCAACTCGGCTCAGTGGGATAAACAGGACGCGGATTACAAGCAAAAGATCGCCGACAAACAGAAGGCGGTGGAGGACGCAAAACAGAAACTGACGGATATGCAGGAGGAAGCCCGCAAGGACGGCGTTCCCTCCGCCATGATCGATTAGACGATCGATTAGGCGGGGCTCGAACTCGCGTGGCGCAGAGCGGTTGGAATTCGCTCAATTCGCACCACAAGAAAGCGCCGGCTCCTGAGCCGGCGCTTTCGTTTTTCCAGGCCACAGCCGCAGGCTGGGCGGCCGCTCACGCAATTGATTTCATGCTTTTTCGAAGCCGGAGCAACTGCTTCACGTGATGCCGTCCATGCACAAAATGAAACTTCCTCCACTGGGTTGCGGTTAACGGCCCCAGAATTGGGTGATCAAGCAGACGACTTCCCCCAAATCGGGCTTCACATTGCGCGATGATCGCATCCATCTCCACAATTTTCGCCCCCACTTCGCTGCGAAAGTTTACTCCCGGCAGGCCTTTCGGACGGGTGTTCACAGGCGCCTGGCGGCCCTTGGGCATGTGCTGGAATCCCACGACCACCAAGGTCCGCACACGGTGCTTCACGGAGGCGCGGGTCGTCAGCGGCCTGCCAGCGTCCAACACCTTGGTGAATCCTTTTATCGTTCCGGTGTAGGTCAGGTAAAGATGTTCCAAAATCTCTGCCGCACACCACTTGTCTGCGGGATGCCAGCCTAGTTGCTCGCTCGACAAACCTTTAACTGCAGACTCCACAGCTTGCTTCAACGCTTCCAGACGGGAATCCATTGCAGTACTCTCGTGTCTTGCCGCGCTTCAGGTAGAATGTTGCGCGGCAATCAAAACACCACAGTTATAACAGGAAGGTCGTCATGAAGATGCGGGACTTCGTTCAGTCAGAGACCGCCGTAGCCACCGCAGTCGATAAGAAAGATGTTACTGCTAGAGTAGCTGACACGACCCGGACAGTCTCGCGCGATAGGCGCGCCCCGGCCGCAACGGTTTTCGTGGCCGCGCTCTTCACTATTACTATTCTCGCTCTGCTTGCGGGCTGCAACTCCAATACTGCAAACACGCCTCCAGCCCAGCCGCAACCCAAGCCTCCTGAACTGCTCACCGGCCGCGCGGCGTTTTATAAGACTTTTATCGCCGCCCGCAATTATGCCGCGGACGTAAAGCCCTTTCGCATCGAGTCGACGCCCTCAAGCGAGAGCAATGGCCAGGATGGCAAATCCGCAATCTGGCGCGTCAGCTATGCTTCGGCGACCCAACGCGGCGTGAAGCCTTTTTTCTGGTCGGGCAGCAACGCCCCCGACGCTCCCTCTCGCGGCGTTTCACCCGGCAACGAGGATGTCTACAACCCCGGCAACGCCTCCACTCAGGTTTTTGATCCGGCATTTCTGAAGGTGGACACCGACCAGGCGTTCGCTGAAGCCCAGAAACACGGCGGCGACAAGATTCTTGAAAAGGACCCCACCACACCTGTGATCTACATGTGCGAGTGGAACCACAACACCAACCAACTGGTCTGGCACGTCAGCTACGGCGCGTCTCGCGAAACTGCCAAACTAACGGTTACCGTCGACGCCTCGACCGGCGCCTTTATCCGCGTGGAGAAATAGGCCGGGTGGCTTTCGCGCCCTTCAGGTCTGAGACTACCTCAAGCTTGGATTGCCGATCGGCCTGCTCCTGCTGGGGCCGGCTTTATGCGGAGCGCTGTAAACCAAGGACCTTGGCGGCACACAACCTGCGGGTTTAACTGTATTGCTAGTGTGAGAGCAGTTGTACGATATTAGTTGAACATCGTCAAAGCAATCGGGCCAAGCAATCATCCTGGTACGGAGGCGGGCCGTTGCCCAGACAAGCAGATCCTCAACTCGAACAACGCATCCTCGAGGCGGCCTGCCGGCTGTGGTCCCGGGGCGGCGAAAAAGCCCTCACCATGCGCGGCGTCGCCAAGGCAGCCAGCACCACTACCCCCACCCTCTACGAGCGTTACCAGGACCGCGACGATATTCTTCGCGCCGTGCGCATGCAGACCCGCACCGAACTGTTCGCAGCGCTCAGCCGCACCCGGTCGCTCACGCAAGCTTGCCAGCGCTATCTGGAATTCGCCCTGGAGCATCGCCACGCCTACGAAGTTCTGTTCGATGGATTCGCGCAGCCTCCATCCCTCCACGAGCCCTGGCCTTCCTTCAATCTTATGCGTCTGCGCCTGGCGGAGCGCCTGGGAGGAGATCCCCGCAAACACACTCGCCTTATGCTTTCGCTGTGGTCGCTGATGCATGGTACCGCGATGCATCTGATCCGAGGAGGAGTTGCCGGACCGCTGCGCGCGCAAATGATTCATTCCTGTCTGGACGCGCTCGAAGCCATCGTTGTGCAAGCCACCTGTACCAAGGGCAAGGCGCACTCCGGTCCGAAGTGGCCGGCGAACCTGATCCTCGGAGAAGCCCACCACAGCACGGTGAGCGATGGCGACACGAATGGCGGGACGGAGTCCGGTGCGAAGCGGAATAATCGCTCGAAACGGAAGCCCGCAGTCCGACTGAATGGGGTCCGCTCTGCCGGTCGACCCGGTCGAGCGCCTGCGGCTACTGGGCGGTCTGCGCTCTCAGCCGGTTAAGCGCCTTCTGCGCTTCTGAAGCCTGCGGGCCGTGCGGCAGAATCTTCAAATAGCTTTCGTACTCGGCGCGGGCATCATCCCAGATCCGCAGCTTTTCCAGGCATACAGCCAGCCGTATCGTCGCCACCGCGTCATTGTCTTTGTAGCGCAGCGCCTCGCGGTAACGGTCTTCGGCGGCACGGTAGTTCTGCCGTTTGAAATAGAAATCCCCGACTTCGATGTCTTTCGCGGCCTTGTGCGGATCCCAGGTATGAAACTCGGTTATTCCCCCGCCGCCCGAGGTGGCAGCCTCTGCTTCAGCCAGCGCAGCCGCACTTTGCGGATGCGCCTTGGCGTCGTCCGCTGGAGGGCTCAAATCCACTTCCGTATCTTTGCTGGAGCTCTCGCCAACGCCCGGACCCAAATCGTCGACCTGAACGCTGTCGGAGCGGGGCGGGGCCATGCTCGGCGCTCGCTTCGCTGGGGTGTTCGCAGGAGTAGGTTGCGCCGGTGTGTCCTCCGGAAAGGAAAGATCGCGGCTCAAACCGGAAGCGTCCCGATTCTGGGCAGGGGCGGGGGGCGGAGATGAGGGTGGCGGCGGACTTTGCTGCGCCCGCGCCCCGACGCTCAATCCCAGGAGCAAACAAAAAAGAAAATGGGGCCGACCTGCCATAACCCTATTTTACCGTCGTCGCTGGATTGTTTGGAAGCAATTCTGCCCGCAACTGCAGCTGGAAACTGGCGGCAAAAAAGCAGGCCGCTCAAGGGGGAGGATCTGAGCGGCCTGGTTGGCGAAGTTCTCCGGGGGAGGAGAAGTTGCTATCTCTCGACTACAGCGACGAAGGATTATTCTGCCCGGTCGTCGTTGGCGTCGTTGCAGGCTGCGTGGTGTCGCCCAACGTGTTAGTCATGAGGCGGACATCCACGCGGCGGTTGTCAGCGCGGCCTGCTGCGGTCTTGTTCGTCTCCAGCGGCTTGTCCTTGCCCAGCCCAATAACGTAAATCTTGTGAGCCGGCACGTTGTACTTCGAGGCCAGATACTGGATCACGGAGTTGGCCCTGCGCTGGCTCAAGTCGTAGTTGTAGTCAGCGGAACCCACGGAATCCGTGCTGCCTTCAAGAGCGATGATGTAGCCCTTGGTGCTGGCAATGGTCCCAGCCAACTGGTCAAGCGCTTCTTTGGCCTTAGGCGTCAAATTGTCTTTGTTGAAGCCAAACTTCACCGACGTTTCCGCCACCGGATGATAATTGTCCAGGTTGGCGACGGTGTTGGTCAGTACGCCTACGCGGCCGTTGGCTGCGTCGGCCGTTTGCTGCGCCGATGCCGCGGACTGGCCGGCGGCCTGGGCTTTCTGCTCCACATCTGCCGTCTTGGCATTCACGGCCGCGATGCCGGCCTGCGCTCGGGCATCAACGTCCTTGATGTCCTTGCTGTTCTTCGCCGTCATGTCATCCAGTTCGTTGGTCTTGTTGATCAGCGGCGTGGTCTGTTGCTTCACGTAGTTCTTGGTGGTGCAGCCGATCGAGGCGACCATGCTGACTGCTAGAAAAATCGTTAACGAAGTGCGGGTCATATTGGAAAAGCTCCTTAGATTTCTTGTCTCAGCGCCTTCGGATTCTCCGTGCGCGGAATTTTGCCCTCTTGCTGGCCCTGGGGAATCTTCAATGCTCACAAGTACGCCCCTACTTTTGCACGGGACGTGCCAGTCCCCC
>JBAUYE010000261.1:0-26802 GCA_049584615.1 Candidatus Sulfotelmatobacter sp.
AGATTGCGGACGCAAGAACCAAGGTCCCTCGCTTGCGCTCGGGATGACAAAGTGTCTTGGTACTCGCCGCTCCGGGGATCATCTAGAAGTTCGCCGGAATCTTCACAACCCTTTTCTGGATCGCCCACATGACCAGTTCAGCCTTGTTGTGGATGCCGAGCTTGCGCATCAGATTGAACTTATGCGCGTCCACGGTCTTGCTGCTCAACCCCAGAACTGCAGCCGCCGCGCGCACAGTCTTGCCCTCCGCCAGCAGTTTCAGTACTTCGCGCTCGCGAGCGGTGAGCGCGCGTTCCGATCGAAGCAGTTTTTCGACGGGAGGCTGCAGATCAGGCCGGGAGCGCTCATCCGGACCGTTCGTTCGACCGCCGCCGCGCGAGTTCCGGACCATCTCCACCAACTCTTCCGCAGATGTCTGTCGCACTGCGCAGCCGCTCGTGGCAGCCCGCAGGCCGACAAACGGAGAGCTATCGGGGTCCTGCATGCTCAAAAACACTATTTTGGTTTGAGGAGATTCCCTCGTCACAAGAATCTCTGCTTCCGCTGCGGCCAGTCCAAACGTAGCGGTATCCGCGACCAGCACATCCGGCCGGAGCTCGTAAACCTTGCGCAGGCACTCCGCCGCGTTGCCGGCCTCGCCGACCACGTCAATGTCAGGCTCGTCTTCCAATAAACGCCGCAGACCTTGCCGCAGCAGAACATGGTCATGCGCAAGCAGACAGCGGATCTTCCTGCCGAAATGAATCACTTCGTTTGAATCTGTGCGTGGGGGCACACAGTTCTCCTTTGTTTGGCCAGAAGGTTTGCAAAATGACGCGGGCGACTGGGTAGAACCAGAAACTACACAAGAATACGAATGTGGGCTATTGTAGCAATCATTTGCGCGCCTGTGCCTATGAAATCTGCAGACGGAGTGCCTTTTCTTGCCACCTCCGGAAATGCGGCTCTTTATCTCCATCGGGAAGACTCCGGTGCGACGCCGCATCAGGTAAAATCGAGCACTTATGCTGCGCTACTTCACTGCCGGAGAATCTCACGGCGAAGCTCTGGTCGCTTTCCTCTCGGGCCTGCCCGCAGGGCTAAAAGTGGACCAGGCTTTTCTCGACCGTGAACTCTGGCGCCGGCAGCAAGGCTATGGCCGCGGCGGACGCATGAAGATTGAGCGCGACACGGCTCACATCCTCTCTGGTGTGCGTCATGGCATGACGATTGGCTCGCCTATTTCGATTCAGCTGGAGAACCGCGACTGGAAAAACTGGCAAGAGTCCCTCCCCGTCGCCGAGGGTGACTCCGCCCGCCACAAGCGAGTAGCATCTCCGCGGCCCGGACACGCCGACCTTGCAGGCGCCCTGAAATACAACTTTCCCGAGGCCCGCTACGTCCTCGAGCGCGCCTCCGCTCGCGAATCGGCGGCGCGTGTCGCCATCGGCGCCCTGGCCAAAATCTTCCTGCGCGAACTCGGCATCGAAGTTCTCAGCCACGTTGTGGCCGCCGGCCACGTGGCCATGCACCAGGAAGTTGCGTGGGAGCAGATTCAAGCGCTCTACAACCAGGAAGAAATCTTGCTGAATTGCGCCGACAAGGAAACCGAGCAGCGCATGAAAGCAGAAGTCGACAAAGTTCTCAAGACCGGTGACTCACTGGGAGGAGTCTTTGAAGTGGTTGCTCACGAGGTCCCACCCGGATTGGGTACTTATGCGCAGTGGGACGAGCGCCTGGACGCCCTGCTGGCCGGCGCCGTCATGTCGTTGCAGGCGGTGAAGGCGGTCGAGATCGGCTCGGGTGTCACGGCAGCCGCGTCTCCCGGCTCCGCTGTGCACGACGAAATCGGCTATGGAAAGGAAACTGGTTTCACCGCATTCACCCGTTCTCGCAACAACGCCGGCGGAATCGAAGGCGGCGTTTCCAACGGACAGGAGATCCGCGTCCGCGGCTACCTGAAGCCGATTTCCACGTTGCGCCGTCCGCTGCAATCGGTCGATTTCGAGACACGCCAACCCGTGAGCGCAGCTTATGAGCGCTCCGACGTTTGTGTAGTCCCGGCTGCTGGCGTGGCAGCAGAGGCGATGGTTGCACTGACTCTGGCCCGCTGCGCTCTGGAAAAATTTGGCGGCGATTCCATGGGAGAAACCCTGCGCAATTTCCAGGGTTACTGCCTGCAACTGAAAAACTACTGATTGCAACTGATAATGATCTATCCCATTGTTAAATTCGGAAATCCCGTTCTCGAAAAACCGGCCGAGAAAGTCACCGTCTTCGACGAAGAGTTGAAGAAGCTGGTGGAGGACATGTTCGAGTCGATGTATGCCGCGCGCGGCGTAGGCCTGGCCGCGCCGCAGATCGGTATCTCGCGCCGCATTGCCGTCGTCGACGTCACTTTCAAAGAGGACCCGGACGCCAAACTTGTCCTCATCAACCCCGAAATCATTCACAAGGAAGGCCGCCACGCCCAGAGTGAAGGCTGTCTCAGCATTCCTGATTTCCGCGAGAACGTGACACGCGCGCAGGTGGTAACCATCCGCGCCCAGGATGTGACCGGGCAGGTCTTCGAGAAGATCGGCGACGAACTGCTGGCTCGCGCCTTCCAGCACGAAACCGATCACCTCAACGGTAAGCTCTACATCAGCCACATCAGCGCGCTCAAGCGCGACTTGATCAAGCGCAAAATTCGCAAGCTGGTTAAAGCGGGAGAATGGTAGAAGAAATTTGTAATTGGGTAATTTTGCAATTTGGCAAGTTATTGTGAACGTGATCGCCCGATGCGATTCTTAATTACCCGATCACAAAATTACCCAATTACCAAATGCCCTCATCCCTCAATCTCGTTTTCTGCGGCACGCCGGCCTTCGCCGTGCCCACGCTCGACAAACTTGTCGACGCTGGATTCCATATCAGTCTCGTAGTCACGCAGCCGGACCGTCCCAGAGGCCGTGGCCTCGAAGTCGTTTCTTCCCCAATCAAGCGGCGCGCGTTGCAGTTGGGCTTGCCAATCGCACAGCCTGAAAGCATCAAGAACAACGACCCCTTCCGCGCGCAACTAACGTCCCTCAAGCCCGACGCCATCATCGTGGTCGGTTACGGCCGCATCATTCCGCAATGGATGCTCGATCTTCCTCCTCTCGGCAACATCAACTTGCACGCATCGCTCCTGCCGAAATACCGCGGCGCGGCACCGATCCAGTGGGCGATTGCGCGGGGTGAAACCGCGACCGGCCTCACCACAATGAAAATCGATGCCGGCCTCGATACCGGTGACATCCTCCAGCAACAGGAAATTCCCATCGCTCCCAACGACACGGCGGAGACGCTAGCTCCGAAGCTCGCGTCCGCGGGCGCAAACCTCATGGTCGAAACCCTGCGCGGATTGCAGGCCGGTAGCATCCATCCACAACAGCAAGATCACACGCACGCCACTCTGGCGCCGATTTTAAAGAAAGAAGACGGCCTCATCGATTTTTCCCGCCCCGCGGCAGAGATTCTGAACCGCATGCGCGGCTTTCAACCATGGCCCAGCGCGTACACGAAGTTCCGCGGTAAGAGTCTGCAAGTGTGGAAGGCGTCTGCGCTCGGTAGGGCGCTGCCGTCGTCTGAGTTAAACGTGGAAGATGATCGTCTTTTTGTCGGCTGCGGCCAGGGCACCGCAATCGAACTCCTCGAGCTCCAACTCGAAGGCAAGAAGCGGACCTCGGCCTCTGATTTCATCCGTGGCTATCGCCCCGCGCCCGGCGAGAAGCTCGGCTCCTAGGCAACACTAATTTTCTTTGGCCCAGGCCGCTTCCTTCATACTGGCCACAGTGAGACGATGAAACAAAAAGCTCGAGACTCGCGCCCCGCAGTTTCTCCAGCTCGCGCGGCGGCGTTCGATATCCTGCTTCGCATCGAGCGCGAGTCTTCTTACGCATCCGAACTTCTTCATTCCCGCACCTACGCCCGCCTCACGACGCTCGATCAATCCCTGGCAACGGAATTGGTTATGGGCGTTCTGCGCTGGCGATCGCTGCTCGATTCACAAATTGCCGCTAACTCTGCCCAGGCACTCTCGAAACTTGACCTCGAGGTTCTCACCGCGCTCCGCCTCGCGACTTACCAGCTGCGATGGCTCAGCCGCATCCCGGCCCGTGCCGCGATCAACGAAAGCGTAGAGCTGGTCAAGCGCGCCCGCAAGCGCTCTGCTGCGCCCTTCGTGAATGCGGTCCTGCGGAAGCTCGAGAACATCTCCCACGTTGACAACTCCGGGCAACCCGCAATCAGCGATACTTCGCCAGAAGCTCTCGCTGCGAGTAGCGCCCACCCGTTGTGGCTCATCGAACGCTGGACTCAGTCCTACGGACTCGATTCCGCCTTTCGCATCTGCCGATACGATCAATCGGTCCCTGTCACCGCAATCCGCCTCCGCCGTCCGGAAGCTGAAGAGCAAATCAAAGCCGAAGGAATCGACCTCGCTCCCGGGGCGTTCTTGCTCTCCGCACGCCGAGTGCAGCACGGAGATGTGACCAGGTCTGCAGCTTTCCGCGCGGGCCTTTGTGTGATTCAGGACGAAGCTTCGCAGCTCGTCGCAGCTCTTGTCGGCAGCGGCGCGCACATCCTCGACTGTTGTGCGGCCCCCGGAGGAAAGACTCTGGCCATTGCCGATCGGAATCCGAAAGCAAACATCGCTGCCGTGGACCTCCATCCTCACCGCGCGCGTCTTCTTCGAAGGATGCTGAGCGCGCCTGATCCACAAGCCGAGGTGGAATCCCGCAATATCCGCGTGGTCGCCGCCAATGCGCGGGATCTCCCATTCGCCTCAAGGTTCGATCGCGTTCTCGCCGATGTGCCTTGCTCCGGCACCGGCACGCTTTCCCGTAATCCCGAGATCAAATGGCGGCTCAAGCCTCACGATCTTGTTGATTTGCAGGTGCGGCAGCTCGCGATCCTTCGGTCGGCCATGGCCCAAGTCGCTCCCGGAGGCCGCCTGCTCTATTCCACCTGCTCTTTGGAAAAAGAAGAAAACGAAGACGTCATCGAGCGATTTTCGGAAGAAGACTCAGCGTTTCGCGTCCTCGACTGCCGCGCCGAACTGGAGCAGCTTCGCGAAAAGCGCGAATTGATCTGGCCGGACCCCGGTTCGCTCACTCGCGGTCCTTACCTGCGCACTCTGCCCGGCGTTCAGCCATGCGACGGCTTCTTCGCCGCGATTCTGGAAAAGATCTAACTTGCCTTACCGCACCTCAAAGTTGATCACCGCCCCCGCCAGAACCTTCTGTCCGGCCGGAGGCCACTGCGTAACGATGATGCTTGCAGGCGACGGTTCTGCAGGCGCAGCAGGCACGACCGGAGGGACGCCTGGTATTTCTGCGTTGTCTGCCGGCGGTGGCGCCATGCTCACAGTACCCAGTTTGAAGCCCGCATCCTGCAGGGTGCGGCTCGCCGGGCCGAGCGGTTGCCCCACAAAATTCGCCATCACATACGCCGGGGGATCGGCCGCGACCGTCACCAGCAGGCTGGTTTGCGGCGCTGCTACCTGGCTAGCGTTCGCCGGCGGACTCTGCGCCAGCACCTGGTCCGCAGGCGTTCCCGGCAGCTGCATTTCGGCCGTCGAAGCCAGTTCGAGGCCGCGCCGCTGCAGGTTCCACTCCGCCGCGCGCTCACTTTGCTTGGTCACATCAGGAATCGCAACACGTTGCGGTCCCATACTCTGCGCCACCCGTACTTGCCATCCCCGCCGCACCTTCGACCCCGGCAGGGGCAGCTGAGTCATGATCCGCCCTTCGGGAATTTGCGGACTGTAGTACTGCCGCTCCACCTCGACTTGCAAGCCCAACCCGGCAACGGAGCGCTCCGCCTCCAAAGGCGTCAACCCAACC
Organism: Candidatus Sulfotelmatobacter sp.; assembly: GCA_049584615.1. Taxonomy (GTDB): domain Bacteria; phylum Acidobacteriota; class Terriglobia; order Terriglobales; family Acidobacteriaceae; genus Sulfotelmatobacter. The sequence goes on from JBAUYE010000261.1 coordinate 5,847, forward strand.
ACTACAGGCACCTCGACAACCTGTCCGTGAATGGCGAATCGCATCGCCGTCAGCGCCGACACCAATGCCACAAAGATCAGCACCAGCGCTAACATCGCAAACTTGAAGAAAGGCTTCATAAGACGATACAGACTATAGTTTGACGAATCATGAGCAAACCCGGATGCCTGATCGCCATCTCTTAATGCATCTCATCCGCGCCCGGCGATATATCTGGCGTATCCACTTTCTGCACCACGGTCACCGGCACGTCCGGCGCCGGCTGGAACTGCCCGGGATCTTTTCCTGCCATGGCTGCATTCATGAAGTTCATCCAGATGGGCAGGGCGGCGCGCGCTCCTGTTTCCTTGGCCCCTAAAGATCTCTTCTCATCGAATCCAATCCACACGCCGCAAGTCATCGAGGGAGAGAATCCCACAAACCATGCGTCCGTGAAATCGTTGGTCGTACCGGTTTTTCCGGCAACCGGGAAAGGCAACTTCGCGGCCGCGATTCCCGTCCCGTGCAGCACAACTTCCCGCAGCATCGAGGTCATGATTCGCGCCGTACGCGCACTTACCACGTCCTTCACTTCAGGATAGTCTTCTTCCAGCACCCTCCCCTCGTAATCGGTCACCTTTGTAATGTAGTGAGGCGTGACCCGCACGCCGTCGTTCGGAAACACGCTGTATGCGGAAGTCTGCTCGATCAGCGTGATTTCCGCCGAACCCAGCGCGACCGGCAAATACGGCGGCAACTTGGCCGTGATTCCAAAACGCTCCGCGTAGTCGATTACGCTCTTGATGCCAACTTTGTTAGCCAGCTTCAGCGCCGGAATATTCCGCGACTGCGCCAGAGCGCGCCGCAACGTAATGATCCCTTCAAACTTTTCGTCGTAGTTATGCGGCGAGTAAGGCCCGGAGCCAGTCTCGAACGTAACCGGCTCATCCAGAATGGTGTCATTCGGGCTCGCGCCCTTGTCAATTACGGTCGTGTACACGTAGGGCTTGAACGACGACCCCACCTGACGCAATGCTTGAGTTGCGCGATCGAATTTCGATTCGCTGAAGTCCCGCCCCCCTACCATGGCCTTGATTCCGCCCGTAGCGTTGTCAATCACCATCAGCGCACCCTGCGCGCCGGAATCCTGTTCCAGGCTCACGCGGGCCGAGCCGTTGGCGTTGAGCGACAGGATTTTTACGTAGCAGATGTCTCCCGGCCGCAGCAGATTCTGTATCTTGCCCTTTGTCCAGGCCACGTCCGCCTGTCCTACAGCCGCGGCGTAGCGCCCGAACTTCAATGTTGCGATACCAACCCCGGCCGAAGTCACCAGCGCGTGGACGTATCCATTCACCTCCGGTTCGTCTTCCCAATCAGGATGCTCATACTTATCGACCGCGCTTCCTTCCGCCACGACGTTTTCCAGATGCCCCTGCCAACCGTGACGCCGTTCATAAGCCGCCAGACCGTCCAGCACCGCCTGGTTCGCAGCATTTTGCAGATCGACGTCGAGCGAGGTGTAAACCTTCAATCCGCCCTCATGAACTTGATCGGCGCCGTATTTATTTTCCAGATTGCGCCGGATCTCCTCCACGAAATATGGAGCCAGTGAGTTGGGATCGTGCGCCAAACGTAAAACTATCGGCGACGATCGCGCGTCCTCGGCCTGAGCCGCGGTAATCTTTCCATCTTCCAGCATGGCGTTGATCACCAGATTCCGCCGCTTCATCGCCCGGTCGGGATGGTTGATCGGGGAGTAGTATGCCGGACTCTTTGGCAGACCCGCCAGGAGCGCCGCTTCGGTCAGGGTCAGCTGACGAGCCGGCTTGCTGAAATAAAATTCCGATGCAGCCTCGAACCCGTACACTCCGTGTCCCAGAAAAATCTGATTCGCATAGAGCGCGAAGATTTGCGGCTTGGTGAAGCGCCGCTCGATCTGGATCGCGAGCATCGCCTCCTGCACCTTGCGATGGAACGATCGGTCGGGCGACAGAAACAAGTTGCGCGCCAACTGCATGGTCAAAGTCGACGCACCTTGCACCTTCCCGCCGGACTCAATGTCGCGATACGCCGCGCCCACGATACGCCAGAAGTTGATGCCGGAATGCCGGTAGAAGTCTTTGTCTTCAATGGAGACCAACGCATCCCGCAGAACCGGAGCGAAATCGTCATAGCCCGCGACCACCCGCCGCTGCAGGGCAAAAGATCCAATCACCCGCCCGTGATCGTCATACAGCTCAGTGATCGAGCTGGGGCGGTACGCTTCCAGCGCTTCGACCTGCGGCAAGTCTGTGGTATAGACCAGCAGAAGCCCGGTGGTCGCTCCCACCAGAGCGGAAACCAGCACCAGCAGGCTAAACAACACCGTGCCGACAAACTTCCGCCCGGCAATCTCCACCGGCGGAAGATCTTCGTAGAGCGACTTCATAGCAAGATGGGTTCAGAATAGCAGGGCGTCGTTCACCCCGGTAGCTGCAAGCGCAGGCTCACGGGCCGAGCCCGACGCCAGGCAAAAAAGTCCGGCGGCAAAAGAAATCGCGCACCTCGCGGTGCGCGATCACATCTTTAAAGACAGGAACAATAGTGTCTAGCTCGCGCGGCTCTTCAATACCTCAACCGCCTTGTGCAGCTGATCGTCCGGCGTGTTCTTGGGCTTGGCCTCTGGCTCCGTAGCGGCAGGCTCCTCTTCGTCATCGTCGGAGATTACGTTGTCCGTATCGTCGGCCACCAGCACGTTAGGGGTTACTGCCGTTTCCTGAATCGCCTTCCCGCTGGGCGAATAGTATTTCGCCACTGAGAGAATCAGCGCCCCGCCGTCCGGCAGATCAATCGTTTTCTGCACCGATCCGTCCCCGAAAGTCTTGTCGCCCACCACGTCGCCGCGGGCATTTTCGAGAATCGCCGCCGCAACAATCTCCGCCGCCCCAGCCGTTCCCTTGTTCACCAACACGGCGACCGGAAGCGTAGTCACGGCTTTTGCCGGATCCGCATTGAACGCCTCTCGCGGGAACTTCTGTCCCTGCAGATAAGTGATGGTGCCGTGGTTTAGGAAAAGATTGGCCGTGGCGATGCCTTCGCTTTCTTCACCGTCCGACGTATTCCGCAAATCCAGAACCAGCTTCTTCGCTCCAGACTTCTCGAGCGACTTGATCTTCGTGGCAATCTCCTGGGCCTTACCCTTGGTGAGAGCGTCCACCTTTATATAGCCGATGCCGTCTTCCAGCATCTTGTCAGCCACCGGAGGAATGCTCACTACGTCGCGCGTGATCACCACCTTCTCCGGCTCCGCTCTCCGCGCCCGGACCACCGAAACACTCACGGTCGAGCCCGGCGTGCCGGCCAGCGCATCGCGAATCTCCGGCAGCGACATATCCCTGGTGCTCTGCCCTTCAATCGATTCGAAGATATCCGTTGCCTCAATCCCCGCCTTCTCTGCAGGCGACCCGGGCAATACCGAAACCACGTCTGCATATCCAAAACGCTTGGAAACGGTTGCCCCGATCTCGCCTTTACCTTCAATCTTGTGAGCCTTGTATGCCTTGTAGGCGGCCGCTGTCAGGTAGCTGGAGTTCGCATCCAGCGACTCCACCAGGCCGTGCAGCGCGCCATCCGTCACTTTGGGAATGTTCGGATCTTCCACGTACTCGCTCTGCACGCGGGACAATACTTCGCTATAAACCTGCATCTGCCGGTAGGCGCCGTCGTTCGAGGAGGCATGCACGCCCCCAAACGAACCAACTACGACAAACGACAACACGGCAAAGGACAAAACCAGAATCGCAGCTTTAATTTTCATCGACATCCGATTCTTCTTCTGGAAAGGAGTCACTTCCTGAGGAACTATTACACATTATATAGTCTAGATGCCGCTTTTTCCCTCCGGGCTGTACCGGCTCGATCCCCTTCGGTAACTTCACTGGAATTCGCGGCCTCCGACGATAGTTAAGACGATCCGGCGCCCGGTTTGTCACCAGCCGCTAAACCGGAGGTTTGAAGTTCAAGGTGATGACGCTCTGGACCGACACGGCACGGCCGTTCATGGAGTAAGGTTTGAAGCGCCACTGCTTTACGGCATCAATGGCGGCCCTTGCAAACACCAGCGATCCCTGCAGAAACTTGGCATCCAGCACCGCACCGTCTCGCCCGATAAGCACTTGCAGAACCACACTGCCCTTCTGACCGCTGGCTTTCGCCGCGGCGGGATAGACCGGGTCAACCGGTTGAGCCAACAATCCCCAAGCCGTAGACTCCGGCAGGTTCACTGGCTCAATCGATGACATTGCGGCCTCGGCCGGCATGGCGCCGCTAGCATCCGGAGTGGAGGAAGCTATCTGCGATTTCAGGCTCGATGGAATGCCCCCGCTGTTTCCCGCCGAAACTGTCTGCGGTGGGGCAGAGCTCTGAGCCGGCGCGACAGCCGGCCGTGGCTGCGCGACTGGCGGGGCAACTGGGGCATTCGGCTGTGCCGAGGTAGTCGACGCGGCGGCCGGTATGGAACTGGCGGATGACGGAGCAGGCGACGCTTCCGCCGTATTTCCCGGCAGCACAGTGATACTCGCCGGAGCCGGATCCTTGACCTGACTCCCGCCGACCTGCGCCTGCCCGCTTGCGTTTTGCGCGGACGGCTGATCCGTTGGGTTAGGGCTGATCTGGTTTTGGCCGGCCTGGTTTGAATTAGTCTGGGTTGAATTGGCTTGATTCGGATCAGCAGCGCCGTTCTCGCCGGTCGTCGCTGTTGCTTGCCCACCATTCGCGTCCGCACCTTTCTGCGGTTTCGCCGTGGGATCAACCACCGGCAACACGTGAATCTGGGAAGGATCCGTTGTCGCATCCGGTATATTCGGCACACTCGGAAGTTTGTACTCGTCACCCGCCTCGCCAAAACTGTCATGCTGTGGCGCGGCCTGCGCTACCGGGGCAGGGGGAGGGTTCAGCCAACTCACTCCCGCCCTTACCCCATTCCGGTACGCGATCCGCAAAGTTTGGCGGGTTTGGGGTACAGCCACCAGTGCTACGCACGCCGCCAGTACCCCCGCCAACAAGATTTTGCCGAGCACTGGCCGCGGCTCTTGCGCCGGCGGTTCGCTTTCTTCCTTCTTCTCTCCCGATATGTAGGCAAAAAGCGCAGCTTCCGGTGCTGATTCCTGGTGCGACTGCGCTTTCGCGGATCTCCTGCTTTCTTCTTCCGCAGGAGCTGCAGGCTTCGGCGGGAAGGAGAGCGTTTCTCCGTACGACACTGTTTCAACCTTCTCGGGAGCAGCCTCCTCCGGTGGCGGTGGTGGCGCCGTCTTCGTCAGACGCGCCTGCAGCGCTGCCCATCCCGTCAGCGGCCCCTGGGGTTCGGGTTCCGGTGCCGGAGGAGCTTCCACGGCTGAAGCCATAGGCTCCAACTCCGTGAGCGCGTCGACCTCCGCGGCTGCAGACTGCTCCATCGACTTATGAATTTCATTTTCCGTGTCGAACTGCCCACCCGGTGCGGAACCTGACGACTGCAGAAATTCTCCCGCTCGAAAGGTCTTTTCTGGCCCTTGAGTTACGGTGGAAGGCGCAGACGCCGTGTCCGCCGCTGCTGCGGCCGCGAAGGCCGCTATTTCGGTCGCTTCCCGCCGGGCCGCCGGCGCAGCCTGCAGCGTTCCCGGTTGCTGCTTCGCCCGAAGCAGCTCGCACGCCGTGCTCATCGTGTCGCGCACCTGTTCCACGCGAATCGGTTTCACCAGAACTGAATTGGCTCCTGCCTGCAACGCCTCAGGCAGCCGGGCGTCATCGCTTACAATCGCGAGAGTCAGCGGGCGCTGCGCCGCTTTCAATTCTCGCGCCGTCTTGAGCAGGAATCCCGCTTCGGGTTGGTCGTCCCAATCCGTGATCACGATTTGGAACACTTGCGTGGTGACCTTCTCTACCGCATCCACAGCGCTTTTGCAGTACTCTCCCTCGATCCCGAGGTCGGCGAGCACCTGCCAAATTGGCTGGACCGTCTCTTCATTGGACGAAAACAGGAGGCAGCGCAAGGCCATACTAGTCCAGACTAGGCAAGCCGAGTAACCGCAGCAAGTTACCGAGGTCGAGGGCGTTCGCACCTCGAAAATAATCGAAGGCCCCAGTAGTACATGTCCTTTCGGAATGCGGAGCGCACGCGTCCCGCTCTGCCGCATTCCGGGGCGCGGGGTGGTTCAACGCCAGTGCGCTAGAATGCTGGGTCGCTCCCTATCGGCAAGCTCTATGCAGACTGCGGATGTTGTCATCGTCGGAGGAGGTATTGTCGGCTCCAGCATCGCCTATCACCTTACGGCGAGCGGATGCCGCAACGTTCTGGTCATCGAGCGCGAATCTGCCCAAGGCAAGGGATCGACGGGAAAAAGCATGGGTGGTGTGCGCGCTCAATTTTCCACCCCGGTCAGCATCCAGATGTCGCTCTACTCGATCCCCTTCTACGCCAGCTTCGAGGAGCTCCTGGGCAACCCATGCGATTACCGGCCGCAAGGTTATCTGTTCTGCGCCACCAACGATAAGCAGATGGCGTATCTGGGCACCAACTATGCCCAACAAGTGAAGATGGGATTGAAGAACGTCCGTTTGATTGCGGCCGATGAGATCCGCAGCTTGTTCCCGCAGCTGCGCGCCGATGACATCGTCGGCGGAAGTTTCTGCTCCACCGACGGCTTCGTCGATCCGTATAGCGCCATGAATGGATTCATGGCCTCGGCAACCGATCGCGGCGCTACACTTTGGAAGAACGCCGTTGTTACCGGCCTCACGCAAGACGCGACTGGGATTGCATCAGTTGAGACCACGCGCGGCTCTGTCTCCACGCGCAAAGTGGTGAATTGTGCCGGCGCGTGGGCGGCTAGCGTGGCCAAGCTTGCGGGCGTGGATTTGCCCGTCGAGCCACTGCGCCGCATGCTGGTTCCCAGCGAGCCCTTCGACGAATTCCCCCGCACCGCGCCCATGATCGTCGACATGTCGAATGGATTTCACTTTCGTCCCGAAGCGTGCGGATTTCTCCTGGCCTGGAACGACCCGGAAGAAACGCCCGGTTTCAAAACGGATTTCGACCCCGCCTTTGTCGAAAAAATCCTGACCCGGGCCGCAGACCGCGTGCCCTGCTTCGCCAATCTCCCGGTGAATCCGAAGCGGGCGTGGGCCGGCCTGTATGAGATGACGCCGGACCATCATCCAATTCTCGGCGAGGCTCCGGGCGTGCCCGGATTTTTTCTCGCCAACGGGTTCAGCGGACACGGCGTGATGCACGCCCCCGCGACAGGGAAAATCCTCGGCGACTTAATTCTCACCGGGAAAACCGACCTGATCGACGCCTCGCTGCTAAGTCTGACGCGCTTCGCCGAAGGCCGCCTGATCCACGAAACCGCTGTTCTCTAAAGGAAACATGGCACTGCAGGAACACAACTATTGGCTCACGACCGCAGACTTCCCCAAGACAGAAGCCCGTCCACTGCCCGACCGCGTGGATGTCGCCGTAATCGGCGCCGGCTTCACCGGGCTCTCCGCCGCCCGCACCCTGGCCCAACGCGGCGCCAAGGTAGCCGTGCTCGAAACCGAAACCATCGGTTGGGGAGCCAGTTCCCGTAACGGCGGCATGGTGCTGACTGGAATGAAGCTCGGGGTGAACCAGCTCATCTCCGAGTACGGACGCGACCTCACCCGGCGCATGTACGCCGCATCACTTGCCACCGTCGATTGCGTCGAGCAACTCGTCCGTGAGGAAGCAATTGACTGTGACTTCTCGCGCTGCGGACATCTCGAAGTAGCCTGCAAGCAGAAGCATTTCGACGATTACGCGCGGCAAGTGGAGGTGATTGCGCGCGAGTTCAACCACCGGCTGCGCGTGGTGCAGAGAAATGAGTTGAGCGGCGAGATCGGCTCGAACATTTACCACGGTGGCATGGTCGATGAAGTCAGCGCCGGACTAAATCCCGCCCGTTATGTAGCCGGCCTCGGCCGCGCCGCGACAAAAGCCGGAGCGGAAATCTTCGAGCGCACCCATGTTGAAGGCTTGCAGCACGAATCCCGACAGGGCGAATCAGGCTGGAAGGTCGCAACCTCGAGAGGTCCTCTATGGGCACGCGAAGTCTTCGTCGCCACGAGCGGCTATACCAGCAAAGCAACTCCCGCGCTGCAAAAGAAACTTATTCCCATCGGGTCGTTCATCATTACAACCCAAGTTCTCCCGGAAGCGCTGGCCCAGGAACTCAGCCCGCGCAACCGCATGATCTACGACTCGAAGAATTATCTTTACTACTACCGCCTCACGCCCGACCGCCGCATGCTATTCGGCGGCCGCGCCGCATTCTTCCCTGAGACCGACCAGACCATCCGCCGCAGCGCGGAAATCCTGCGCGACGGCATGATCGAAGTCTATCCCCAACTCCGCGACGCCAAAATCGAATACGTCTGGGGAGGTACGCTCGACTTCGCCTTCGACATCATGCCCCACGCCGGCCAACTCGACGGCATGTACTACGCCGTAGGCTACGCCGGGCACGGCGTTGCCATGGCCACGTATCAAGGTCAGAAGATGGCGGAGTTGATCGCCGGCGATAAGCCGGAGAATCCCTTCGCAGGCATTCCGTTCCCCGGCGCGCCGCTGGGCCTGTACAACGGCACGCCGTGGTTCCTGCCGTTCGCGGGAATGTGGTACAAGTTTCTGGATTGGGTGAGCTGAGGCTTTTCGTGTGGGGCGGACACTCTTGTCCGCCTGGCAGCGCCACTGCTGGCGCAGGATATGTCTCCTTGGTCTGTACTGAAGATATACATCGGGAGATGTATATCTAGCGCGGACGTAAAGCAACGACTCCGTACACCACCGGCCCCAGCGTCAACGCAATCGCCCCGCCGACCGCCGCGTAGCGGTCGCTTCCGAGCAGCGCGACCAGACTCATCACCACTGGCGCCGCCACAATGTAAATCAATCCCAAACGCCCGCCGGGAATTAGAAATGCTCGCGGCATGTCAGGCCGCGTCCTCCGCAGCTTCCACGCTGAGAGCACGGTCAGCACCGTCGTTGCCGAGCGCAGCCAGATATACACTGAGATCAGTTGGCCAAGGCTCTGCCAGGCCAGCAGCGCATAGATGATCGCCGACACAACGATCGCCAGCCATGGCGTTCCATAACGCGAGTGCTTGCGGGTAAGCGCAGCGGGAAGATATCCATCTTCAGCCATTGCAAACGGCATGCGCGTAGTAGTGAGGACGGTGCTGTTGAGCAGCGCGACGTTGGCGACAATCGCTGCCAGGGTCATCCAGATGCCCAACCGCGGGCTTCCCAGTGACGCCTCGCCGATCCGCTTCGCCGCTTCCGTGAAGTATCCCGTGTGCCAGTTCTGCCAGTCTCCTGCCGAAGCCAGACCCGCCAGCGTGGGCAGAAAATAGGCCGCGATCGAAAGCGGCACCACCAGAGCCAGCGCCCGCGGATAAGTCCGTTGCGGATTCTCCACCTCCTCGGCCACAGTCGAGAGCTGTTCGTATCCGGAATATAGCCACAGGCCCAGAGCGAGGCCCACGCCAAAGATTTTGAAGGTTGGCTGATGCGGCGGGATCCACGGGACAAACGGATTGTGCCGCCAGTGCGTAAGCCCCAGCACAACCATCGTCCCGACCGGGATAAAAATAACGATCTCAAGCATGGTGGCAACTCGTCCCACCATCTGGATGCCGCGCACGTTGATCCACGTAATCATGGCAATCAGCGCCACCGAGATGAGGTAGTGCATCCCGGCCGTCGTGCCGGGAAAGAGGTAATCGGCGAAGAGTACGGCGTACACTCCGCCCAACAAGAACGACGCCGACCAGTTCCACCAGCCCACCTGAAATCCCCAGAAGTCTCCGAAAGCCGCACGGGTCCAGCGGTAGAAACCGCCCTCAACCGGCATGGCTGTGGTCAGCTCCGCCGTGACCAGAGAAACCGGGATGCACCAGAAAAACGGCAGCACCAGCAGATAGATCAGCGTCATCCCCGGACCGGAGGTAGTCACCATGTCTTCAAGTCCGAAAGGCCCGCCGGTCGTGTAGGAAAACATCACGAAGACGAGATAGAAGAGCCCGGCCTTCTGCAGCGCGGAGGATTTGGGTTGAGTCGTCAAAGAAAGAATTGTTGATTGCTGATTGCCGATTGAAAATCACGTGGACGAAGGGTTTCAATCAGCAATCAACAATCAAAAATCAACAATTTTTACGCCGCCAGCACTCCCGTCAGCGCGCCTTCCAGCTCCAGCAGCTTTCGCTTCACGTCAAGGCCGCCGCCGTAGCCGCACAGCGTGCCGTCGGAAGCGATCACGCGATGGCAGGGCACCACGATCGCAACCGGATTACGATTGTTCGCCATGCCCACGGCGCGAAACGCGTTCGGCTTGCCTACCGCGCGGGCGATATCGGCATAGCTGCGCGTTTCTCCGTAAGGAATCGCCAGCAGCGCCCGCCAGCAGGACAACTGGAAGTTGGTCCCGCGAAGGTCGAACGGGAAGGTGAATCCACGCCGCTTTCCCTCGAAATACTCTTCGAGTTCACTGACGTAAAGCTGCATCAGGGGGGCGGACTCTGTGAACTGAAGGCCTCCTTTTTCTTCGCGAAGATGACGTGGGTTGGGGCGAATCGATTGCTGTCCCGCTGACCTGGCGTCGAATTCCAAGGCAACCAGCCCATGGCCGGACGCGGCTAGAAATAAAGGACCAATCGCCGAGTTCATATTGGTGCAGTAAAGCGTTTCCATCAGACCTGATCCTCCGGCAGCACACCACGATAGCAGACGATTGGCTCGGTCGCACCCCGCTTTTGTCCGGCAGCCTCCAACCCCGCCACAGTTGACAGAAATCACTTTTTGCCCCAAAGTGTGTGCGGCGTGCTTATGGCCTCACCCCCATCCCCCATGAAGAAGGGCCTGTTCATCGTGTTTGCCGTGGTGCTGGCCCCGGTCCTGCTGGTAGGAGTGGTCGCGCTGGCTGCGGGGGACTGGCGGCAAATCGGCGCAACTCCCGGCGGCGATCAGGTGCTGGTCAGTTCGGTCACGGCCCAGAAGAACGGCCTCCGCACTGCCTGGATCCGTGTCGAGTACAAAGAACCCACCAAACTGCCGCAAGGAGGTCCGTTCGTAGAACTGCGGGCGCGAGTTCGCTTCAACTGCGCCAGCGGCAGCACGACGCCAAGCGTGGTCGCGAACTCGGAATGGTTCTACTCGCGTGACCACGGAGGCAAACTTGTGGTCAGCAAAAAGGCTCACCGCGACGATCAATTTGGGCAGACTTCGGAAGGCGACTTCGGCGAGATCGCCAAGAACTTTGTTTGTAAGCAGAAATGAAGGCAGTGGCCACTGCTTCTAAGAGGCTGGCACCTCGGTAACTCTCCACCCACTTCCGCAGATGCTGCTTCCGTCATATGCTGATAACGAAACCGTAGTCGGCAGCGCGCCGTTGCGGGACTCTTTCGCGATGGATTCATTGCATCTTTATTCGCTGATAGCTGCCGGAAGTGCCGCTGCCCTGGGCGCATACGCGCTCTTGCGGCGCAAGCCCAAGGGGCCGGCAGAGCTCGAGCGCGAACGCCGCACCTGGCTCGACGGCATCGGCCGCATCACTGACGGCACCGTCATCGATGTGCAGGAATTGCCGGTCAGCAACGGCCACCACGCCGCCGTGCTGCTCATTTATAAATATGATGTCGCGGGCGTTTCCTACGAGTGCTCGCAGGACGTAACCTACCTGCGCCAGTGGATCAACTTGCATTCCTGCCGCCTGGGCTTGCCCACGTCGGTGAAGTACGACCCGCACAATCCCGGCAACTCACTGGTGGTCTCGGAAAGCTGGATGGGGTTGAGACAGTAGGGGATAAAGTTTCAAGGTTTCAGAGTTTCAAGGTTTCAAGGTTTTGAAACCTTGAAACCCTGAAACTTTGAAACCTTCACGCTTCAGATCTGGTAATCCTGATAGTCATCCTGAAACAACTCCTGCGGAGAAATATTCGCCGTCGTTGTCCCCTCGTCGATCGTTACGTCAGGCTCTGCGCCCAGCGCTTCGTGCGAGTGCCGCTGAAACTGCTCGCGCAGCTCATGCAGCTCCGCAGCCAGTTTGATAATCACATCCGACAGCGGATCTCGAATGTCCTTGGGATCGGTAATCACCACGCGTTTGCCATCGCGCAGCACAATGTGTCCGGGCACGCCCACGATGGTGGAATTGGCGGGCACGCTCCGCAACACGACCGAGCCGGCGCCGACGCGGCAGTTGTCTCCAATGGTGATGTTCCCTAGCAGCTTTGCTCCGGAGCCGATCGATACATTGTTCCCGACCGTAGGATGCCGCTTGCCTTTCTCCTTGCCGGTTCCACCCAGAGTCACACCCTGGTAAAGGGTGACGTCGTCGCCGACGACGGCCGTCTCGCCGATCACCGTGCCCATGCCGTGGTCGATGAACAGGCGCCGCCCAATCTCCGCGCCCGGATGAATCTCAATGCCGGTAAACAGGCGCGCGATCTGCGAAACGAATCTCGCCAGAAAGCGCATGCCGTGGCCCCAGAGCCAATGGCTCAAGTGGTGTGCCCATACCGCATGCAGACCGGGATACAGGAAGACGACCTCAAAGTAGGATCGGGCGGCCGGGTCGGATTCGAAGACCGCCGCAACGTCCTCGCGGGCTGAGCGGAAGAACATAAGGCAGTTCTCAGTTGTCAGTTCTCAGTTCTCAGCAAAACCCTGCGGCTTACGAGAACGGGAATTGAAAACTTGCGTCCTGATGAACGTAGCCCAGCGAGGTGGAAGAGCGCAAGGGGTGGGAAACCGGGGGTGGGAAACTGAGAACTGAGAACTGAGAACTGAGAACTGAGAACTGAGAACTGAGAACTGAGGTGTGCCCTAGCTGCCGGTCTCGAAGCCGCCACTCTGGGCGACGGTCATGCGGAGGTATTTATAAGGATTCACCGGAGTGTCGTTGATGCGGACTTCGTAGTGCAGGTGTGGACCGGTGGAGCGTCCGCTGGAGCCAACGTAGCCGATGGTGTCGCCGCGATGAACTTGCTGTCCGGGCGTGACCGCAAAGCCGGAAAGGTGGCCATAGCGGGTGGAGATGCCGTGCCCATGATCGAGCATGATGGCCTTGCCGTATCCGCCCAGGAAATCGGCGAATGTGACCACGCCGTCGGCCGGAGCGACCACCGGGTGACCGTAAGTGCTGCCAATATCCACTCCGCTGTGAAACGCGCCCTCGCCGTTGAACGGGTCGATGCGCTCCCCGAAGCTGGCCGTGACCTGGCCTTCAACCGGCCAAAGATTGGGTGCGGAGTTCGCCCGGAACCAGTCGGCCGTAGTGGCGTTACGAGTCATGCCCAGGCTGATGCCAACGGTGGTAGCACCGCTGAGGGCGGAGGTGCGCAGAGCGCCCAGCTGATCGAGAGAAGAACTGACGTCGGCGTCCTGGATTTCCTGCTGCGATGCTGTGACCAGCGAAGGCTGCGACTTCAATCCGTATAGTGCCGATACTTCGCTGGCAATCGAGCCCAGAGAAGCCACTTGCACGTCGCGTTCCTTGGCCACTTGCTCCAGTTCGGAATAACGATCCTTGAGCTGCTGTTTTTCCGTCCGCAATTCGTTGTAGCGCGAAACCTTGAGCAACATGCGGGTATAAGAGCTGGCGATCCCGGTCAAGCTGAGGAATCCAATTGCAGCGCCGACTACGAATACATACAGGTAATGGACCGGAATGGGGATCTTGCGCAGCTGACCGTCATCCCCCCGAGCCACAAACAGTATGTAGAAGCGTTTTCGCAAATGCCTTCCTTCTTCTGCTTTAAATGTTCTTCCGCGTTTAAGGATCAAGGACGGAATTCCAGGCAAAGTTCTGAGGTTGCAGAAAGCCTGTTCGAACACCTGATCTTTTCGGGCTACGCTTCCCCTCTTGGGAACGGAGACTTCTAACGTGCCCTTCACCTACCGGAACCGGGGACCTAGCCGAAAACCTCTTGTCTGCAATTCCTTCGGGATGCAGAACTTATGCTTGCCCCAAGGGTACTGCACTGCTCGGCCAAAGGCTTTGTGAATGACTGGTAAAAGGTAACAAACTGGGTTCCGCCTGTCAACGACGCGACGGGTCATTAAGTGTTACTTAAGAGCCGGTAATCAAATGTAACCAGCGTCCGATTACCGGAGCGGATGGGCACCAGCCCGCACTGACCAAGGGGACCATACGGAATTCGGGTGTGCGGGGCCGATTCACGATCATCGCTTTGGATCCCAAGCCGACTGCCTGCAGCACAGGCGAGCCTCGCTTATAGTAGTTGCCGTGGGAATCGCCGAAAAAGCGCTGATTGCTCAAGTCCGCCTCATGGCAAGGTCGACGGCAAATCCTGCCGTTTTGACAGGGATTGGAGACGATTGCGCCGTGCTGCGGCCTCTTCCCCGCGCAGGTCGTGCCCGAGTTCCGGAAAACGACACCCTGGTCACGACCGACTTCAGCCTGGAGGGAATCCACTTCCGCCGCGACTGGCACTCCCCGGAATCGGTTGGGCACCGCTGTCTGGCGCGAGGACTCAGCGATATCGCGGCTATGGGCGGCGAGCCCGTGGCAGCGTTTCTCTCGCTCGCTCTGCCGCGCGGCTTGCCGCAAAACTGGGTGAACCGCTTCACCCGCAGCCTGATCAACCTGGCCGAGAGATACGCCGTGACCCTCGCTGGCGGCGACACGGCGGAGTCACCTAACGGAATTCTCGCGGATATCGTTGTCGTGGGTACTGTGCCGAAAGGCAGGGCTGTGCTGCGATCGGGGGCCCGGCCCGGCGACTGCATCTATGTGAGCGGAGCGCTTGGTGGCTCGGCCGCTGCCCTCCAGCAGATGCGGAAAAACCCCAAGAGAAAGCGCAAGTTCAATCCGCGGGATTACCCGCGGCATTTCTTCCCCGAGCCGCGAATCGCGCTCGGGCGCAATCTGCGTGAGAAAGGCCTGGCTTCCGCAATGATCGACACCAGCGACGGTCTCTCCACCGACCTGGCTCACATCTGCGAAGAAAGCGGCGTAGGTGCGAAAGTCGAGGCCGAAGCCATTCCACGAGCCAGCGTAGGCAGACCTGCGCGGGAAGTCGGTCTGCAGTTTGCTCTGCACGGCGGCGAAGACTACGAACTGCTTTTCACCGCGCCGCGCCGCAAGCGCATTCCAGCCCACATTGCAGGCGTGCCGATCACCATGATCGGACGCGTGACGCGGTCGAAGAAGATATTTCTGATGAATCAGAGCGAGGCGGGCTACTTGGGCGTCGAACTTAAGCCTGAAGGTTGGGAACACTTCCGCAAGTAGTGGTTACTTTAGTGACCTGTCACCATTAGTGTCTCTACCCTCCGGTGGAAAACGGTACTAGAGTAGGGACATGTCGTACTCCCGAGTCGTCTCCCGCTGCTTCTTATTTGTTGTGCTGGCGTTTGCTACCGTGTCTGCTTCGTTTGCAGCGAGCAAGAAGCAACCGCCTCCGCCGCCAGCGCACGCTACCACACCTTCGCCCACGGTCACCGATGCGTATATTCACAAAGAATTTGGCGACAACTGTTCGGTGCTGGCCGGCGAGCCGCAGTTTGTCGGCGATCTGGACGGCGACGGCGTCGACGATCTTGTAATCGCGGCCCGCTGCAAAAATCCGCTTGCTGACCAATCTGAGTTCGCTTTTCGCGTGACTGATCCCTTTGACAGCTATCTGGGCTACGGCAATGTCAAAGTCACCTCCGGCTTTGCCTCGGACGATCCCGAGCGTAAAGGGGTTTGTCTGCTGATCGTGCACGGTGTGGGCCCAGAGGCCTGGCGTTCTGACAAACCGAAACCTAAATTCGTGCTGATCAACCTGCCTTTCAAGACCCTCACCGTAAAAAAACTGGCGCTGAGGAAGAAGACCGTGCTCGGGGTCTACATGGAAGAAAAAGGCGAAGGCGAAGCCACCGCGTCGGTGGTTTTCTGGGACGGGAAGAAGTATCGCTACCAGGTACTGGGATCTGATTTGGAATAAGGTTCGCCTACCCTGCTCGTGTGGAAACAGCCGCCTCGGCTGTCCGGTTTGAGAGATATCGCGCGCATCCGCCTGACCTCCACCCGCTATAATCCTTCCGCACATGAATCTCCAAGAAAAGCTTGCCGAATTAAAGAAGCGCAACCAGCTCGCCGAAGAGGGCGGAGGTGAAAAACGCCGCGAGCGCCAGCACAAGGAAGGCAAAATGTCGGCGCGGGAGCGCATCGAGTTCCTGCTCGACGACGGCACCTTCGAAGAAACCGACAAGCTGGTCACGCACCGCTGCAACGATTTCGGCATGGCCGAGCAGAAATTCTATGGCGATGGATTCATCACCGGCTACGGTCGCATAGAAGGCCGCCTGGTCTACGTCTTCGCGCAGGACTTCACAGTGTTTGGCGGATCGCTCTCGGAGACGAACGCCGGCAAGATCGTCAAGATCATGGACCTCGCCGCAAAGATGGGCGCGCCCGTGATTGGCTTGAACGATTCGGGAGGCGCGCGCATTCAGGAAGGCGTGGCCTCGCTAGCCGGATACGCCGACATCTTTCTGCGCAACACTTTATATAGCGGTGTCGTGCCGCAGATTTCGGCGGTCATGGGCCCCTGCGCCGGTGGCGCGGTGTATTCGCCTGCCATCACCGACTTTGTCCTGATGGTCGACAAAACGTCCTACATGTTCATCACTGGCCCCGACGTAATTAAAACGGTGACGCACGAGGAAGTCACCAAAGAGCAGCTCGGCGGCGCCATGACCCACAATGAAACCTCAGGCGTGGCACACTTTCTGGCGCACGACGACGCTGAGTGTTTGTCGATGGTGCGCGAATTGCTGAGCTTCATGCCCTCGAACAATCTGGACGATCCGCCGCGCAAGCCCAGCACCGATCCTATCGACCGCGCTGACGCCGCGCTCGACAGCATCGTGCCCGCGCAGTCGAATCTTCCTTATGACATGAAGGATGTAATTCACGCCGTGGTCGACGACGCTTACTTCTTCGAGGTGCAGGAGCACTACGCGAAAAACATCGTCGTCGGATTCGCCCGCCTCGACGGCCGCTCCGTGGGAATCGTAGCCAACCAGCCGGCCATGCTCGCTGGAACGCTCGACATCAATGCCTCGATCAAGGGCGCGCGCTTCGTTCGATTCTGCGACTGCTTCAACATTCCTCTGATCACCTTCGAAGACGTTCCGGGATTTCTCCCCGGCACCGCGCAGGAATACGGCGGCATCATCAAGCACGGCGCCAAGCTGCTCTTCGCGTTTGCCGAAGCCACCGTGCCGAAGATCACGGTGATCACGCGCAAAGCCTACGGCGGCGCGTATTGCGTCATGGCGTCAAAACATATCCGCACCGATGTGAACTACGCATGGCCCACGGCCGAGATCGCAGTGATGGGCCCGGAAGGCGCGGTGGATATCGTCTACAAACGCGAACTCGACGGCGCAGCCAACCCGCAAGATCGCCAGGAATTGCGACAGAAGAAGATCGAAGAGTTCCGCGACCGCTTCGCCAGCCCCTACGTAGCAGCCGACCGCGGCTTTGTCGACGCGATCATCCAGCCCCACGAGACGCGCAAGAAACTGATTCAGGCTCTAGCCATGCTGGAGAACAAGCGCGACAAGAATCCTCCGAAGAAGCATGGGAATATACCGTTGTAAACGGATGGGCGACAGAAAATCCTGAGGGCGGCGCAGGCGAACAAAAAATAAGAGTTCCGAGGTGGTGTTGGGTCCATTCGTCTCGGCCAGTAGCTCGCTTTTAGACCCTCGCTTGACCTGCTATCGCAGCTTCCCTTGCGGGGTGCCGCGCGCGATCTTCGCTCGGGCTCCGGGCTTACCGCCAACCGGAAAAACCTACCCAACGCCTCGGAACTCTATCCTGCCTTCGACGTTTCTTCTTGTTCTTCTCGACCAGCGCTTTGCTATAGACCCTCGCTTGCCCTCCCTTCTCATTTTCATGGACAGGGTGACTACGCTTGAGTCCCGGACGCCGCACCAACCGGAAAAACTCTAGAAGCTGTCAAAGAACGATTACGGTTCTACTCCTTCCAGTTTCAGAGTCAATGAAAACTTTGCACTTATAACCCGCGTATTTTCAGCCGAGTGCAGCCCGTCCACAGGCAGGTGACCGGAATTGGTGCACGCGGCGCGGCAGGATCACGCAGAACGCGCATCAGACGTGGCTTTTCACGGTTGAGCGATGCGGACGATTGCGCTTCAACGCGCTATCCAAGCGCTTCGCAGCGTGTGAAAATCACGCAGAACCCTTGCTGGACAACGAGCCTAGGAAGGTCGACTCTTGGCCGAACGTCAATCGATCTCGATTTTTTCATCGAGGAGTTGCTTGTCCGTCTCGTCGGAGCCGGCAAGCTCGAACGAGTTGGTAATCGCGGCCTTCCCCTTCTCCACGCTGGTGATGACATAGGAGCAGCCGAACCAGTGTGCCTCGGCGAGATCGGTCGATGACCACCGCGCCGGATGGTCCGGGTGGGAATGATAGAAACCCACAATATCCTCACCGCGTTCGCGCCCCTCGCGCTGAATGCGCACGAGTTCGCGGGGATCGATGTTGTAACGGTTCTGCGGCGAATCGGTGCGGGTGTTGCCGCAGCGCGCGGTCGAGGTCACCACGCGAGTGCCGTCGTCGTCCATGCGGCCGAGCAGAACGCCGCAGCACTCATGCGGATAGGTTTCTTCACCGTGGCGGCGCAGGGCTTCGTGGTCTTTAGGTGCGATCTTGAGCATCGATGGATGTAGTTCAAGCCGGGATCAGACTTCATCGATCAACGAGCAGCTGCAACGCTTATTTGAGCGACGTTCTTCACCGGAAAGTTTACTGAGTTTGCGATGAAACAAAGATGGTGAGCTTGTTCATGAAGCGACAGAGCCTTGGCCTCGTCAGAGTCTTCTGAAATCGTCACACGCGGATGCAGGGTCACCTCGGCAAATGCCGCTGATCCGTCCGGGCGCTCGTTCATCACGCCTCTGGCGGCGTCCTGATATTCGGTGACTACTATTTTATTGACAGCACAGAGGTAAAGGTAGGAGAGCATGTGACAAGCCGAGAGACTCGCCACCAGAAGATCCTCGGGATTGTAGCGTGCCGGGTCGCCGCGAAACGCCGGATCGGAGGACGCCAATACCGGAGGCTTTCCGGGAGCTGTGATCGTGTAGTCGCGCTTGTACGTGGCGTAGGTCTTCGTACCTTGACCTTGATTCCCAGTCCACGCAAGTTGAATCTCATAGTCGTGCTGCTTCATGATCTCTCCTTGGAATTTAGAAGGTCTGACGCAACAGGTTTCGATGCAACTGGTCCGATGCAAGTAATTACGCTTCTGTCCAGAATCTCTCACTCAGATACTTCTCGCCGGAATCGCACAGAATGGTGACAACCACGGCCTCCTGCCTTTTCCCCAGCTCAAGCTGCTCAGAAATTTTCAAGCTGGCGAAGATGCCCGCTGCGGCAGAAATCCCCAGCAGCAGTCCGCATTCGCGGCCGATGCGACGGCACATCGCGTAGGCATCTTCGGTCGCAACCTCAACATTTTCATCCGCCAGCAGCGGATCGTAGATTTTCGGAACGATGGCACTGGCCATATGCTTGGCGCCTTCAATGCCATGAAAAGCAGAATCGGGCTGCAGCGATATACAGCGGACCGAAGGATTGAGTTCCTTCAGACGCCGCGCGGTGCCCATGAATGTGCCGCTGGTACCGAGCATGGCTACGAAGTGCGTGATGCGTCCTTCGGTCTGCTGCCAGATTTCGTTGCCTGTACCGCGATAGTGGGCAAGCCAGTTGGCATCGTTCGAATATTGATCAGCGTAGAAATATAGATCGGGATGCTTGACGGCAAGTTCGCGGGCCAGACGGATGGCACCGTCGGAACCCTCGCCGGGATCGGTGTAAAGAATGTTCGCACCGTATGCACCCAGAATCCTTTTGCGCTCGGCGGAAACATTCTGCGGCATGCATAGTGTGACGGGGAATCCCTCGGCCGCTCCCAGCATGGCATAAGCAATGCCGGTGTTCCCGCTGGTGGCGTCGAGCAGAGTTTTGCCAGCAACAAACTTCGCGCTCCGGCGCCCTTCAGCAACGATGCTCGCAGCGGCGCGGTCCTTCACCGAGCCGCCGGGGTTGTGCCATTCGGCCTTGCCCAAAAGTGTTACCCCAGGCAGATGAGCGGTGAGAGAGTCAAAGCGCAGCAACGGAGTATTGCCAATGCGTTCCAGCAAACTCTGCCCGGGGCGCGGGTCGCCGGGTTCGGGCGCATGTTCGGCCGGAAATGTTGTCGCCGTGTTGGGTGAAGCCTGCCCCATATCGAACTATTCTCTCGTGACTATCGTAATATGCAGGAAAGAGCGAAACACGCTATGTAGTATGGTGTCCTTAGATGACAAAGTTTGCAAGTCGATGCACCCCTGAATAAAGCTGTGCACGGTTTGCGCGTGGCTTGCATCTATAGAGAGAGATTGGAAACGTAGAAAATGTCGAAAGCATTAGAAGAACGAACTTACGAGGAAGCGCTGGCCTGGCTGCGCGAGCACGGTTTCGATGTGCTCGAGGCGCCCGGCACCAACGGGCGCGTGTTTCTCAGAAAATACAACGTCTCAGCCGCAATTCAAAAGACCGCTGAAGATGGCGTAAAGATTTTTGCCTACCCCGGCTACCTGATCGGAAGCGAAATTTCAAAGCTGGTCAATCGCGGCTACCAGCAGTTCCTGAAAAACTCCAAGACAGAAATCCCCGCCACCGCCGACCACCTCAAAGCCTTGCAGTCGTTTTCCGAGGAACTGAAAGAAGCGCTCGGACTGCCTAGCCTTTACAACGAATCGCTGGGAACGGTGAGCGACTCCTATCACTACGATCGTCTTAAGGACGACGATAAGCCGCCCGTCGATCGGCCGAAGCGTCCGTGGGAAGTTGCCGGCAAAGCGGTCGCGGTTAAAAAGGGCCGGGCGTAAGAACCGCGTTCCGAACCCAAGTTCATC
>JBAUYE010000262.1:0-9278 GCA_049584615.1 Candidatus Sulfotelmatobacter sp.
GCGTTCTCGGCGCACTGCGCTCTAAGCAACAGAAGAGCTTGGATTTACAACAGAGTCACAGAGAAGCGCTCGGCAATCCGCGAGCCTTTCGTCTATTCTCAGAAGTATTTTGAAGAGCATGCGGAAACTTGCCGAGACCTGTGAGGCGATCTCAGCCACGACCAAGAAACTGCAGAAGACGACCATCGTTGCCGACTATTTCAAGTCGCGCACCCCGGATGAGGCAGCATTGTCGGCGGTGTTTCTCTCCGGCCGAGCGTTTCCGGCTTGGGCGGAGGCAACGCTGCAAGTGGGCGGTTCATTGTTGTGGCGCGTGATGGCGGAGCTTTCTGGAAAGTACGAAGCCGCATTGACGGCTGCCTATCGAAAATATGGCGACTTGGGTTCGGTGGCCGCGGAGGTTCTTGCGCAAAGATCCGAACAGGGCTTGAACGTTCTCGAAGTTGTCGACAGTTTCCGTAAGGTTGCCGCCGCGCGTGGGCCGGCGGCAAAGACTGCATTGGTCCGCGATCTGCTAGCCCTGGCGACGCCGCTCGAAGCCAAGTACATCGTCAAGATCGTGACTGGTGACTTAAGGATCGGGCTGAAGGAAAGTCTGGTCGAGGAGGGGATTGCAAAAGCGTACGGCGGTACGCTCACCGGGGCGTTGAAAGAAGTGCAGCGCGCAAATATGTTGCTCGGCGATATCGGCGAGACGCTGCAGCTGGCCGTGGAGGGCAAGCTCGCGGATGCGAAGATGCGGATGTTTCATCCCATAGGCTTCATGCTGGCGAGCCCGATGGAGTCAGCGCAGGAGGGGCTGAGTTATTTTGCAGATGCTGCCGTGGAAGACAAATACGACGGGATTCGGGCCCAAGCGCACATTTCGCGCGGCGAGGTGAAGTTCTTCTCACGTACGCGGGACGAGATCACCGAGTCATTTCCCGAGTTGCCCGGCGCGCTTGCAGGTCTCCGGCGGGATGCAATTCTCGACGGTGAGGTCGTAGCGTGGGAGGAGCCTGGGCGGGCGCGGCCGTTCAGCATGCTGCAGCAACGCTTGGGGCGGAAGAAAGTCAGCGAGCGGATGCTGCGCGAGATTCCTGTGGCGTATTTGGTGTTCGACGTTCTGTATTCGGGCGGGGAGTTGCTGATTGATCGTCCGCTGCGGGAGCGGGGGCGGATTTTGGATCAACTGCTGATGGCGGAAAGGAAAGTCATTCACCACAGAGGCACAGAGCCACAGAGAAGGACCGGTCAAGGGAAGTTAGTCTTCGAGGATAAATACGAGGAAACGGCTGCGGCCGCCTATGTCATCCGCGCCCCGGTGTCCCGTGCCAGTTCGCCGCAGGAACTGGAAGAACTGTTTGCTGCCGCGCAGGCGCGCGGCAACGAAGGCTTGATGATCAAGGGCCTCGACTCGCCCTATACGCCGGGGAAGCGCGGCAAGGCTTGGTTGAAGATGAAGCGCGAACTGGCCACGCTCGACGTAGTCGTGACGGCAGTCGAGTACGGGCACGGCAAGCGCGTCGGCGTGCTCAGCGATTACACGTTTGGCGTCTGGGAGGGCGACAAGCTGGTGAATATCGGGAAGGCTTACTCCGGACTGACCGACGCCGAGATCGCAGAGATGACGCGGTGGTTTCTCGAGCACACGATCGAAGATCGAGGCTTCCGCCGCACCGTCGAGCCGAAGATTGTGCTGGAAGTGGCGTTCAACAATATGATGCAGTCGGACAGGCACGACAGTGGGTATGCGCTGCGCTTTCCGCGGATCGTACGGCTGCGGCCGGATAAGACTGCGGATGAGGCGGACACGATTGATCGCGTGCAGGAGATTTTCGCGAAGCAGAGTAAAAACTCACAAGCCGATTCGGGGCAGCCTCTAGACCGAGCCTAGTGGCTGTGGTGGTGATGCTCTTCGCTCTCGCCCACCGGAATCACGCATCCATGCGCTACCTCGCATTCCACATGCTCGAACTGAATCGTGGTGTGGTCGATGCGAAAATCGTGATGCAGGCACTCCTTCACGTCGCGCAGGATGCGCTCGCTGACCGAGGGCGGAATGTCAGCAATCGAGATGTGGCATGAAAGAGCGCGAGTTTCCGAACCGATGCTCCAGCAGTGCAGGTCGTGCACGTCGTTGACGCCCTCGATCGAACGAATCGCAGTCTCAACCAGTTCGAGCTTCACGCCGCGCGGCGTTCCTTCCAGCAGAATATTCAGGGTCTCGCGCACGATGCTGAATCCCGACCAGAGGATTAGCGCACCGATCCCGAACGAGAGCGCCGAATCGATCCAGTAGTTGTTCGTAACCAAAATCGCCCAACCTCCCGCAATTACGGCGGCGGTCGAGAGCGTGTCGCCCACTTCGTGCAGCAGCGCGCTGCGGATGTTGACGTCGTTTCCGGAGCCCCGGCTGGAGCGATACAGCAGCAGCGCGATTACTCCATTCATCACCACGCCCGTGGCGGCGACCCACATCATCACCGAGGCCTGAACGTGTTCGGGATGCTGCAGGCGCCGGAACGCCTCGTAAAAGATGAAGAACGAAACCGCAACCAGCGACACCGCATTCACCAGCGCGGCCAGCACTCCCGCGCGGTGGTAGCCATAGGTCTTGGTGGAACTGGCCGGGCGCGACTGCAAATAGACCGCAACCAGCGACAACAGCAGCGCCAGAAAGTCCGAAAGATTGTGTCCGGCTTCGGAGAGCAGGGCCAGCGAGTGGGCGCGGATGCCGGCCACTAGCAGCAGCACGATGTAGGCCAGGGTCACGCCAAGCGAGATCTTCAGTACTCGCTTGGGACCGCCCGCGCCATGAACGTGAACGTGCATGTTTTAAGTGTACGGTCGGCAGCAGCGGGGTTCAAGCGGTGGCAGGAGTGGATATCTCAGGGCTAGAGCCCGTGCAGATAGGAGCCTTTATCGCAGCGCTGAAGCGCTACGCCACCCAAAATCAGCGCTTGAAAAGATTCTGCAGATAGCGGTCGTTGTAAACCGTGGTTGAGTTCTGCACAAACTCCAGAATGCGGTACATCTTCTCCCGCGACTCCCGGCTCATCTCCTTGAATTGGATGGCCACGCCTGATCCAGGATGGATCCTGGCTACACTGCCTTCGGTGCTCAGGGTGCCGTCATCGATGGAGAAGACCAGTTTGAGGTTTGAACCGGGAGTCAGAATAGCGCTGGTCTCGACATAGCACCCACCCAGGCTGAGGTCGATCATGTTGCCGAAGATCGGGCCGCCTCCTGATTGGGGATGCAACTCGATCGTGAGCCGACACTTCATCCGCGTGTGCAGGCGCTGGTCTTTCTGCGTAGGCAGCTTCTGCTTCTCCAGATACATGCGGCGGTCGGCCTGGGTTAGAAGCTGCTCGGCATCATTGCCGTCGTCCGGAGACACGGCCATCCCCACGCTCAGTGAAACAATTTCTTCTCCGCAAACGTCGAACCCGGCCTGCCGGGCGAGAGGACGAATCTGCTCAACCTTTTTGGCCGCGGCATCGGCGGGCAGACCTGGAGCAATCACGACAAATTCGTCTCCGCCCATGCGCGCTACGTAGTCGTACTCGCGACAAGTGTCTTTCAGAGCCTGGGCAAACAAGCGCAAGACGCGATTCCCCTCCAGGTGCCCGAAGCGGTCGTTAATTTTCTTGAACCCGTTCATGTCACAGACCATTAGCGTGAGCGAGACGTTGTCGCGCTTGCAGCGCGCCAATTCGCGGTCCAATTGCAGAAACAGCGACCGCGCGTTGGGTAGGCCAGTAAGGTAGTCGGTGGTGGCAGAGCTTTCGGCTTGTTGATATTTGAGAGCGTTTTCAATGGCCAGAGCCATCTTGCCGCTCACCGCCAGAAGAATGCGCAGATGATCCGAAGTGAACGCGTCCTTTTCGGCGCGATAAAGGGCGAGAACGCCGATCACGCCCGCCACTCCCTCCAGAGGCAGGGCTAGCGCAGAGCGCAACGTGCTGAACTTGTCAGGATCGTTCAGGTAACCTGGCTCAACCGATGGATTTCCATTCACAATCGGCTTCTTATTCTGCGCCACCCAGCCGGAGAGCCCATGCCCGACTGGAATCCGCAGGGAAGCAAACAGCCGGTAGTTGTCGCCATTCACATACTCTGGGATCAACTCATCGCCGCGGCGGATGTAGATGGCGATCGCGTCGTAGGGAACCGTCATTTTGAGTTTCACGGAAAACACGGAGAGGGTCTCACCCAGGCTGAGCGAGGCTCCCAGGTCCTGGCTCAACTCAAACAAAGACTGCGCCTCCTGGCGCGCCGCCGCAATGGAGGATAGAAAGGTTGCTTCCCGCCCCGGCGTATCGGAAACCGTGGCATTCTCGAATCCCGCAGCTGGCGCCGGTCCCCGCGTGATCTTGAAATCCGTCGGAAGAATCAGGCTGCCATCTTCCGCCGATTTAGCGAGAGCAAGATTTTCCAGAGTGCGGTAGCGTCGCTTGAGGACGTCCACCACCTTCGGGTCAAACGACTTGCCGGACTCTGCCGTGAGCCGCGTCATCACCTCATCCAGCGGCATGGCACGCCGGTATTGCCGGTCGGAAGCCAGGGCGTCCAGGTAATCGACCGCGGAGAGAATGCGTGCGCCAATCGGAATCTCCGCCCCCTTCAACCCATAGGGATAACCCGAGCCATCCCACTTCTCATGGTGGGCGCGCACAATCGGCACAACGGGGTAAGGAAAGCGAACTCGCTCCAGAATCTCCGCCCCCACCACGGTGTGAATCTTCATTTTCTCGAACTCTTCGGGCGTCAGCCGGCCGGGCTTCGAGATGATATGTTCAGGGACGGCCAGCTTGCCGATGTCGTGCAGCAAAGCCGCAGCATGCAGGGCTTCCAGTTCAGTCCCAACCATGCCTAGCTCTTTGGCTACCTCGATAGCGTAGATGCGGACGCGCTGCAGGTGATCGTGGGTGGTTTGATCTTTGGCTTCGATGGCCAGCGCCAAGGCCTCGATGGTTCGCAGATGCAGGTTCGCGATCTCTTCCACATGCCGCTTCTCGTCCTCCAGCTTTCCCAGATACAAACGGTAGGAGCGGTAGATAAGGTAAATGGCTGGGACGAACAGCAGAGAACTTTCCCAATTGAACCTATGGTTGAACCAGCCAATCACACCAGCGATGCCAGCTCCAACCAGGTAGTAAGGAAAGGACCAGAAATAGCAATCCACCAGGATCTTCCGAAGAGGCTTTCCGTCACTGACTGAAATCACGACGGCGATGCTTCCGGCGTTGACAATGAAGTACGTCGAAGCTGCCAGGCAGAGAACCAGCGGCCGGCTAACGATGATCTCGTTGGCCAGATTGCTGTGATAGACAATGTAGGCCAGAGCCGTCGACAGCGAGCCTGCACAAACATTGAATGTCAACTGGATGGCGCTGGGCCGGTTGGGGTGAATGCTCTGGGCCAGCATCGAGACCGCGCCCAGGGTAAGCGCTTCCGAGTAGCTCAGCTCCGCAACCGCCACCAGGATGAACAAGAAGTTCACTGAAAGCGTGCCCGTAATGCCGGGCAGGGTGACGCGCAGCCGCGAAGCTAGAATCGCGATGCCCAGATAACAGATAAACTCTGCGATGTTCTTGCTGCTCTGGTGGATCGCAGCTTGCAATAGAGACGCCATTCCGGCAGCGATCACCAGGCCAATGAAAGCCTTGGCGCCGATGGGCAGGCCTCTCCACGAGTGTGTGCTGGCGGACATTCGTCTGCGGGGGACTGCGCGCCGCTCTGTTGCCACCGCGCAGGCGTACCCTCGAACTAGGATACCCAGCTAACAGGTTTAGTAACAATGATTTGTGGGGATTGACGGAAACTTCAGTAACGCGTGGAACCGCCTCATTTAAGGCAACTTTCTGCGAGGTAACCAGCAAACGGTAACCCAAGAAACTCAACTGACAGCTTTTCCCCAAAACTGCCGCAGCCCTGCTGCGAGCAGCAGCGAATCAAACGCCGTCAACGCCACCAACACAGCCGACAACGGAAGATGCGGGAACTGGGGCGCCAGCGTTCCGCGCAGTCCTTCACTGGCATATACCAGAGGATTCACCAGCACTACTTTCTGCAGGATGGGAAAACTGTTCAGAGCGCTCCAGGGATAGTAGGTGCAGCCAAAGAAGATCATTGGAGTCAAGACCATGCTGAACATCAATCCGATGTGTTGCTGATTAACGCTGCAGCCCAGGGCAAGACCGCCGCAGGCGGAGAATAGTGCCACCAGCAACGTAACACAGGCAAAAGTGAGAGGACTGTGCACCGTCACAACCACGCCCGGCCGCAAAATCACCCACGCCGCCGGAATCACCACCAGGCCTGCGATCAGTGCCTGCAGGGTCCCCGCGAGCACTTTTTCAACGGCAACCCAGGAAATTTCCATGGGCGCGAGCAGGCGGTCTTCGATCTCGCGGGTGAACTGGAATTCGGCAATCAACGGCATGGCTACGGCCCAGACTCCTGTGAACACCATGCTGATCGCCATGATGCCGGGAAGCAACAGGCTCTTGTACGCCTCTGGCATGTAACCGCTGCGGACCATGACGCGGCCAAAGATGAACACAAACATCAGTGGCTGCAGAAAAGTTTGCAGCAACAACACAACGAAGTTGCGCCGTGCCACGTGAACATCGCGCGCCAGCATGGCGAAAAACGTCTTCCAGTTCATTCCCGGAGACTCCTTCCGGTGTGGTGGAGAAACAGGTTTTCCAGGCTCGGCTCGGAGATGTGAACGTCACGCAACTCCACGCCCGCAGCCGAGGCCAGGCTGGCGATCCCGGCGATCAGCGAACCCCCGTGATCGGAGTACAGGTCGGCGCCGTTTTCATCGTTGGCGCGTACCTCGCGCACTCCGGGCAAAGACTGGAGTCGCCGCAACAGATCGGCAGAGTGCTGGCCGAAACGCAGGCGAAGCAGATAACCGCCCGGCACTGAGGCCTTCAACTCCGCAGGCGTGCCCAGCGCGATGTTCCGTCCGTGGTCGATAATCGCCAGGCGGTTCGCCAGCGCATCGGCTTCTTCCATGTTGTGCGTGGTCAACAGGATCGTTTTGCCGGTCTGGTTGTACTCGCGAATGATCTCCCACAAAAGCAACTTCGTTTGTGGATCCAGACCAGCGCTGGGCTCGTCGAGGAAAAGAACCTGCGGGTCGTGCATCATGGCGCGAGCGATGGAAAGCCGCTGCATCATCCCGCCGGAAAATCCGCGCACCATCTGCTCGCCGCGGTCGCGCAGCTTAAACCTCTCGAGAAGACTCTCGGCGCGAGCTGCCCGCGCCTCGGAATCAAGACCGAAATAAGCCCCGTGAAACAGCAGAATCTCACGCGCCGTAAGGGAAAAATCGAGGTTCGGGCGTTGCGCAACCACGCCAATCAGGCGTTTCACTGCGACCTGTTCTTTCCAGACATCGTGCTCGCCAATCCAGGCAGAGCCGCCGGTTGGCCGTACCCGCGTAGTGAGAACTCCCACGGTCGTGGATTTGCCCGCGCCATTCGGCCCGAGCAGTCCGAAAACTTCGCCCGGGGCAATGTCGAGCGTGAGCCCATCGAGCGCAACGATCTCCGGCTTCGGTTGCTTCTTGCGCTTATCGCGCGCCGTAGGCGGACCAGAGCTGCCCGCACCAAACGGCGGCGCGGAGCTGTAAATTTTGCGCAGGTCGCGCGTGCGAATTCCAACCATAAGCAACACCTCAACGGCTTCAGAGAAACCCCAAGGGTTTAGAGTCCTTCCCCGGAGAGTTTTTCGATGTTTCCAGAGCAGCGCAGGAATGTCAATTCCTGCTTTTAGAATGGCTGAGAGAAAACGAGAGATTGGTGGCGGCGCGTGGACTCGAACCACGGACCTACGGATTATGAGACCGTCGCTCTATCCACCTGAGCTACGCCGCCACTTTAGAATCAACAACATACAGACTGTTACCAAAGAGTTCTAGAACATTTCTAGAACATCGGCTATCCTGACTATGGCTAGGAGGCTCACATGCAGGACGGCTCACTCTATGTAGTCGGGGACACATGCTACTTGAAATATTACATCATCGAAGACGATGAACGGGTGCACAAAACGATTCAGTTGTGCAAGCGCAGCGATGTCTACGACTGGTGGAAGAAGCGCGGCAGATGGGGCTTCTCCAGTGCCGTCCACGACCTTCAGCGCGAGACGATGGCTGGGCTTCGGGCGAAGATTGAGCGTGCAGAGCCGAACGGAAGTCCGACGAGTGACATGCGTGTGACTGATTTCTGGGAGCAGGTTTACCTGCCGTACCTCGAAGAGATTGTCACACTGACAGGGCAGTCGAGACGCAAGCCCTCGACCGTGCGTGGCTTCAAGCAAATCTGGAATCAACATCTCAAACGTCACTTCGGCACAGGCACGCTCAAAGAATATGAGCCCGCAATGGGGAGCCGTTTCCTTCGCACCTTGACCAGCACTCAGGGCAAGAGCACGTTGAAGCACATTAAGGCTCTCGGCAGTGCGCTCTTCGGTCATGCTGTCGAAGTGGAGATCATCAAAGTCAATCCTTGGCGTGAAGTGAAAATTCCCAAGGACGCTGTCGAGTCTGCGGCGACTCCGCACTACACGCTGGAGGAAACTGAGGACATCATCTCGTCCTTGGTTGACCATGTCGATTGCCAGCTTGTCATGGCTCTTTCGTGCTTTCTCGGACTGCGACCTGGGGAAATTGCAGCGTTAAAGTGGGAAGATTTTGACAAAGACACAGTGAGCATCCGCCGTTCGGTCGTTCGTGGCGTCGTCGGCACCCCGAAGACTCCCGAGTCGCTTGCTACTCTGCCTCTGCTCGCACAGGTCAGAATCCCGCTTGAACTCTGGCGTCAGCAGGTAAAACGCGATAAGGCTGAACTCAAAGCGAAGGGCATCGAAGATGATTCGAACGGATACGTCTTCGAATCCAAGAACGGCACGCCTATAGACCTTCACAATATGACCGCTCGTATCATCCGTCCGCACGTCGAAGGGTCTCACTACAAACTCCACGGCAAGACTCAGGAGTGCGTCCGCTGTAACAAAGTTCCGAAGTCATCGGGGCAGACGTGGAAAACGCTTTACGCGGGTCGGCGGGGTGCTGCGACCGCCGTCATTGAGGCGAACAACGGCAATCTGGCAATCGGGCAGGCGTTGCTCCGTCACAAGAGTCAGATTACGACGGCGACGTTCTATAAGAAGGCGGTCACTCCCGAGACATTGCGGAACGGCATGAAGATGTTGGAAGCGGCTGCGATGAACGGCAAGTGACCCTTTAGCCCGACTCACTGGCCAATGCAGCACAGTGC
>JBAUYE010000263.1:0-2544 GCA_049584615.1 Candidatus Sulfotelmatobacter sp.
TATGGATCAGAAGGGCTGACACTGCTGGACCCATGACCCTTGCAGAGGAGGATGCAAAGCACGATAACGCCGCCCCCTATACCGCCGCCGATCTCGAGCGATTTTGTATTCAGACCGTTGCCGACACTTCCTGGACGAGGTGCGGCGCCACAGGCAGTCGATTCGACGCGGGTTGCCTGCTGTCCCTCGTGCACGACAGAAGAAATGGGTGAGGCGCCTTGTGCATTCGTTTTTTGGAGGACGCCGCCTTCCGTGATGTTCACATCGTTTTTGTGTGCGGTAACATGCATCGTGCCGCTGACGTCGGCCACATCGTATTGCGTGCGCTCGCTCGAAACCGGCTCTACCTTCATGCAGCTGACATGCACGCTCATCGAAGTCGAAGTTCCTACCGACACGCTTCCGTGCTCCAGGCTCAGGAAAGTGCCTTGGAACTTCACCACGGATTCCGGCTGAATTACTACGGACGAGCCCTCGGCGTCGACGTTGGCGACAAACCCGGGTTTGGTCTCCAGCAGATCCCCGGGAAAAACCACCGTGGATCCTGAGATCTCGAAACCGTTAACCCAAACTCCGCCCTCGCTGTGCAATACCGCGGAGCCCGTGTCCGCCGCTGTGAGCGAAAGCGGGCACAGGATCACCATCATCCAGCTAACAAGTTTGCGTAAAGCAGACACACCCATGGCTAAAGACAATTTCCGCACACCTACAGGAATCGTAGCGGCACCGTGATTGATCGTCTATTAGCTCTCTGGATGCCCGTCGCACCGGAGCAGTTGGGACGCGCCTACCTGCTTTACCTGCGCCTGGCTGGGAAACTCCGGTATGCTTTGGCTTGACAAAAACATGGAACGAACTTCCGCGAACGATCCGGTAATCGAATTTCGCAACGTCGACTACGCGCTACCCAGCGGTCAGCAGTTGCTCGCAGGGCTGAATCTGCAAGTGCAACGCGGCGAGACCCTGGTCTTGCTGGGCCGCAGCGGTTCCGGGAAAACTACCACGCTGAAGCTGATCAATCGCCTCTTAGCCTCGACTAGCGGAGAAGTGCGCGTGAATGGCGCCCCCACTACCCAAACCGACGTCATTCGTTTGCGTCGCAGCATCGGTTATGTCATCCAGGAAGTGGGCTTGTTCCCGCATTTCACCGTGGAACGAAACATTGGCCTCGTGCCGCGTATCGAAGGCTGGACCGCCGAGCGGATTCATCTCCGCGTCGAGGAATTGCTGCAACTAGTCGGACTCGACCCGCAAATGGCGTCGCGTTATCCGCACCAGCTCTCCGGCGGGCAAAGACAGCGCGTAGGAGTCGCGCGGGCCCTGGCAGCTGATCCCGCAATTCTCCTGATGGATGAACCCTTCGGCGCGCTCGACGCCCTCACTCGCGACCAACTGCAGCGCGAGTTTCTTTCCCTGCAGCAGCGGCTGAACAAGACAGTAGTCTTCGTGACGCATGACCTGCGCGAAGCGTTGCGGCTCGGGTCGCGCATCGCGCTCATGGAAACCGGCCGGCTGGTCGCGGTTCTTTCTCCGGAGGAATTCCTGCGATCGAGCGATCCGTTGGCTGCGGCCTACGTGCACGCTTTCGCCGATGCACCGGATTCATCAAATCGAGGCGCTTCATGAACCTCTTTCACTTTTTTTTGCAAAACCACGATCAGATCGTCGAACTGACGCTGGAACATCTCTGGCTCGTGGGCATCTCCACGCTGCTCGCCGTGGTCGTGGGCATACCGCTAGGCATACTGAGCGCACATTGGCCGGTGTGGAGCCGGCCGGTGCTCGGCACGGCGAACATCATTCAGACGATTCCCAGCCTCGCCCTCTTTGGCTTCCTGCTGCCGGTGCCCTGGCTGGGCGATCGCGCCGATCGCCTCGCGATCTTGGCGCTGACTCTCTACGCCCTGCTGCCCGTGATTCGCAACACCTACACCGGCATCCGCGGCGTCGATCCTGCAGTAGTTGAAGCGGGTCGGGGCATGGGACTCACCAACAGCCAGCTCCTGTTCCAGGTGGAGTTGCCGCTGGCACTCAGCGTGATTCTTTCCGGCGTAAGGGTCGCGGTGGTCGTCTCAGTGGGACTGGCTACCATTGCGGCTGCGATCGGCGCCGGTGGCCTGGGCGAGTTCATCTTTCGCGGCCTTGCCATGGTCAACAATCAGCTCATTCTCGCGGGAGCCATTCCTGCCGCGGTTCTGGCGCTGTCGGCGGATTTCGGTTTGGGATGGTTGGAAAAACGTTTGCGGCCGCAATGAAAACCAATCGCCATCGACGGCTTCGTGGTTTCCGCGAGCAGTGCGGGACTTCACTCTGCTTGCTTCTCGCAGCTCTCTTGCTGTTGTCGTCGTGCGCGGCCCCGCGCTCCGATCGCATCGTGATCGGTTCCAAGAACTTTACTGAATCGCTGATCCTGGGCGAACTTCTCGCTCAACAGATCGAGGCGCATACTCACCTGAAAGTTGAGCGCCGTTTCTATCTCGCCGGAACTTATATCTGCCAGCAGGCTCTGCTGGCCGGGCGCATCGACATTTATCCCGAATACAC
>JBAUYE010000264.1:0-14308 GCA_049584615.1 Candidatus Sulfotelmatobacter sp.
TCCCGAACCTGTCGAGTTTTTGATTTCCCTTGCTCGTTCCGGTCCTCGGAGGCTTAAGGGACTGACCCGTGATCGCTCAGCAGAGCGGGATGCCACCCTTTCGCAAAAACCATGAAACGATGGGCCACCCGCCCTTGTCATCCTGAGGCAGCGGAGACCTCGGCTCCGCCGAGGACTCCCAACGAAGGACCTATGCAACTCGCCGGCACCACCACCGCCGTCGGCAAATTCATAGGTCCTTCGGCCCGCAATAAACGCGGGCCTGAGGATGACAATCTGCTTACGGCGTTTGTAAAAGCTGGCCAGCCTCGAAACCGTAAAGATCGTCCAAATCTCTCCGTTCCCTTGGCCTTCCCCGCAAGTCCATGCAATTAGCACTCGCCAGCTCCGACTGCCAGCCTCGAGCGCCACTTTTCGTCGCTTTCCCTTCGCCCCACGATTTCCCTGCCGATATATCGGCACCCGCCTAAACTCAACCACCCCAATCACCTGCAGCCAGCCGACTATAGCTTTAAGGTGGTTTTCCGAGATTTCCGAATTTTCCACAGTGTTCCGGGAAAACTGCTCTTATGTTCCGACTGGAACATTCACGCGATGTTCCGGCAGCAACGTGCGAGCTATAATCCTACATGGCGAGCTTGCGCCAGCAGATCGCGACCACCGCCCTTACGCTCACCAAGTTCCGCGAGCTCATGAAGCGGATCGAGGAGAACCGTCCCCAGGACGACCTCTCCATCGTCAAGAAAGCCTACGACTACTCCCTGAAGTATCACGAAGGCCAGATGCGCGCCTCCGGCGAGCCTTACCTGGTACATCCGTTAGAAGTCGCGTTAGTGCTAGCCGAGATGAAGATGGACCCGGTCGCCATCGCGGCCGGCCTGCTCCACGACTCAGTCGAAGACACCTCAGTCACCATCGTCGACATCCGCAAAGAATTCGGCGAGCAGGTCGCACACATCGTCGAAGGCGTAACCAAGATCAGCAAAATAGATTTCGCCACGCGCGAGGAAGCGCAAGCTGAAAACCTGCGCAAGATGATGCTCGCCATGGTCGACGACATCCGCGTGGTGCTCATCAAGCTCGCCGACCGCCTGCACAATATGCGCACGCTCGAACACCTTGAGCCCGAGCGCCAGACCAAGATCGCCCAGGAGACACTCGAGATCTACGCCCCCATTGCCCACCGCCTCGGCATGGGAAAGATTCGCGGCGAACTCGAAGACCTCGGCTTCCTCTTCCTTGACCCGGCAGGCTACGAGCAGGTGGAGAAAGCTGTCAACGCGCGCCGCAAACAGGGCGAAGCGTTCCTCGCCAAGATGCAGGTCATCATCACCGACAAGCTGAAGGAGGCAGGCATCCAGGCCAAGGTGGAGAGCCGCATCAAGCGCCTGTTCTCGATCCACAAGAAGCTGCAACGCCAGCGCATTTCGGTCGACCAGGTCTACGACCTGTTTGCCATGCGCATCATCACGCGCTCGTTGCAAGATTGCTACGCAGTGCTCGGCATCATTCACAACATCTGGCGGCCGGTGCCAGGACGCATCAAGGACTTCATCGCCATGCCCCGGCCGAATTTTTATCAGTCGCTACACACCTCAGTCATTACAGAAGATGGAACGCCATTCGAAATCCAGATTCGCACTGAAGAGATGCACAAGATGGCCGAGGAAGGCATCGCCGCGCACTGGAAATACAAAGACGGTCCAGTCTCTGCGCAGGATGAGCAGCGGCTCGCGTGGTTGCGGCAGGTGGTCGAGTGGCAGCGCGACGTCAGCGATCCCAACGAATTTCTTTCCGCGCTGAAAGTCGATCTCTATCCCGAAGAGGTTTACACCTTCACTCCCAAAGGCAAAGTGGTCGTGCTGCCGCGGGATGCTACGCCGATCGACTTCGCCTACACCATCCACACAGAAGTTGGACACACCTGCGTGGGCGCCAAGGTGAACGGACGCATGGTGCCGCTGCGCCACAAGCTGCATTCCGGTGACATCGTTGAGATTCTTACGCAGACTGGACACAAGCCGAGCCGGGACTGGCTGGGGCTGGTGAAGTCTTCGCGCTCTCGCAACAAGATCAAGCACTGGCTCAACGTGCACCAGCGCGAACGCTCGATTGAAATTGGGCGCAAGCTGATCGACAAAGAGGCGCGCAAATATCGCATCGCTCTTAAGGAAATCAAAGATGAAGCGCTGCTGAAAGTTGCGGGCGGATATGGGCTGGGCAAAGTCGATGACCTGATGTCCGGCATTGGGTATGGAAAGTATTCGGCGCGGCAGGTGCTGGCGCGGCTGCTGCCGGCGGGGGCGACGCCTTCGATGGCGGGCGACATTGAAGCTGAGGGACTCTCGAACCAGCCTGGCGCGATCGCGAGCGTGGTGCGGCGCGTGTTTGGCGACCACAACGCCATCATGGTCAAGGGACAGGGCGACATGCTGGTCTACCGGGCGCGCTGCTGCAACCCCATTCGCGGAGAGAGCATTGTGGGCTACATCACGCGCGGCAAGGGAGTGGCGGTGCACGCGGTGAACTGCCCCAACGTGACCAACCTGATGTATGAGCCGGAGCGTCGCATCGATGTGGAGTGGGCGCGGGATGAGACGACGCCCACGGCTTATCCGGTGAAACTTACGGTTTATTGTGATGACCGGTTTGGTATGCTTAAAAGCATTACCAGCGTTATTGGAGATGCTCAGAGTAATATACGAAACATTGGGGCGCGAACTGAGAATAGCCAGGCCAGCGTGGAGATCGTGCTTGATATCTCCGACCTTAAGCATCTGGAGCAGATCATGGCTGGGTTGAGGAAGATTCCGGGTGTGCATGAGGTGCAGAGGCTGCAGAAGATTTAGAGACAGTGGTCAGGGGTCGGTGGCCAGTGGCTCCTGAGTTGAAGTGCGCGTGAAGCCGGTGCCGTCCGGGACTGGGTTCCTCTTTTGTACGCTGACCCCGCACTTTACGTGTGGGGCTAGTGGATGGCCCTTCGGCTTCGCTCAGGGCAGACTCTGCTGGCGCGACTGAACCTGCCACGCGCCGTCCCTTCGGGACTTGGTTCGTCCCTTCAACGCCTGGGTTGGAATTCAGGGGCACCGAATTGCCATAGCAGGAAGCTCCAGGAATTGGCGAGGCGCTCACGGT
Source organism: Candidatus Sulfotelmatobacter sp. (assembly GCA_049584615.1). Lineage (GTDB taxonomy): Bacteria > Acidobacteriota > Terriglobia > Terriglobales > Acidobacteriaceae > Sulfotelmatobacter. The sequence continues at coordinate 3,136 of JBAUYE010000264.1, forward strand.
ATTCCCCGGCGGTGTTGCCGGAGTCGTGTCCTCCGGCGTAATCGACGTACAACAGGACCGGTTTGCCGCTGGTCGTGGCTGCTTGCAAGCGCGCTACCATCTTTGTGGATTGCCACGGTTTCAGACGGGGATCGTTCATGCCGGCGGTGAACAGGGCGGCCGGATATGGAGTTCCGTCTTTTACGTAGTGGTAGGGGCTCATGGCGTGGAGCGCCTTGAAGCCTGCCTCGGTCTTTGAATCGCCGACTTCGGGAACGTCGATCAGGTCCGCGGTCTCGGCGCGCAACATGTCGGGCACGCCACTGTCGACAAGTACAGCGGCGAACAGATCAGGCCGGTTGGTGATTGCTCCGCCGACCATGATGCCGCCCATGCTGCCTCCCTCACCCGCCAAGTGGGCCGGTGAGGTGTATTTGTTCTCGATCAGGTACTGAGCGCAGGCAATGAAATCGAGCCAGGTGTTTGGCTTTGTCGGTCCCTTGCCGGCCTGGTGCCACTCTTCTCCGTATTCGCCGCCGCCCCGCACGTGGCAGGTCGCGTTGACTCCGCCTCGTTCGTACCAGGCGAGTTGCGTGAAATCAAGGTTCGGCCCTTGGGAATAGCCATAGGCGCCGTAACCGTAAAGCAGGGTCGGGTTCAATCCATCGAACTTCATTCCTTTCGGCCGAACTATGGAAAGCGGCACCAGGGTGCCGTCGTGGCTCGGAACTTTTACTTCGATGGCCTCAACATTCGTAAGCTGATCATGCGGACTGGAAGGCTGCAGATTTGTGTCGAACACTTTTCTGGTCGGTGGATCATAGGCGTAAATCCTGTAGGCCATGGTCCACGAATTCAGGAGCAGCAGCATTCCGGACACGCGTGGGTCGGAAGTAAACGCGGCGTTCTGGGGAAGGGGCGTACGGAACTGAAAGACAGCGCCGTCAAAGGGGAGCGCAAGCTTTTCCGCCCGGGCTCCGGCGCCGTAGGGGAGACGCAACACGCGGCCGATGCCGCCATCCAGCTCGCGCACGTATAGGGCGTCCTGGGCTGGAGCCATGTCTTCGAGGACGGCGTCGGTCGGCGGAATTACGGTTTCAGCGGAAGACAGGTCCGGATTGCGAGCGTCGAGATGGATGACTTTGTAGCGGGGAGCATTCTTGAACGTCAGCAGGTAGAGGTCGTCTCCGTGGATGGCGATGTCGGCTACGCCGTCGGAGGCGTCTGCTATCTTGCGCCACGCAGTAGTGGACTTGCCGATGGCGTTCACGGGCGCGATATAGAACGCGCTACTGGGTGCTCCGATGGGAAGTCCGATGACGCCCAGCGCATACTTCGAGTCCGGTGCGGTTCGAATTGAAGCGTAGAGGCGTGGGTCGACTTCGATTGACGGCACTACGCCGTAGCCGAATACTGCCTGATCTTTCTCCGGGTCGGCGCCTAAGACGTGCAGGTAAGAACGATACTTCTGCCGGACTTCAGTTGCAGGCGCCCCGGCGGGTAGTTTTTGCAGGCGTCCATAAACAAAGGAATGATCATCCGGCAGCCATGCCGGGTTTGATTTGAAGCAACAATGGGGAATGACGTCGCCGGTTTCGCGCCCCGTGGAGACTTCGAGGATGTGCATCTCGGTATCGTTCTCTGACCCTCCGGGAATGATGGTTACGCCTACGTACTTGAGGTTGTTGGAAGGCACAAAGGAGCCGATCTTGCCTTGGCCGCGACTGGCTCCGGCGAGGGTGACCTTTTCGGGATCAAGCAGCAGCTTTTCCTCGCCCGTGAGCCCTTTGCGGATGTAGAGCTTGTAGGTGTCTTCCCCGGCGAGAAGTTTGGTGTAGAGGTATAAATCGCCGGGCAAGCGTTGCATGCTGCCCACGTCGGCGCTGGTGGATTCATCCAGTTCCACGATGCGCTTCAGGAGTTGTTGCCTACCTGGCAGGCTGGCCAGCACGGCCCGGGTGTAGTCGTTCTGGGCCTTAATCCAGGATTGGACTTCGGGATCGGCAAGATTCTCCATGTAGCGGTACGGGTCCACAACCTTGGTTCCGTAGTAGGTGTCGGTGATGGGCCTGACTGGGGCGCTGGGCGGGGATGGCGGCCAGGATGCGTTCGCGGGCTGCGCGCGCACTTGAGGACGAACCGGGTAAGCTGCCAACGGGATCGGAGCAAGGCATACTACACAAAGAAGAAATCGCGTTGCGCTCATGACGCTCTCCTGCAAAGGCGGGATGCGGGCGAGTCTAGCACGTTCCGGCTTGTGCCTTCAGGGCGGATTTGGTCCTCGGTGTGCATGAGGTGCAGAGGCTGCAGAAGATTTAGGGGCAGTGGGCAGTGGCTAGTGGTCAGTTGCCAGTCAAACCTTTGCTGGCGAAATGGGTCCTCACGCGCTGAAGCGCGGGTACATCTTCAATGACTTAACGGCACGATTGAAATCGTGCCCTTCCCGATCTTCTCTAAAGGGCCAGAGTTATTTCAGGCCCAGGCCGCCGTTGAAGTGCTGGATTACTCCGTAGCATTCACAGGTGGCGGCTTCGAGGTTCTTGCGGTTTAGGATCTTGACGGTGCCGCGCAGGTTTTCGATTAGGCCGGCATTTTCGAGGGCCGTTGCTGCGAGACTCACGCTGGGACGTCCGGTGCCGAGCATCTGCGCGAGGAATTCGTGAGTTAAGGGAAGCAACTGGGAGTCGACGCGGTCCTGACACATCAGGAGCCAGCGGGACAGGCGCTGCACAATTTCATGCAGGCGGTTGCAGGCGGCGAGCTGCGCCACCTGCATGCCGTGCATCAGGGCGAAGCGACTCAGTTGTGAGCGGAGCGTGGGAGCGTACAGTAAAAGTTCCTGAAAAACATCCGAGGGGATGCGCACTCCGCTGCCTGACATTTGCATGATGGCGCGAAAGGTTCCTCGCCGCAGGCCCACGGTCAGCGGCATTCCTACCATGCCTTCCACGCCGACGATACCGACTTCGACGCTCCTCCCATCACGGCTAAGAGCCACCAGAGAGGCCATGCCGTCATTCAGAAAATAGGTGAAATCGATCTTTTCCCCGGGCTCGTGCAGGATTTCGTACTGCGGCAGGTCCGCTGGGATCAGGTTAGGTCGAAGCAGCCTGTACTCCTCATCGGGGAGCGACAGGAGGATTACATTGCTCACTGCCTTCCCCGCGGCATCAGTGCGAGCGCCGGGATGCAGGGGAGTTCTCTTCACCGGCCCTGTCGATGGCTTAGTCGTCGATGCCTTTGTCGTCGATGACTTAGTGCTGGCGATTATGTTTCCCCCTGCCAAAATGGCCATGACAATTGGATGCCACCGGGCGTTTCGGCTTGTTTCAGGGAGACTGTAGTTTCGGCCATAATTTTACGGATACTTAAACAAGTATCAGTAGCGAAGATACGGAGAACGCCTGGATTGGTTCTACATGGAGAGCGTCAGAGGGCATCGTTAATTCCTTCTTAATAGATACCTATGAGTAAGCCGGCGTGTACACGGGAACGAGCGATTTAATTGTCGTCCGGCTTGTTGCGTTGGAGCCGCTCATCTTTCGCTCCCAAGATAAGGTTTAGCTCTTCGACAAGTTTGAGGAACTTCTGTCGGTCTTGCTCCACCGCGATAAGCGAACAGAGTTCCTGGATGCGGTCGCTATCGGCTTTCTTCATTGGGTGATCGCGATTGATTAACCGGGCAGTATCACAACATCCAAAGGTTCTGTATGTTCGATGTCGAACGCTGGGGGGGATTAGAGGCAGTGGCCAGTGGCTTTCAGCGTCTCAGGGCGGCGGTTTCTTCGCGGAGGTAATCTTCGAGGCGGGCGGCTAGCCAGGAGACTAGCTGCTCTTTGATAGAGGCGGGGACCTGAACGAATTCCAATCCGGCGGATCCCGTCGGCTTGCACCAGCAGACTTCGGCGGTGATCTTGGCGTCGGCCTGGGTGTGGGGGAGCAGCAGGCGCAGGTTAATTCTGTCGCCTACCTGCAGGCCGGGCGCGTTGGTGAGAGCGATGCCGACTTCGCTGATGTTGGCGGAAGTGGCCATGAACTCAGGTTGGGCGCCGTGCGAGACATAGACGGGGACGCGCACCGGGCAACGGAAGGAACGCCTTTTTTCGTTCACCATGAGGGGATAGGAGACGCGGAGAGTTCGCATGAGGACGGTGGGCGACAGCGGCTTGACCAGCACGAAGCTGGCTCCGGCGCGGAATGCGCTGGGCATTTCTTCATTGCAGTTCAGAACTGCCACCACCACCGAGGCCTTGTGAGACGTCATTTGGCGTGGCTTCTTGAGCAGATCCAGGGCTTCGGCCCGGTCCTTGAAATCGACTACCAGGGCTTCGAATTTGGAATGGCAAAGTTTGTAAACAGCCGATGTGAAGTCGGAGCAGATGTCGACGTGCATCGACATCTTTCCCATGGATTCGCAAAGAGTATCGATGATCTGAATGTCGCTGCTTACCAGCAGAACGCGGACCCCGATCGTGGGGGGTGGGCCTTTTTTTGATTCCGCTGGTATCGATTCAGGCGTTTTTGTTCCAACCGCATTGGCCAGGATCTCGGTCATGCGGCGTCCTTCACACGGGCGGCCCTCATACGGCGTCTTTCATGCGGCGTCTTTCATACGGCGTTCCTCATACGGCCTCCCTCATACAACCAGGGCCTCGGGGATTTCCATCTCCCCGTGCTCGAAGGCGTGGACGAATGCGTCGACTACGGCGGGATCGAAGTTGGTCCCGGCGCTGGAGACGATGATTTGACGGGCTTCGAATGGGGTGACGGCGCGGCGATAGGGGCGATCGCTGGTGAGAGTGTCAAAGGCGTCGGCGACGGCCAGGACTCTGGCTTCGATGGGAATCTCGTCGCCTTTGGAAGGACCGTAGCCCGAACCGTCGAACTTGTCGTGATGGGCAAGAATGATGGGGAGCACGCGGCGCAGCGATCCGCCGACCGGTTCGAGCAGGGCGACTCCCTTCTCGACGTGCTTGCGCATTTCCGCCATCTCTTCCGGGGTGAGGCTCGCGGCCTTGTGCAGGAGGTCGCGGCTGGTTTCGAGCTTGCCTACGTCGTGGAGCAGGGCGGCGGCGCGGACATCGTCGATACGATCCTGGGGAAAGCCCATGCGCGTCGCGATCGATGAGGCATACAGCGCGACCCGGTAAGAGTGGTTGTGAGTGTATTTGTCGTTCGAGATGAACTGCTGCAGAATTGTCAGGAGGCCGAAGTAAGTCTGGCGGAGTTCGCGGAGATGGCGTTCTGTCCGGTCATAGAGGGTTCCCATGGCGTAGGCGGTGATCAGAAGCAGGCATGCCCAGGTGACGAGTTCGGACCACTCGTCGAAATTCAGCGCCAGTCGAGCCGATCCGGCAAAGAGGCCGGTATTCCTCCAGAGAAGGATCAGCACCATGAAGATGCTGGCGGTGGCGGTGAGCACGGCGTGGCGGCGGCCATAGACGTAGGCCGAGAAGATGGTGGGCAGAGTGTAAAGACCCAGAATCATGCGGTGGGAAGCGACCAGCCAGTTGAACAGGCCCGCGATCACGAAGAGAGAAAGCACCAGCCATAATTCCTGGTTGATCCTGGCGAGGCCGACTTTGAACTTTGATTTGGAGTCCGAGGCGTCGCCGGCAAGGCTTCCGCGGCTGCCGAGGACGCGTTCGTTGGTCAGCGTCGACTTCATCCCCATGTCTTCTTCCATTGATTCAGCCTCTCGACGGGCGTGGGTGTCTCGCGAAACAGGAGACCCCTAGTCTGTCTATCGGCTGGTTGTGGCGGAACTTGAGTCTGGAAGCAGTGATCAGTGGCCAGCGGCCAGTGGCCAGCGAAACGGGGCCGGCTCCGCGGGCGCGACTCGGTTCAGCTTGGTTTGACTTCATCGGAGTGCATCTGCGTTAATTAGCAGCGGAGGATCCATGCGCGAAGTTGTTTCCACCAAAGATGCTCCTCAGGCGATTGGGCCTTACTCGCAAGCGATCAAGGCTAATGGGTTTGTGTTTACGTCGGGGCAGATTGCGATTGATCCGGCCACACAGCAAGTGGTCGCGGGAGATGTGGCGGCGCAGACGGACCGTGTGCTGCGCAATCTTTCAGAGATTCTGGAGGCGGCGGGCAGCGGGCTGGGTAAAGTTGTGCGGTCTACCGTGTTTCTCAAGAACATGGATGACTTTGCGGCGATGAACAAGGTTTATGGCCAGTATTTCAGTTCGGATGCGCCGGCCCGATCGACCGTGGAAGTGGCGCGGCTGCCTAAGGACGTGCTGGTGGAGATTGATGTGATTGCGCTGGCGTGAAAAATCCTAACCACAAAAGACACGGGGGAGCATAGGGTATTCCAGGCAACCTGGGTGTATCTTTGTGCCGTCTGTCTTAAGGTGTCATTGAAGGAGAGACAAGAATGATTAAGTATATTGTGGGGGTTGCCGTCATGCTGGGGCTGACGGCAGTGTTTGTGCTCGCGCAGAGCGCGGCTCGGAAGCCCAACACCAGCGCGCCCACGAAGGTCACGGGTGACGGCGTGAAGACGGACTCGGGGCTGGTCTATTGGGATATCCGGGTGGGGAATGGCGCAGAGGCGAAGGAAGGCAGCCATGTGCGTGTGCACTACACCGGCTGGCTGACTAACGGCAAGAAGTTTGACAGCTCGGTGGATGCGGGGAAGCCGTTCGATTTCACCATCGGCAACGGCGAAGTTATCAAGGGGTGGGAAGAAGGAGTTGCCGGGATGAAGGTTGGCGGGAAGCGGCAGTTGCGCATTCCTCCCGCGCTTGGCTATGGGGCCTCGGGTTATCCAGGAGCCATTCCGCCCAACGCTACGCTGATTTTCGATGTGCAGTTGCTGAACGTGGAGTAGAGACAGTTTACCGCCGAGCAGGCGGAAAGCGCCGAGGAATTCTTAGTGGGCGTTAGGAATTGTCAGCGTGCTCGGGGATCTCGAGGTTAATCCGCTTACGCCTTGACCACTTTGCCGCTGCGCAGGCAGGAGGTGCAGACGCGGATGCGTTTGGTGGTCGCGCCTACGCGAGCGTGCACCGGACGTAGATTGACGTTCCAGCGCCGCTTGGTGACGTTGTGAGCGTGGCTGATGCGGTTTCCAAATTGCGGCTTCTTGCCGCAGATATCACATTGTTGTGCCATGACTGCTGTAGATCCTTTCAGAGGCCTTGACGGAAACTACTATTCTACCGGATTCAGGGTCTTGGGGACAATTCGCGGCTTTGTGCTATGCGATACTTAGCTTATGCAGTCCCCGCTTCAGGCGCCGAGCGCGGCTACGGACCCCAAGTCGGTTAAGGTGAACCTTACGACCGGCACGGGTGTCGATATTGAGTGGGGCGACGGCCACGTTTCGCACTATGGGTTCGTATATCTCCGCGATGCTTGCCCTTGCGCCATGTGCAACGAAGAACGCGAAAAGGCTCGGCGGAAGCCGGGTGAGCCGGCGAGACTGGCGCCGGGCGCGCTGCCTATGTTCAAACCTGCTGCCAAGCCGGTTTCTGCCGAAGCCATGGGGAAATATGCGATCCGCTTCAAGTGGAACGATGATCACGACCTCGGGATTTACTCGTGGAGACTTCTGCGCGAAGTGTGTCCGTGTGAGGAGTGCAAGGCGGCGCGGGCGGGAACTGAGTAAAGGACCGGGCGCGCTTCGATGCAAGAAGGCAAATTCAGCAGAACGGCGCGGCGAGTGGCGATTCGCCGGGCGGCGCATCAGTTGCTGGACCAGCCTCGCGTGCTTGACGATCCTTTGGCGCTGCGGATTATTGGGTCTGAAGCTGCCGAAGAACTGCGAACGAATCCTAAAGAGCACCATGCTTTTTCGCGCGCGTTCCGGGCGTTCATGGCGGCGCGCAGCCGCTATGCCGAGGACGAGTTGGCTGGCGCCGTGGCGCGCGGCGTCAGGCAGTACGTGGTCCTCGGCGCCGGACTTGATACGTTTGCTTACCGCAATCCGCATGCGGGGTTGCGGGTGTTTGAGGTGGATCATCCGGCGACGCAGGCTTGGAAACGCGAGCAGTTGGAGGGGGCGGACATTGCGATTCCGGTGACTTTAACTTTCGTGCCCGTTGACTTCGAACGACAAACGCTGGCGGAGGGGCTTCGGCAGTCTGGATTCGACTTGAGTGCGGCAGCGTTTTTCTCCTGGCTGGGCGTGACTCCTTATCTCACTCGCGATGCCTGCATGTCGACTTTGAGTTTGATTGCGAAAATGCCTGCGGGCAGCGGAGTCGTATTTGATTTTGCGGTGGATCCGGCGCTGCTCAATCCGGGGCAGAGACAGGCGCTGGATGCGTTGTCTCAGCGCGTCGCCAGGTATGGGGAACCGTTTCAGCTGTTCTTCGATCCCGAGAAGTTGCAGGACGAGTTGAAGGGGATGGGATTTCGGCGCACGGAATTTTTGCAGGGCAAAGAGCTGAATGCGCGGTACTTCAAGGGTCGCGACGATGGGCTGCTGGTGCGCGGAGGGTTGGGGCATTTGATGGGGGCTTGGGTGATCTGACGGTATCCGACCGGCTTGGGAACAATTCGCAAATCCCGAAACCCCTGTAAAATTGAATCATCAGCTCCGGAGCCACTTCCGCATTGTCTTTTCTCGATCAACTGAATCCGCAGCAGCGCGAGGCCGTCGAAACTACCGAGGGGCCGGTGCTGATCCTCGCGGGCGCGGGGAGCGGCAAGACGCGCGTCATCACTTACCGCATTGCCTACCTGATCGAACACATGGGAGTGATGCCGGAGTCGATTCTGGCGATGACCTTCACCAACAAGGCCGCTGCCGAGATGGGCGAACGCGTCGAGAAGCTTGTCGGCGGGCTCAGTATCGCGAAGCCGGTCATCTCGACCTTTCACTCGTTCTGCGTGCGCGTGCTTCGCCGCGATATTGAGGCCTTGCAGATTCCTTCGGCTACGCCTGGGCAGCCGCCGATTGGGCATACGAAGAAATTCGTGATCTACGACGAGAGTGACCAGCAATCGGTGGTGAAGTCGGTGATGAAGCGGCTTGGACTTGACGACAAGCAACTGACGCCGCGCACCGTGCTTTCGCGGATTTCCTGGGCGAAGAATCACATGCTCGATCCGCAGGAGCTTTACCTGCAGTCGGCCGATCCCAAGACCGAGAAGATTGCGCATCTGTTCGAGGAGTATCGCAAGGAGCTGCGCAAGGCCAACGCTCTCGATTTCGACGATCTCCTTCTGGAAGCTACGCGCCTGCTTAAGACTGCCGCGCCGGTGCGCGAGTATTACAACCGCCGCTTTCAATATCTGCTGATTGACGAATATCAGGATACGAACCGTCCGCAGTACGAACTCATGCGCATGCTGGCGGGGACGCGGCATAACGTCTGCGCCGTCGGCGATGAGGATCAGTCGATTTATTCCTGGCGCGGCGCGGACATCCGCAACATTCTTGAATTCGAAAAAGATTTTCCCGAGGCAAAGATTATTCGCCTGGAGCAGAATTACCGTTCCACGCAGAATATTCTTGAGGCGGCGTCGTCGGTGGTTGCTAACAATATCCGGCGGAAGGGCAAGAATCTTTGGACTTCGCGGCAGGGCGGGACGAAGATCGGCTACTACGAGGCTCCGGACGGCGAAAACGAAGCGCTCTTTGCTGCCGACCACATTGCGAAATATCTGCGCGAGGCCGCGCAGCATGGCGAAACGCCGCGGGCCGCGGTGCTCTACCGCACGAATTCCCAATCGCGTCTGTTTGAAGAAGCCATGCGCCGCTACGGACTGAAATACAAAGTGGTCGGCGGATTCTCGTTTTACGAGCGGGCTGAGATCAAAGACATGATTTCGTATCTCAAGGTCATCCAGAATCCGGATGACTCGATCTCACTGCTGCGCGTGATCAATACGCCGACTCGCGGCATTGGTAAAGGCACCATTGAGACGCTCGAACGCCTGGCGCTCGAGACTGGGCTATCGATGTGGGGCGCTGCCGGGGAAGCCATTCGACGGCAACTCCTGCCGCCGCGCGCGCTGGCTACGCTGAAGAACTTCCAGCAGTTAATTGTGGACGCGCAGGCGATGCTGGCGGGGACGTTTGTCGAGCGGTTGGAAGAGAGCGCGGGAACGGATGTAGCGCTGGCGCCCTCGTCCGCGTCACTCGAAGCTGAGACGGAACCGCCTGACGGAGAAGATGCGGCTGCTTTCGATCCGAACGAATTCGAGAACACAGCGTTCGACTTCGGTGGAGCCTACGCTGGAGGTGCGAGCGTCAGCGACAGTAGCGCCGGCGTCCCGCCGGCTGTTTTACCAGAAGAAGAGTCGGCATCTCAGCCCCCCGCAGGCCAGCAAGATACTGGCGCTACAAGTTCGACGGCTGACCTGCTCAAATTCCTGATCGATCGTACCGGCTACATCAAACTGCTCGAAGAAGAGGATACGCCGGAAGCGTTTTCCCGCATCGAAAATCTGCGCGAGTTGGTCAACGCTGCCATGGACTCGCGCGATCGCGGCGAATCGCTTGATCAGTTTCTCGATCACGCGGCTCTCATCAGCGACGCCGACGATTACGACGAGCGCTCCCAGATCACGCTGATGAGCCTGCATGCCGCCAAGGGCCTGGAGTTCCCACTGGTGTTTCTCAGCGGCCTCGAAGAGGGACTGTTCCCGCACTCGCGCACCATGCTGCAACCGGACGATGTCGAAGAAGAACGGCGTCTGTGCTACGTAGGCATGACGCGCGCCATGGATCAGCTGATGTTGACCCGCGCTGTTTATCGACGCCGGTACGGTACCGATTTGCCGGAAGCAAGCGTGCCGTCGAGATTTTTGGAAGAAGTGCCGATCCAGTTGATTGAAGAATTGGGAGGACGCCGAACCAGGGCTGGAATGGGCGCGAGCCATGTGGGGACGGCCGCCATCGGCCGTCCAGCGGGGCGCAGCCATGCGGCCCACGATGCGGACGTTCACTATTCCTACGAAGATGAAGACCAGAGTTCGAGCTGGAAAAGCGGCCGCGACGTGCCGGCGGCCCGCCAGAGTCCCACAACGCCAGCCAAGCCCTACAACTCCATCGAGAACATTGCCGAGTTTTTTGCCTCGCGCGGGAAGAAGTTTACTGTCCCTAAAGCGCCGGTCGCAGAGCCTACGGGCAAGCGCGGATTCTGCCCCGGGCAGAAGGTTCGCCATCCCAAATATGGCGAGGGAACGGTCTACCAGCGAGAAGGAGAAGGCGAAGAAGCCAAGATTACGGTAC
>JBAUYE010000265.1:0-4283 GCA_049584615.1 Candidatus Sulfotelmatobacter sp.
TGTGATGAGCCACGATGTAGCCGGTAGCCGAAAGCACGGTGCCGCCCACGTCGCTGTTCTCCGCGGAAGCGCGCGTTACCTCGACCTCCGGGACGTCGCGGGAAAGCAGCCGGTACCCCAGCGCGGACAAGCTCAGCACAACTACGATCACGATCCCGATAAGAATGTAGCGGCGTGCCCACACGGGCGGCTCTCCGCTGCCGGCGCCGTGGCCGGTGCGGTCGATTCGCAAGCTCTGCAAGTCTTCGTGTTTAGCATCAATCGGCATAAGAACGAATACGAAAAGCGCGCTGCCCTGGTTTCCGCAATTGCCAATCAAAAAAGAACAAATCAGCCTCGCAATGCCGTGAGAATATTCTGCCTCGCCGCATGCCAGGCCGGAGCAAATCCTCCGAACAGTCCCATAATCAGCGCGAACGCGAGAGCCGCGCCGGCAACCAGCGGCGTAATCTGCAGGCTGAATACCACTTCGCTAAATGTCACTGCATTGGACGTTCCTGTCTGCATCCCGTTAAAGGGCAGCATCAGCAGAATTCCCACCACCGCTCCCAGCAAAGCCAGCATCAGTGACTCCAAAACAAACGACGTCAGAATCGCCGGCCGCGAAAATCCCAGCACCCGCAGGGTCGCAATTTCACGCCCGCGATAGGCCACTGCTGCATACATCGTATTCATCGCGGCGAAACTCGAGCCAATCGCCATGATGATCGCCACCACGATGCCAATGTATTTGATGGGAGCGCCCGAACTAGTCTGCTTCTCGTAGTATTGCGTTTCCAGAACCCCCTCGAGCTTGAGACGCTGGTCATCGCCGACCCGCTTCGTAAGCGCATCGGCGGCGATGGGATCAGTCGCCCGCAAGTAGGCCGATGAGTACCCGCCCTGCCGGTCGAAATCCGACGCCATCTGATTCACGTCGCTCCATATTTCCGATTCGTATGCCGAACCGCCGGCGTCGAATACCCCCACCACTTTCCACGATCCTTTGCCGAACTCCATGGTGTCGCCGATGTTGGCGTGCGAAAACCGCGAGCGGATGGATTTGCTCACGACAACCTCACGCTGCCCGGTCTGGAACCAGCGTCCTTCGATCAGTTTCGCGCTGGGCCGCAGTTCGAGACCATCGGGCATCATGCCCCGCACCGTCACGTTCACTTCGCCGGTGCCGTCCTTGCGCGGGAGCACGATCACCACCACCCATTCGCCCGAGACCATGGGCTCGCCGTGGCTATCCTTTGCGATTCCAGGAAGAACTTTGAGTGTGGGAAACAGCGCGGCGTCAAAGCCGCCCGACAACTCCGCTTCCGATCCTTTGCGCAGCACCAGCACGTTCAGAGGGTTGCCGCTGGAAACAAATGCCCGCTGCAGGCCCGCCAGCAGCGCCATCAGGAAGATCGCGGTAGTGACTGTCAACGCAATGCCCAGCGCGGTCATGATGGTAAGCCCTTTGCGGAGCTTCAAATTGCGGATGTTGTAGCGAATCGGTATCGCCATAAATTCACTCTCAAACTAACCTGGTATAACTAACGTGGTGCAACTAACCGATGTGGCGCAACCCCTCCACAATGTTTCCCCGGGACGCACCGTACGCCGGAATATAACCGCTCACAAATCCTACTGTTGCGGCCACCAGCAATGACAGCCCCACGGCGGGTAGCGTGACTCTCATATCCGCCGGAATGCCGATCGCTCTCTGGGTCTGCGTTAACAAGCGGATTAATCCGGCCGCTGCCACGATGCCCACTACTCCACCGGCAACCGCCAGAGCTACGGCCTCTAACACGAACAGCGAGAGCACGCGCCCCTGCGTGAAGCCTAATGTCCTCAACACGGCCACTTCGCGCGTGCGGCTGCGCACCGACATCGCCATGGTATTGGCCGAAACCAAGAGAATGGCAAACACCACGGCACCGCAGATGCTGAGAATGAAGGCCTTCACATTGCCCAGCATGGCCACGAACGAAAGCTGGAAAGCCTTTTCGCTCTCCGTTTTCGTGGCTTGAGGGGAATTTTTAAACAAGCCGTCAATCTCACTTGAGACCCGCGCCACGTCGTCCGGTGAAGACACCTGAATGACATACCAACCGGCCTGCCCCTTAAACCACGCTAAGGATTCTTCCAGATACTTGGCGTTGAAATACAGCGTATTCTGCGGCGGATCCCGGTGGTAGATAGCCCGAATCGTGAGTTCGGGATTGACTGGAAATATCGTTCCCTCCAGCGTGATCTTATCGCCAATTTTCCAACCATATCTGTCAACAAGCGTTACATCCACCAAAGCTCCGGCGCGGTCGCGCTGCCAGGCTGCCACCTGATCCGGTGGAACGATCTTGTCGGCTGCGACTTTCGGATACTCGTCGGGATCGGTGGCCATCTGCGCAAAAGAGTTTTCTGGCCGGTCATCTTTGTAGCGGCCCCCAAACCATGTCATCGGTGCTACCGCCACCACCCCGGGGATGCTTCGAATCTTATCGCCATAATAGCCCGGCAGAAAAAATGACAGCGAGACGTGATCGCGCGTAATCAGTCGCCTTGCCGAAAGTGCCGTCCCCCAACGGTCAATGTACAACGTCTGCCAGATCGACATCATCAGCGTCAGCAACAGCAGCGAAAAACTGATGCTCAGCATCGTCAGCGCGCTGCGCCGCTTGTTGCGAAATGTATTGCGCATCACAAAACCGCTCAGCGTCATAAATTCAACCCGCTTCGTTCACCCTGATCTGTTCAACCTGCTGCATTCAACCAATGTGCCGGAGCCCTTCCACAATCTCCACTCGCGATGCATGGTAGGAGGGCACCAGCGAACTGAAGAACCCGACGAGGGCCGCTGCGACTAAGGCCACACCCAAGGTTCCAGGCGTAACCTTCATCCCGGCCAGGAAAAAGCCCATCGGCGACTGCTTCATCATGGTCAGAAGCAGCCAAGCGAAGCCGCAACCAAAAAGGCCACCCGCAATCGAAAGCGACATGGCTTCACCCACGAAAAGCCCCAGGATGGTCTGCCGCTCGAACCCCAGGGTCTTGAGAACAGCCACTTCGCGGGTGCGTTCGCGAATCGACATCGCCATAGTGTTGGCAGAGACCAAAAGCGTGGTGAAGACAACCGCCAGGCAGATGCTGAGAATAAAAGCTTTCACGTTGCCCAGCATGTTGACGAAGCTCAAGCCAAACGCTTTCTCGCTTTCGGTCTTGGTGGGCTGCGGAGAATTGCGGAACATGTCGTCAACAGCACTCGCGATCTTGGCCACGTCATCGGGCGATTGCGACATAATGCTGAAAGTGCCTGCCCGTCCCTTGAAACCTGGCACCGCCTCTTCCACATACAGAGTGTTGAAATAGACCGTTTTGTTCGTCGTCGGCCAATGGAAGATGCCACGAATCGTGAGTTCCAGGTTCACGGGGTAGATCGTGCCCTGTAAGACGATACGATCCCCAACTTTCCAGCCATATTTCTGCGCCAGTTCGTCACTCACGATCACGCCGGCACGGTCGCGTTGCCACGCCGCGAGCTGGTCGGGCGGTATCTGCATCTCGGGGTACACTTTGGGAAATTCGTCGGGATCAGTTCCGAACTGCGCGAAGAAGTTCTCCGGCTTATCGTCTTTATATAACCCGCCGAACCACGAATTGGGTACGACCGCGACCACTCCCGGGATGGCTCGAATTTTTTCCCGGTAGAACCCAGGCAGGTTGAAAGTCAGCGACACGCGATGCCGCGTTACCAGCCGCCGGGTCGATTCAGCACTGCCCTTGTCGATATAGAAACCCTGCCACAGCGTCATCATGAAGGTCAGCAGCAGCAGCGAAACCCCAATACTCGCAATCGTCAGAATACTGCGGCGCTTGTTGCGGAGGGCGTTTTTGGTGACGAATCGGGTCAAAGTCATATTGCCGAACCCAGTCGAACCCCAGGAAAGAAGCGGCGTGCCGGACAGCGGAGTGTGCCTAGTCCACGCAGGCCTTCAGCATAAACGAATGAGTCCCTGACGACAACCGGCCTCGGCCCGAAGCGCGGCAGTTGTTATTTCGCGCTGTCATCTCCCTCCAAACAGACTTTAAACGCGCCTCGCGGCGAAAGGTCACGTCGGTGAGCCGTATTTTTCGCATCAAGCCACGCGGTTCTACAAAAGTACCGTCGAACCATGCGTCCCCCACTTCCCATTTTTCACGGTACTTCGGTAACTCGAAGGTTGATCTCGCGAGCGATATCCTAACTTTAACCTGCCCCGGGTTCGAACCCACGCGGCTCGCGATTGGGAGCTGCGCGGCTTTTTCCTGGGATG